>CAVWKL010000222.1:0-20212 GCA_963755075.1 uncultured Alphaproteobacteria bacterium
AAAAGCGATGTGGGTCATCGCCGTGGTCGCCGCGGCGCCGTGCCAATGCTTCTCGCCCGGCGGAAACCAGACCACGTCGCCAGGCCGAATCTCTTCCTTCGGCTCGCCCCAGCGCTGCGCCCAGCCGAGACCCGCTGTGACGATCAACGTTTGGCCAAGCGGATGGGTGTGCCACGCGGTGCGGGCGCCGGCCTCGAAGGTGACGCTGGCGCCGAAGCCGCGCGCCGGTTCGGGCGCCCGGAACAGCGGGTCGACGCGAACGGCGCCGGCGAAGTATTCGGCTGGTCCCTTTCCAGACGGTCGGGAGCCGTTTCGTTTGATTTCCATTGTGACGATCCTTTTCTCAGTGGGGTCTTTCTGCTGATCGCGCATTCATCATCCACCGCCTAGAGGCCGGTCATCTTCAACGCTGCTTCGGGCAGCCGCTCACCCTTGAGTTCGATCTTCGCCGCCGCCGTTTTGATTGCGGCGAGATCGGCGGCGGTCAGTTCGACGCCGGCCGCCGCGAGGTTCTCTTCCAAGCGATGAACCTTCGTCGTCCCCGGAATCGGAACGATCCACGGCTTCTGGGCGAGCAGCCAGGCGAGCGCGATCTGGGCGGGCGTCGCGCCCTTGCGCTTCGCGACGTCGCGCAGCAACTCGACCAGCGCCAGGTTCGCCTTCATCGCGTCGGGAGCGAAACGCGGCACGCTGGCGCGGAAGTCGGACCCCTCGAATTTCGTCGCCGCGTTCACGGCCCCGGTCAGGAAGCCGGCCCCCAGCGGGCTGAACGGAACGAAGCCGATCCCGAGTTCTTCCAGCGTCGGCAGGATCTCCGCTTCCGGCCCGCGCCACCACAGCGAGTATTCGCTTTGCACCGCCGTGACCGGCTGGACCGCATGGGCGCGGCGGATCGTCTGGGCGCCGGCCTCCGACAGGCCGAAATGCCTGACCTTGCCGGCGCGGATCAGATCCTTGACGGCGCCAGCGACGTCCTCGATCGGAACCGCCGGGTCGACGCGGTGCTGGTAGAAGAGGTCGATGACGTCGGTCTTCAGCCGCTTCAGCGACGCTTCGGCGACCGCCTTGATGTGGTCGGGGCGGCTGTTGACGCCGCCGCTGCGGGCCCCCGTCTTCAGATCGATGTCGAAGCCGAACTTGGTCGCGATCACGACCTTGATCGCGCACCGGCGCGAGCGCCTCGCCGACGAGTTCCTCGTTGGCGAACGGGCCATAGGCTTCGGCGGTGTCGAACAGGGTCACGCCGCGCTCGACCGCCGCCCGGATCAGCGCAATCCCAGATTGCTTGTCGACGGCTGGGCCGTAGGCGTGGCTCAGTCCCATGCAGCCGAGGCCGATCGCCGAGACCTCCAGGCCACTCTTTCCGAGAATGCGCTTCAGCATGACTTCGTCTCCGAACTTGTCGCGACGCCTGCGACCCCCGCCTCATGGGCTCGAAGTTAGGCCGTGCCGGCGCAGGCAATAAGATGGTATGATCGGCATGCGGTTATGAATGAGATTCATGAATGCCGAAACGCGCCTTCCACGACGTCATCGCCTTCGTCGCTGTGGCGAGGGAGCGAAACTTCACCAAGGCGGCGGCGAAGCTCGGCGTGTCGCAATCGGCGCTCAGCCACACCATTCGCGCGTTGGAGGCGCGCCTCGGCGTTCGCCTCTTGGCCCGCACGACCCGCAGCGTCGCGCCGACCGAGGCCGGCGAACGGCTGCTCGCGGTCGTTGCGCCGCGCTTCGACGAAATCGACGCCGAACTGGCGGCGCTGAGCGAACTGCGTGAAAGACCAGCCGGGACAGTCCGCATCACCGCCGGCGAGCACCCGGCAAGCGCGATCCTGTGGCCGGCGATAGCGAAGCTGCTGCCCGACTATCCCGACATCAAGGTGGAGGTCATCGTCGACCAGGGCCTGACCGACATCGTCTCCGAGCGCTATGACGCCGGCGTGCGCCTTGGCGAGCAGGTGGACAAGGACATGATCGCCGTGCGGATCGGCCCCGATATGCGCATGGCCGTCGTCGGCGCGCCCTCCTACTTCGCCCAGCGCCGCAAGCCAAAGACGCCGCACGACCTCACCGAGCACAATTGCATCAACTTGCGGCTGCCGACGTATGGCGGCATCTACGCCTGGGAATTTGAGAAAGGTGGTCACGAGCTTAGGGTGCGTGTCGACGGACAACTCGTGTTCAACACGATCGACTTGCGGCTGAAAGCGGTGCTCGCCGGCGTCGGACTCGCCTGCCTACCCGAGGAGCAGGTCAGCGGGCCGCTCACTCGCGGCGAACTGATCCGTGTTCTCGGTGATTGGTGCCCGCCCTTTTCCGGATATCACCTTTACTATCCAAGCCGCCGCCAACCGACGCCGGCATTTGTCGTGCTGTTAGAGGCGCTGCGCTATCGCGTCTGAAGGCGAGCTGCGTGAGGTCCGCCCCAAACGGTAGATCGACCATTTCGCGTGGCGGGCTGCCACGGCACGTCGCAGCAGCGAACGTCTGCTTGGCCATTTCGATCATCCAAACCCGCCAGTCCGTTCCCGGCCAGCTCCAGGCATAGGCAGACAGCCCGCATTGCGCCCATTGCAGCTGCTCCCGACCGGTACTGCGTTTGTCAATAGCTGACGCTGGATCTGCGCGAAGTTCTGATGCCGGTCGGCGTCGCGACCTCTCAGTTGGGTTTGCCTCGGTGGGGTCAATCCTCGACGCTTGGTCGCTTCCGAGCGCCCAACGGCGTTACCGCACTGTCCATGTGATCGGTCAATTTTACGCAAATAGTTGCAATTAGCCTCCAGTTGTTTCGTGGGATTGTTCGCATGCGATCGGTGGGGGTCAAGTGACGCACCGCGACCAGATTGGGAAAGCAACCACGACGCCATGACGATCCTACCGGACGCGCTGCGCCGTCGGAACACCGACAGCGACTCCTTCGGACGATCGGACTTGCGAATTGGGCGTCGTCGCCGCCAGGCCGGGAATTTGCTGCATCGTGGGAGTGGGTGATGATTGCGCCCGCGGCCATTGGAATTGTCGCCCGGGACGAGTTCGCTGATGCGCAAGCGACGATTGGCGAATTGATGGGCTATTGCGACCACGAGGATTGGCTGCGCGCGCGCTGGGGTCTTTGCATCGGTCTGGCGATGGCGGGGATCGACGGCAGAATGGTCGTCGTCGACCTCGTCTCATTCCTGGGATGGCGCGATCGGACGGGAAAGCCCGCCGACGAACGCGCGCTCGATGCATTCGCCTCGCTCGCGGTGCGAGCGAATCCATCGTCGTGATTGCGCCCACTACGGCCGGTCCGAGCTACTGAGGCGGTCGCCGAGAGCGGACATACGGGGGTGAGGGAGCTTCGGCGAACACTGAGGAGGCGGACTTGCCGATCCGCGTCGCTACCTCCGCTGCCGCCGCGCGGTGAGCTTAGAGGTCTGGAGCTTGCCCGACCCGACAGCATGTTCGGAGCCGCCCCTCAAGGCGCTCAGCGGAATATGAGACGAAGACCGGCCAGAAGGAGAATGACGGCAAGGACGTATCGCGTAGCTCGCTCCGACATCCAGCGTATGCCGATGGCGGTCCCCAACATTGCGCCAACGAGCGCGCCAATTGCGTAGAGCGTCGTGCCGGTCGCAAGCCTTTGCCCCGCGAGAAGGACGCCGGCCAAACCGAGCACGGAATTGCAGAGAATGAAAGGCGGCGTAAGCGTCGCCGCTCGCCTCGGCGACACCCAGCCAAGACTGATGATCATCGGCGTCAGGTACACGCCGCCGCCAACTCCAGTGAGCCCTGAGATGAAGCCGGCTCCTGTCCCGACGAGACCGGCCTGAAGAAAGTGAACCGGCCGAGCTTCAACGGTGTCAGCCGTTCGTCTGAGCAATATCACGCCGGCAGCCATCACCAGCAAGAAGCCCGTCAGCAAGAAGTACGTTCGGCCGCCGAGCACCAGCAACCCGCCTGTGAACGCCGCAACAAGTGATGGAAGCGTCACCTGCATGAAGAGCCTGCGATCGATCGCTGCTCTGTGGTGCAGGCGCCATGTGGAGTAGCTGGCGGCGACGATGTTCAGAAGAAGCGCCGTCGCTCGCATCTCGACCGCGGGAAAGGAAGCAAAGGCCATGACAGCCAGGAAAGCTGTCCCGCCGGATTGTCCGGCCGTGGCGTAGAGCAGCGAAACGCAAGCGATGACCGCCGCAATGAGGAGGGTTTGATCCACCGCTTGGCTATCCGAGTGCTCGGGCGCTCATATCCCTAGTCAATCCACCGGAATAGGCAAGATAGGCTTCAAGGGGGTGCAGACCACCGCCGTCTCTCTTGCAGGTGACTGCTCGGCCATGCCACGCCGTTGCGCAGAACCGCTGCCGGGTCATGGACCCGACCGGCACGCCCCTTAACGTGCGCGTCGCGCCCAACGGGCCGATCGTCGGAGCGCTGAACAATGGCCTGCTTGTTGCAATCGTCGATACGCGCGACGACGCCAACGGGAGGCCTTGGGCCTTCATTGTTCGCGCCAAAGACGGCCACCCGTTCGGCTGGGTGTTCAGAGAATTTATCGCCTGCTTCTGAGGGGCGGGCGCGCGCTGATCCTCGCTGGATCATAGGTTGGCCATCTCATGGTTTCCGCGCTAGCGGCGACCGCTTCGCTCCCGACGGTCTTGCATCGCGCCAATGCACAAGGAGAGCATGAGATGCATCGGTCCCAGGTCATTTTCGCCGTCGCGCTGACCTTAGGCTTGCCTGGTCTCGCCTATTCGCAAACGCCTGACACCAAGTCCTTGGTCTCGATGAAAGGCACTTGCGTCGCGCAATTTCTCGGCAAGCCGCTGGCCTGCGGCCCTCAGGCTATGTACGCGGTTCGAACCAACGGGCAGGAGTTTGTCGCTTTCGCAACGGCGCAGGGCGTCATCTTCTTTTTTGGCGATCAGATCAGCCAGCCGACGCCGACTGACCACGTTATCGTCATCAACGATTCGCGCGTCGACCTGCCCGACAAGGAGCAGTTCGAAAACAATCGCCTACGTGGGACCTGCCGCCTCACGACGAGCAACGCGGGCGGCCCGATCACGGCGATTGATTGCGACGCGACGAACCTAGACACGAAGCAGCGCGAACACTTTCAACTGAGCGCCGTCACAGTCCTGCGGATGCCAAAGTGAAAGTCGCTCGCGGGGCCCTTTTTGTAGGACCAAATCCGTCGCGCCCCCCAGCAGGAAGCGCTGCGTGGATCGGCGCGCTTTGAAACGCTGCGCGAACGGGGGCGTGTCGAGGGGCGCCATGAGGCGTTGCAGGCGCGCTGCAGTCTAGCGCGTCGGTCGTGCGGCAAAACGACGCTCGCTTATATCGTCTTTCTTCTCTTGATTGAGCGCCATTCGCCGCTGACCATGCCCGCCTCGTTGGGTCACGCAAGTGTTGGAGGCGAGCATGAAAGCAATCCGCATCGCATTGGCGTTGGTCGGCGGCCTTTCAGTCTTGGGCAGCCTCGCTATCGTTGCCTCTGCGCCTGCTGAGGCATGGTACTGCGCGGCGCGAGGTACGACCGGCGCTTCCGGTTGGGGCACCGCCGCCTATATCGCGACCGCGAAGGGCATCGCATTGCGGGAATGCGCTGTGCGAACGCCGCGCGGCGCCGCCTGCTACATTATGTATTGCAGGTAGGCGCAGAAACGATCCGCGCCGTCGAGCCAGCCGACACGGTTAGGCCCAAGCCGGTGTAGATCACGGCGCCAATCTGCGCTGAGTTCGGTGAACTTCATCAAGATGGCGCAACCCAACTGCGGCGTCCGCTCGCGCACGAACGATGCGCCAAATTGCAAAGCGCGCGAGTGCTTGCCGCCGAAGGCCACATCACGCGATCAGGCCGCGACGGGCTCCTTCGACGGCGCTGGTAGCAAGTTGGCGATGTCCATGACGCCGATTAAGCGTCCCTCCATGGCTATCACCCCGCGAATATAGCGCTTAGCCGTCTCAGCGGCGATTTCCGGCGTCGATTGGATCTGTTCCTCGTCGGCGGTGAAGATGTTGGAGACGCCGTCGACCAACAGGCCGACGACCTGATCGCCAGCTTCGACGACGATGATGGCGTGGCGCGCTGTCGGCTGGGTTGACGGAAAGCCAAGCCTAACTGCCAAATCGACGATCGGCAGGACGACGCCGCGCAGGTTGACGACGCCGAGCACAAAGTCCGGCGCATGCGGCAAGGCTGTCGTGGGCGTCCAACCCCGGATTTCGCGCACTGAGGTCGTGCTCACACAAAACTCCTGCTCGCCAATGTTGAAGGCGATCAGTTCGGTCCGCTTGCCTGGGCCGAGCTGCGCGTCGTTGATCACGGGAGCACCTCTTGCTTTCCAAGGTTCGTCCAATATTCGAAAGCGCGAGTCGAGAAACCGACGCGCCGCCTAACCCTCTCAAAACTCCTTCCAGTCCTTGGTTCCCTCGCCGCCCGAGGCCGTTCGCGCCCCCGCTGCCGCAACAGCTCTGGCTGCGGGTTGCCGCGCCGGCTCGAACTTGGCGCGAACGGTAGGACCTTCCTTCACCGCGGATCCCGGTCGCGGTCCCTCGCGGAAGACATGCGGCGCGGCCTTCCTCAACTCGCTGCGGATCGTCTCCTCGGCCGCTGGCCCGCCGACCTGGAACTGGCTGACGAAGTGAGCCATTTTCACAGCTTCGTTGGATAGCGAACGGCTGGCCGCGGTCGACTGTTCGACCATCGCCGCGTTCTGCTGCGTGAAGACGTTCATTTGATCGACCGCGATATTGATCTGCTGTAGGCCGTCAGCCTGTTCGTCTGCGCCAGCGGCGATTTCGGAAACCGCAGTATTGATTTGCGACACTTGCACGACGATGCGCTCAAGCGAACGCCCCGTCTCGCCGACCAGCTTGACGCCACTGTCGACTTGCGCCGACGATTGCGAGATCAGCCCTTTGATCTCCTTGGCGGCCCCAGCCGAGCGTTGGGCGAGCGCACGGACTTCGGAGGCAACCACGGCGAAGCCGCGACCCGCGTCGCCGGCGCGCGCCGCCTCGACGCCGGCGTTGAGCGCCAGCAGATTGGTCTGGAAGGCGATCTCGTCGATGACGCCGATGATCTGGCCAATCTGCTGAGACGATGTGGCGATGGCGTTCATCGCGCCGACGGCTTGGCTAACGATGGCGGCGCTGTTGTCGGCGTCGGCCTTTGCGTTGCGGACGAGGTCGCGGGCGTGCCTAGCGCCTTCCGCCGCCCGCTTAACCGTTTCGGCGATCTCGGTGACGGTCGCCGCCGTCTCCTCTAGACTGGCGGCCTGCTGCTCCGTGCGCTTCGACAGGTCGTCGGAAGCATTGGAGATCTCGCTGGTCCCAGTCCTGATCGCGTCCATACCTTCGGTGACGCTGCGCATCGCCTCGTCGACCTGACCGATCGCAGAATTGAAATCGACTTGAAGCTTCCGATACGCCTCGGGGATGTCCGACGACATTCGGTAGGTGAGGTCTTTGCCCGCCAAGCTCGTCAAACCAGCGCCAATCGACTCCGCCACGACGGCGCGCTCGTGGTCAATCGCTTCCTGCTGCGCTTTGGCGTTGGCGTCGCGGGCCGACTCGGCGCTGGCGCGCAGGGATTGGGCTTCCGCATCGAGCCGTTTCCTTTCGGCTGCGCCGGCCTTGAACGCCTGCACCGCTTCGGCGAGCTCGCCGATCTCGTCGCGTCGTTTGAGCGTCGGGACCTCGGCGTCTTCGTCTCCGCGCTCCAGCTTCAGCATCGCCTGGGTGAGATGGGCGATCGGCGCGGTTACGCAGCGGTTGACCCACCAGGCCAGACGCCCGGCCGCCGCCGCGATGACGACCGCCCAGGCGAACGCCAACATCTGAAGGGTTGCGACCGCCTGCGGGTCCAATCCCTGCGAATCGATGCGCAAGACCATCGCTTCCGGAGCGGCGACGCCGAGAAGCGCGACGAAGGCGATCCCCGCCGCCGCCTTCTTGGAGATCGACGCCCGATCGAACAGCTTCCGTCTCTGCTTAGGCTTGCGGGCAAGGACATTGCGCAGATCGTCGATCGCCTCGACAGCGAACCTCGACTGCGTCCTGAACGCGCCGTTTTCAAGCGACGCTTTCGCCTTGTCGATCTGGCCGCCGTTAATGAAATCGACGACCGAGGCGGCGGTCAGGTGAAACTTTTTGTGCTGCTCGAGCAGCGCCTTGTACTCCGTGAGTTGACCGTGCTGCTTGCCCTCGCCATAGAGCCACTTGCCGAGCGGGCAGTTGCAATCGGAACGAACGACGGCAGGATCGGGCGTGCGGCGGTCCTGGATGGCGGTCATCAATCGGCTGCGCCATGCCATGTGCGCGGTGATCGCCGTGGCGAGAAAATCGGTCAACTTACCTCTCCACCTACTGACTAGCCGGATCGCAAGGAACCGCCGGTCTAAGCAACGTTCTGGGTCCTGAACCGCCTCTCGCCGCCGTGTGAGCGACGGAGCGGCGGATTTCGGTCATGCGGCCTGGCCTCGTCGCCAACCCGCGTTAACAATGGGATCGGCTTACCGGACGCGGCGAAACCGCCTCGCGGCCGGGAAGCGACTTCCAGCCACATGCTTGGCGGCCTCCCTGGATGCCGATGGCGGACGTCTGAACAGGCGGAACCCATCACCGAAATGGATGGCGTCGCGTGCGGCCGGCGACCCAGGAGTTTAAAGGCCGGACTCCTTCTTCAGGCGCTGGATGGCGACGCCGACGCCGGAGGAGGCGGTCCCGTAGGCCGAGCCAACACCGAGGGCCTTGCGCGCCTCCTCGTATTTCTGCTGATTGATCAACTGACCCACCTTGCCAGCCTCGCGATGGAACCCAGCGTGCGCCTCTACGCAGACAGGATACGCCTTGAACTGCGCTAGTTTTTGCTTGGCTTCGCCATGCAACCACATGCCGAACGCGCAGCAGTTGTCTTTCGATAACTTTGCGACGTCGATATTCTCATGGTTGTCAATCGCCGCGCGCAGCTTGATCTTCCAGTCAGCGTGAGCGGCGAGCGCGCCGTCGAGGTCCATGATCGTCTCCTGCATGTCTCGCGCTATAGCGTCACGAGCGCGTCAAATGTAGCGGTGGTGCGGCAACGCTTCGTTAATTCTGCGAGCGCGCGAAGGCGTTCGCTGGCGATCGGAGACCGCCCAACCTCGCAAACACCCACCGAGTCGCCGCAGTCTCGCGCGCATTCGCGCAACCGCGTCAACATCTTAGCGAGCCGGAGTATCGCATGATTGGTATGCGACAGACTGTCGCACGAGCGCTATTGGTGCGAGGTCGTAGCACCTGGTGGACCGTCCTCCGTTTCGGCCAAGTTCACTCTCGGTGTCGGTTGCTGTCCCACCCTCACTCGCTTCAGATCCTGCGCGCTTACGGCCGTTTGTGACACACCGAGGGGAAAACGATGTTGGAGAACTCTTGTGCTCGGTTTGGGTTTGGCCGCTAGCGCGGCTACGGCGGCATCCGCCAGCATGTTGGCAGCCCCGTTAAACGGCGGCGATCAGCAAATCGTGCGCGTAGCTGAGCATTGTGGCGCCGGCTGGTACGCCTATGGCCCGGACAAGCGCTGCAATCGGTTCGATACGTCTTTCGGCACCAACCGTGGTACAGTCATCGCCTGCCCACCCGGAATGCACATCGGCCCGGAAGGCCACTATTGCTGGCCGAACTGACACCTTCGCATTCTCAAACAACACGTCGGCCGCTGGAGACTTCCGGCGGCCTCTTCCGTCCCTTGGGGACACGACCCGTCAAGGCAGTGTCAGAAGGCGTTTCGTCCGGTTCGCGCATCAGCGCGTGTAGCGCGTTCAACAGATCGAGATAGTCGCGCCGCTTGGGCGTCTGGTCGGTGATCGCCTCGAAGATCGCTTTGCCCGCGTCCTTGATCGTCGGCAGCGGGTTGGCGACGATGAAGATTCCGATCGACGCGCCGCAGATGATTAGGAACTCGAACGGCTGATCGAGCACGCCGCCGGTCGCCGCATAGCCCGCGAGCACGCTGCCGAGGGTGATGGTCAGGGCAACGACGAAGTTCAAACGCGACTCCGCGTGCCCTCAGGACCCGCTGACGTCGCGCCAGCGAAGCCATTGTGCAAATTGAAGCTTCTCCCGGCCTTGCAACGTTGCAACAACTTCCTTGCAACAAGGCACGATTGCGGGTGCGAGTCTGACCGCGTTAGCTCGGGCGTCCGCGTCGCGCAGCACGTTATCGTGCCGCTTGCCGGTCAGTTTGGCGGTTTCGGCTGTCGACGCAATGAGAGCGGCGGCGACCCCCTAACTGAGGGACGGCGCGATGAGCAACCGATTTCGCCACGTTGCCGTCACCCAGATGAAATACAAGCAAGAAAGCGGGTGATTTGCCTGAACGGCACCAACAGGGGAACCGCAGTGCTCAGCGCCGTTGAGACGAGGCGGCATGTTGAGCGCCGATTTGGCACGGAGACGGAAATGAGCGGCATTCATGAGCTTGTCCGCGAGCGGGCATATGAGCTTTGGCAGCGGGCTGGGAGCCCGGAGGGCCGAAGCGATGAGTTTTGGTTCGCTGCCGAGCACGAATTGGAAGACAGGACCGCGATAGCCGATGGGGAGGCAGATATTCTCGTTCCCTCGGTCGATGAGCCGCCAGTGGTCATTATGGATCTCCGTGCGCCTACAGGCGTGTCGGAGGAACGAGCTGCCTAGCAGCGAGTGAAGGTCTGAATCAACTCGCCGCCGCTTGGGCCTCAAGCTCAAGCCGTCGTCTCGTGATGCGATATCGAAACTCGCCCGAGTAGCCGGTGACAAGGAGAGACGCGGCCAATCAACGAAGCCATCTACGAGGTCAGAGAAGGCATCCGTTATCGGGACGCGCACGGGAAATGATCGAGCGTCAAACCGCCGGAGACCATTGCGCGCTTTGCTCCAAATAAGAGTGGCTGCGAAGCCACCCCGGCGGCCGTTTACGTTTAGCGAAGAACTGAAGCGTCTCTGGGCGCACGATTTCCTCGAGCGCGAGCGTTCGTAAGACGGTCCGCTGGGCGCTTGGTCGCAAGGGCGTTTGAGCCGACGTTTCAGCCGTCGTCCTTGAAGAGCATTTCTCGCAGGCGTTCTGGCCGATCGACGCGGATGAAGCGGCCGTGGATGGAGACAATGCCCTGCTCTTTGAAGCGCTTGAGCATCAACGTCACCCACTGCCGCGTCGAGCCGACCATGGCGGCGATCTGGTCGTGCGTAATCTTGCGGTTGATGATGACGGCGCTCCCGTCTGAGACGCCATAGAGCTCACCCAAATTGACCAGGAACTGTGCGAGGCGCTCGATCACGGATCGCGTCCCTAGCATCTGCGCCATCGCGGAATAGCATTTGCCCTTCGCCACCAATCCCTCGATCAGACACAATGCGAAGTTGGGCACTTGAGTGATCAGGGTTTGTACCTCCGCGCTCGGCAGGATGGTGACGCGGCATTCTTCTAGGGCTTCGCCGGACCACATGTGAATGCCGCCGCCGCAAATCTCCGGACCGCCGATGAAATGGCCCTTCGTCCAGTGCGCCAAGGTAATCTCGCGGCCGGATGGGGCGCTGTAGAAGACGCGCACACGCCCGCTGTCGATGAGAAAGATGCCCTCGTGCGGTGTGCCCTGCGCAAAGATTTGCTCATTTGCTTTGAAAAGTAGCTGACGCCCGGCAGAGCGCATTCGGGCAAGCTCCCCAGGCGACAATCGGCTCAGAAAATCAGCGCCCTCATAGAGGCCGTCGATCGCCTCGCTCAAGAATAGGGCGGTCGGCCCGGGCAGGGACGGGAGCGGCATCAGTTCTTCGGACTTGCGCCGCGCGGGCTGCTTGATAACTGCCACATGTTGTCGCGCGAGCATGATCTTCTCCGACGCATAGTTCTGTTCTGGATGGGCGGCCGGGGGCCCCGACTTTGTCGTCCGCCGCTAAGACGCCTGGGAAGCGCGAGGCGATCTTGTGCTTCTTCTCGCGAGGTCCGCGCTTCGCTTGCAAACTAATTGCTTCGGGTAACATCAAAAAACGACTAAAGCTATAGACAGAATGGATTTCAATGAAGCACATCTAAACCCGATGCAGACTCGCAAAACCCCAGGTGAGGCCCGTTATGCGTCTTTTCAGAATCTTAGGGGCCCTGCTGGTCTCGGGTGCGATGATCGCCGCTGCAAAAGCTGAAACGATCCGCATCGCGGTCGGTACCCAGGACACGACGATAAACTGCGCGACCGGGGGTCTAATCATCCGCGAATTGAAGCTGCTGGAAAAATTCCTCCCGCACGATGGGAAATACAAAGACGCGACTTACGACATCCAGTGGAAGAACTTCACCAGCGGCGCGCCGCTGACCAACGAAATGGTGGCCGGCAAGCTCGATTTTGGCGCCATGGCCGATTTTCCGGGCTCGCTGAACGGCGTCGCCTTCCAGAAGGCCGGACGCCGGAGCCTATTCATCAGCGTGCTCTCCGGCAGCGTCAAGGGGAGCGGCAACGGCATCGTCGTACCCCTGAACTCGCCGATTCAGTCGCTCTCAGAGCTCAAGGGCAAGACAATATCGGTACCGTTCGCCTCGACCTCACACGGCATGCTGCTGCGGGCCGTCAAGGCATTGGGCTGGGATCCGCAGACTGACGTCAATATCATCACACAGGCCCCGGAGGTGGCTGGATCGGCGCTGCAAGCCGGGAAGATCGACGCGCATGCGGACTTCGTGCCGTTCGCCGAGCTGTTTCCGTGGCGCGGCCTTGCGCGCAAGATCTATGACGGTTCGCAAGCCGACGCGCCCACCTTCCACGGGGCCCTCGTCGACGCCGCCTACGCCGAGCAGTATCCCGAAATCGTTGTCGCCTATCTTCGCGCCGCCATAGAGGCGGACCGGCTGATCTCGGCCGAGCCTGAGAAATACAGCGAACTGATCGCCAAAGTGACCGGCGTCGACGCGGAGGTCGACTATCTCTTTCACGGGCCTCTAGGCCTGCAAACCCGTGATTTCACCTGGAAGCCGGAATATCGCCAGGCCGTCGCGACGTCGATCGAGACGCTCAAGCTTTTGAAAAAGACCGACAGCGGTCTCGACGTAGATAGCTTCGTCACCGACAAATTCATCCGCGCCGCTTTCGTCCAGGCCGGCCTGGATTACGACGCTCAACTGAAGAACTATTCTCAACTGCCTCTAAATGCCAAAGACGCGGCGACAGGCGAACAGATTGCTGATCCCAAGCGCGTCGCGGAGATCTCGGGTGAAGGGCGAACCGCTGGTGCGCCATTACGGCTCGCCGGAGATCGCCCTCACGGCGCTCGCCAAGCTGGAGAAGGACAGCCAGACCACGCGAGTCTTCTATGCCCAGGACCATCAGAGCGGCATCAAGCTACTCGGCGACAAGGCCTGGTATGTGCGCTCGGCCGACGGCGCCCTCGACGCCTTTCTGCTTAAGGAGGCCGCTGAGGGATGGGCCAAGACGCAGGGCGGCGTGGTCCTGGACTTCGCCGGCGCCCGCAACGCCATTGTCGCCAACCCCTGAACGGCTCGAACAATGGCCTCATCGATGAAGATTGACGTTTCCGCCGGTCGCTTGCTTTTGCGCGCAGTGTCCCTTGGCGTCTGTCTGATCGCGTGGCACTTCGCTTCGACGCTGCGGCTCGATCTTGGCGTCGTCTCCTTCCGCAATGTTCCTGCGCCTTTTGAGGTCGCCAATGCCGCCATGGATCTCTTGCATTCTTCAAAGCTCATGGCTGACATTGGCGCCAGTCTGAGCCGGGTGTTCGGGGGCTTTGTCGCCGCGGCGGCGATCGGAATTGGGCTTGGTCTTGCGATCGGGCGATCGCGGCGGGCGAAGGACGTGCTGTTGCCTCCGCTGGAAGTGCTCCGGCCGGTGCCGGCGGTCGCCTGGATTCCCCTGGCCGTCTTGATGTTCCCGTCGTCAGAATTGTCCATGATCTTCGTCACGTTTACGGGAGCGTTGTTCCCGATCCTTCTCAACACCATTCACGGGGTGGAGTCGGTCGATCCGCGCCTCGTCGCCTCGGGACGAAGTCTTGGCGGCGGTAGCCGCGCCATTCTTTGGGAAGTCGTGCTGCCGGGGGCCGCGCCGAGCATCGTCACCGGTCTCGCCATAGGCATGGGTACGTCGTGGTTCTGTCTGATCTCAGCGGAGATGATCTCGGGCCAATTCGGCATCGGCTACTACACCTGGGAATCCTATACGTTGCAGAACTACGCCGACATCGTGGTCGGCATGCTCCTGATCGGGCTGTTGGGCATGGGCAGCTCACTGCTGCTGCGGCGTGTCGGGGAGGGCTTGATGCCCTGGCGTCGCATTGCCGGGGTCGTGCGATGATCGCAGTTTACGACGCTCGGTCTGCGTCTGCGGGCCGGATCGACATCGAGCATTTGTCTGTCGCGCTTGGCAGCGGCGACCAGGCGTTCGAGGCTGTCCAGGACATCAGCTTCTCGGTGGCGCCAGGCGAGTTCGTCTGCCTTCTAGGACCCTCCGGTTGCGGCAAGTCCACGCTGCTCGGCGCTCTTGCCGGCCATATCGCCGCCACGCGCGGCCGCTTCGCCGTCGATGGCAAACCCGTTGCCGGACCGGGCCCTGATCGCGGCATCGTCTTCCAGCATCACACACTCTTTCCCTGGAAGAGGGTGGTCGACAATGTCGCCTTCGGCCCCAAGATGCGCGGCGTTGGCAAAGCCGCGCGGCGCGCCCAGGCGCGGGAGATGCTGGAGCTCGTCGGCCTCCAAGGCTTTGCCGACCACTATCCCGCCCAGCTGTCGGGCGGGATGCAACAGCGGGTGGAGATCGCGCGCGTCCTTATCAACCGCCCGCGCCTTCTTCTGATGGATGAGCCATTTGGCGCGCTGGATGCGCAGACCCGCCGAATGATGCAGGAACTGCTGCTGGACATTTGGAGCCGCGTGCGCACCACCGTTGTCTTTATCACCCATGATATCGACGAGGCTTTATTCCTCGCCGACCATATCCTGGTCATGAGCCCAAGACCGGGCCGGATCATCGAGAATATCCGCGTGCCGTTTGCGCGGCCGCGCCATGCGGACCTCGTCGTCGAGGCGGGCTTCGTCCGGTTGAAGCATCACTGCCTGAATCTCTTGCGCATCGGAGCTCATCCCGACTCTCTGCCGCGATTGAGCCCTCTGGGCTTGGCGCAGTCATTGGCTTGAGCAAGCAGAACCGCTTTGACAGTGCAGGCGTGATCGCGACGGGACAACATTTATCAAGCGACGCGAAGTCGCGCCACGAACTCAGGGCTACAAAATGACCACGAGACCAAACATTCTGTTTTTCCACGTGGACAATCTCGGAATGGGAGAACTGGGTTGTTACGGCGGCGGCATCCTGCGCGGCGCCGACACCAAGCGCATGGACAAGTTTGCGAAGGAAGGCGCGAAGCTTACGCATTATGTCGTCGAGCCGCAGTGTACGCCAACCCGTTCGGCGCTGATGACGGGACGTTTCCCAATTCGCTCCGGCAACCACACTATTGCGCTGGGAGGCAATGGCGGCGGCATCGTCCGATGGGAGCGCACCATCGCGGAAATTCTGTCCGAAGCCGGATACGCGACGTCGATCTATGGCAAATGGCACATCGGCGCGGAAGACGGCCGCTTCCCTACGGACCACGGCTTCGACGAGTGGTATGGGCCGCTTCGCACCTATGACGAATGCATGTGGCCGGAAGATCCGCACTACGTGCCGGAGCGCGACGGCTTCTCGCATATGCACGAAGGGGTGAAAGGCAAAGGGGCGTGGCCGCTTCTGGACCAACAACTCACCATGCAGACCAAGAAGACCTGCGATCTCGAGTACCAGAAGCGCGCCCTCAAGTTCATGGAAAAGTGCGTTGCGGCGGACAAGCCGTTCTATTGCTATTTCAATCACTCGCTGATGCATTTCCCGATGAGCCCGCGCGACGAGTTCGTCGGCAAGAGCGACAACGGCGAGTGGGGCGACTGCCTCTTGATGCTGGACCATGACTTCGGCGTGCTGGTCGACAAGCTCGACGAGCTCGGCGTCGCGGACAATACCATGGTGGTGATGTGCGGCGACAACGGTGCCGAGGATCATCTCGCCGGCCGCGGCACTGGCGGATTCTTTGATGGGTCGTATTTCAGCTCGGCAGAAGGCGGAATTCGCACGCCGCTCTTGATACGCTGGCCGAACCACATCAAGCCCGGCGTCGAAAGCAATGAAATGGTTCACGTCACCGACATGTTCACGACGTTGTTGAGTTTCGCCGGCTGCAAGCCGCCGGCTGACCGGCTGATTGATGGCGTCGACCAGAGCCCATTCTTCCTTGGCGAACAGACAACGTCGAATCGGGAATCGTGCATCGTCTGGCTGAAAGACGAATTGCATGCGGTCAAATGGAAGGACTTCAAGATCAACTTTAAGCGGCAGCAGCATTTCCACGACCCGGAACTGCCGCTCGGATTCGCGCGCATCACACACCTGAAGGAAGACCCGAAGGAGCGCGAGGCGGTCAATCAAAGGTACGTTCGCTGGTGGGTGATGCAGCACGCGCAACGTATCATTAGGGATTTCGAAAACAGCGCCAAGAAGGAGGAGCTAATCCCGCCGGGATCAGCGCTCGACTTCGTACCGAAGAAGTTTGCGGAAACGTAGTCCCAATGTCGGCGCCGAACACAGATGCGACAGGCTTACAGGTTCCGGCCGGCGTGAGCCGTGGAGAGGACCCGAGTCTTCTCCACGACGGGGCTCGGCCAGGGCACCCGCCGGACTCCGTCGAGCGGGGATCCATGATTTGGATCCCTGGCGGCAATTTCATCATGGGTTCGAACAGGTTCTATCGCGAGGAGCGGCCGGCGCGCGCCGCGGCCGTCGATGGATTCTGGATCGACCGGCGCCCGGTGACCAATGCAGAGTTTCGCAGATTTGTGCTGGCGACGGGATACCTGACTTTATCAGAGCGGGCGCCCGACCCTGCGGTCTATCCGGACGCCGATCCCTCGTTACTGGCGCCCGGCTCACTCGTGTTCATGAAACCGGACGGCCCGGTCGACTTGCGCGATTACCGCGCCTGGTGGGCGTACGTTCCCGGCGCGAATTGGCTGCACCCCGAGGGACCCGAGAGCAACGTCGACGACCGCTGGGACCACCCGGTCGTCCATGTCGCCTTCGACGACGTCGTGGCTTACGCCGCCTGGGCCGGCAAGGCGATTCCGACCGAAGCCGAATGGGAATTCGCCGCGCGCGGCGGACTCCAGGACGCGACCTACGCCTGGGGGGAAGAATTCGCTCCGGACGGACGAGCGATGGCGAACACCTGGCAAGGCCGGTTTCCCTGGGAGAATCTTGCCGAAGACGGCTACGAAGGCACTTCGCCGGTCGGTGCGTTCCCCGCCAACGGCTATGGGCTTTACGACATGATCGGCAACGTCTGGGAATGGACCGCGAGCGTCTACGCCCTGCCGCGCCCCGCCGCCGAAAAACAATCCTGTTGCCAGCCAAAGGAGAGCGTCGATCATTCTGCAAGCAGGGTCGTGAAAGGCGGTTCGCATCTATGCGCGCCAAATTATTGCCTGCGCTACCGACCTTCGGCGCGTCAAAGTCAGCCCCTCGATACTTCCACCACACACATCGGATTCCGCTGTGTCGTTCGATAAGTAGGTGTTACTCGGCCCCAGAGTCCGAACGCCGATCGGCGTCGCAATCCACTAACTGGCACTACGTTGGTGGGATCAGCCTTCTGCGCCTATTCACACCTTGTGAGGCGAATGTCTGAAACTTCGTTCTTGCATCCGAAACCGGACGTCTCTTGTCGACCAATGGCCGTCACGTTCGGCAACCGGTTCGAACGTTGCACTCGGGTCGATGATCGTCACTGCTAGCGAGTGTGACGCCGTCGAGGGGCCTTACTGGAACCCTTCCCTGACATCTGGAGTCCTCTCCCGTCCGCAGTTGTCCTCTGCTGTCTCGATGGCGCGGGTTGGCGCGCCCGGAGAGGTTCGAACTCCCGACCTCTAGACTCGTATTCTGGTCTCGCGTGTCGATTTCATTGAGGTCGGTCACCATGTGCTCGGAGGCGCCGTCACGTTGACGCTCAGCCGGCGAACTCGATGATCGAGAGCCCAGCGTTGTAGTCGGTCGCATAAATCAGCCCCGCGGCGTCGACGAACACGTCGGCGCTCTGGATCACTTTCGGACGGTCGGGGCGACGGTCGATCATGCGGGTTGGGGCGGCGGGGACAAAAGCGCCGATCTCCCGCGGCCGGTATGAATCGCTGATGTCGAAGGCGCGCACGCCCGCGTTTTGCCACGTGGCGAAGATCACGCTCGACGAAACGAATGACCCTTGCCGATTTTCGTGCAGGTTGTGCGGCCCAAAATGGGCGCCCTTGGCGGCATAGTCCGCATCATCCGGGGTTGGAAAGGTCGCGATCGACACCGGATTGGCGGGCTCCCGAATGTCGAACACCCAGACGTGTTTGCGTCCGTCCCCTTCGGCGTCGGCGACCGCCTCGTCGGCGACGATCAAGAGGTTGCGGTCGGGTAGCGGCAACGGCGAATGTGTGCCGCCGCCGAACGGCGGCGACCAGTTGCGGTGGGCGATCAGCCGCGGCTTCGCCTTGTCGGCGACGTCGAGGATGGTCAGCCCGCCGTCGCGCCAGCAGGCGTAAGCCGTATCGCCGGCGACCAACGCATGGTGGAGCGCGTAGCGGTGGTCGCTCGGCCAATCCGGCGTCTCGCCGGCGGCGCGGTTCAGGCCCGGCAGCCAATAGCGGCCGGCCTCGATCGGTCGGGTCGGATCGGCAATATCGACGATTAGCAGGATGTAGTCGGCGAAGCCGTCGAGGAGCGCCGAAACATAGGCGTAGCGGCCACCGTCGTGCCAAATGCGATGCGCGCCGACGCCGGCGATCGGAAAGAAGCCGATCTGCCGCGGCGCCTGTGGGCGGGCGATGTCGTAGATCGCGACGCCCGCCGACCAGTCGCGCGATTGCGCCTCGCCGAGGGCGTCGCCGACCGAACCACCGTAATAGGCCTTCTCGTCTGCGAGTTTCATCCGCGCAAAGACGTCGAGCGCGTGGACGACCAGCAAAAGATCGCCATGCGTCTGCAGGTGAATCGTCCAGGTGTTGGCGGGGCCGGAATAAACCAGGTCTCGCCCGGACGCTTCGGGTCGCGCACGTCGGCGATGGTGAAGCCGGCCGACCACGGATGACCGACATAGGCATAGCCGCGATGGACCATCACTTGCAGTCCGTCGCCGCGGCCGCCCTGATTGGAATGGCCGACCAGGCGCATGTTGCGGGCGTAGACAGCCTGCGGCAGATCGGGCATCGGCGATCCTCGTAGCTGGGAAAGGCGGCGCTGACGCCGACGCGCCGACGGCCGGTGTCCGAGCCTCAAGCCGCGTCGAGCGCCTGATCGAGATCGGCGATCAAATCTGCGGCGTCCTCGATGCCGACGGATAGCCGCACGAGCTGAGGCGTGATGCCTGCGGAACGGCGCTGCGCCTCCGGGATCGAAGCGTGGCTCATCGTCCAGGGATGGCTGACCAGGCTCTCGACGCCGCCGAGCGACTCGGCGAGCGCGAAATAGCGGACGCGCTCCAGCGCGCGCACCGCCGCCGCCGGCTCGCCCTTGATGAAGAACGACACCATGCCGCCGCCGCTGCTCATCTGCCGCGCGGCGAGATTGTGCTGTGGATGGCTGGGCAGGCCGGGATAACGAACCTGCTCGACCTTCGGATGCGCTTCGAGGAAGCGGGCGACGGCGAGCGCGTTGGCGGCGTGCCGTTCCATCCGCAGCGGCAGCGTGCGCAGGCCGCGCAGCGCGAGAAAGCTTGAGAACGGGTCGAGCACGCCGCCAGTCGCATTCTGCAGAAAGCGCAGACGATCGATCAGGTCGCCGTCGTCGCGTACGACCGCTGCGCCGCCGATGATGTCGGAGTGGCCGCTGACGTATTTCGTCACCGAATGGACGACGATGTCGAAGCCGTGCTCGAGCGGCCGCTGGACGACCGGGGAGGCGAAGGTGTTGTCGGCGACGGCGAGGACGCCGCGCGAGCGCGCAAGTTCAGCGATTCCGCCAAGGTCGACGATGCTGAGCAGCGGATTGCCCGGCGTCTCAACCCAGATCAGCCGCGTCTCCGGCGTCAGCGCCGCCTCGACCGCGGCGCGGTCGCCGGCGTCGACGTGGGTGACTTTCAGTCCCGAGCAATACGCAACTGAGCCAGGCCAGCAGGCCGATGAGTCGAGCAGATGTACACA
>CAVWKL010000223.1:0-5354 GCA_963755075.1 uncultured Alphaproteobacteria bacterium
CGTGGTGATGCCGCAGACGGAGACGGGGGGGCCAGGCGCCCCTGTTCGAGGCTGCGCGCGACGATATAGAGAACCGCCGGCCCCGGCGTCAGCAAGAGCGCGGAGCGCCGCCAAGGCGGAGAACTCCAATCGATGTCGCAGTGGGGATGACGATGGTCATGCGGCGAGGTTCCCACGGGAAGAGGCGCGCCGCAGCTTACACCAAGGGACGCAGAGATCGACCGCTGACATGGCCGGACTTGCGGCGCAACACATAGACCTCACGCATTTGTGTTCAGGGTCATGCGTCGCGCGCCGCTGGAGGCTCCTCCTCGATGCGTCGCCGCATCGCGTTGCGGCGCTTCGGCGGCGCAGCCCCCTCGCGCAGGCGCCGCTCGTAGTCCTTGACCACCTCCCCGGCGGCGAAATCATTTTCGCGCAGCGCCGAAAGCACGGCGATCAGACAATCGTCGCGTCGGGCCTCGAGGTCGCGGATCGAGACCCCCGCCGCCTGGGCGTCGGACTGAGCGGAAATGCGATCGATCAGCTCTTCGGTGAGTTCGGGCGCCTCGAGCTTCGTCCACGGCAGTTTCAGCGCCGGGCCGAATTGGGCGAGGAAATGGCGCATGCCGGCTTCGCCCCCGGCCATGCGGTAGATGAGAAAGGTCCCCATGAACGACCAGCGCAGCCCCGCCCGAATCGGATCGCGTCGTCGACCTCCTCGGTGGTGGCGACGCCGTCGTTGACGAGCCAGAGCGCTTCCCGCCACAGCGCTTCCAGCAGACGGTCGGCGATGAAACCGTCGATTTCCTTGCGCACATGGAGCGGGCGCATGCCGAGGCCGCGATAGAGGCCCATCGCGGTGTGCTTCGCCGCTTCGCTCGTCCTCTCGCCGCCGCAGACTTCGACGAGCGGCAGGAGATAGACGGGATTGAAGGGGTGGCCGACGACGAAGCGCTCGGGGCGCCCCATCTCCGACTGCAGCCGCGTCGGCGGCAGGCCCGAGGTCGAGGAGGCGATCACGGCGTCGCCGCGCGTCGCCCGATCGATGGCGGCGAGCGCCTCGCGCTTCAGTTCCTCGCGCTCCGGCAGGCTCTCCTGGACGAAGTCGGCCCCCGCCACCGCGTCCTCGATCGAGGCGGCGATCGTCAGGCTTCCCTCGATCATCGAGACGCCGGGAAACAACTTGGCTTGGGCGCGGCGCGCATTGCCGATCACGGCGTCGAGCTTGCGCGCGATCTCGGGATCGGGATCGAAAACCGCGACGTCGAGCCCGTTCAGGAGGAAGCGGGCCGCCCAGCCCGCCCCGATCACGCCGCCGCCCGCCAGACCCCACGCGATGGATCCCGCTCATGACAATCGCCTCAGCCCGTTTGCCTCAATTTCAGTTTGGCGCGCACGTCGGCCGGAGTGAGCACGCGCGCGCCCATTGCCGTGAGAATCGTCGCGGCGCGCTCGACCAACTGGCCGTTGCTCGCGAGCACGCCGCGGTCGAGGAACAGGTTGTCCTCGAGACCGACGCGCACGTTGCCCCCCGCAATCGCCGCCATGGCGGCGTAAGGGAGCTGGTTGCGGCCGATCGAGAAGGCGCTGAAGATCGCTCCCGGCGGCAACTGATGAACGAGCGCCATCAGCGTGAGCGGATCGTCGGGCGCGCCATAGGCGACGCCCATGCACAGCTGGATCATGACGGGCGCGTCGATGAGCCCTTCGGCGATCACTTGCTTGACGAACGCCAGATGCCCGGCGTCGAAGACCTCCAACTCCGGCCGAACGCCGAGCGCCTGGACCTTTTTGGCCATGGCGCGGAGCGTAGCGGGGGTGTTGGTCATGACGTAGTCGCCGAGGGCGAAATTCATCGTGCCGCAGTCGAGCGTGCAGATCTTCGGGCAGGAGCGCCGCCACGTGCGCCAGCCTCTCGCTCGGGCCGACCATGTCGGTCCCCGCGGGGTTGAGCGGGAGCGGATGTTCGCCGGCGCCGAAGACGACGTCGCCCCCCATCCCGGCGGTGAGATTGAGGATCACGTCGACGCCCGAGGCGCGGATGCGCTCGACGACCTCGCGATAGAGGGCCACGTCGCGGGCCGCCTTGCCGGTCGCGGGGTCGCGCACATGGATATGGGCGATCGCCGCCCCCGCCTTGGCCGCCTCGATCGAGGCCGCCGCGATGGCTTTCGGCGTCACCGGCACGCCGGGGTGCCGGCCGAGCGTGTCGCCGGCTCCGGTGACGGCGCAGGTGATGAAGACTTCGCGGTTCATGGCGCAATTTCCGTCATACGGGAGGGCGGACGGCGCCCAGGCGCAAGGCGCGCCGAAATTGTGGCATGGCCTTCGGATGAGGGAAAGCGTCGGGCCGGCCGCGGCCGGCGATTTCGGCGGCGTGGCTTGGACGCTTCGGCCCGCTGCGCGATTCCTGCCGCGATTTGCTTTCCTTCAAGGGCTTGCGGGGCGGAATCTTTCCCTCTCGGCTTTCTCGGCCGCCGGCCTCGGCGCGAAAGGCGCGCGCGGCTCGGCGGCGATTGGCGGCGGCGACCGACGCCTCGCGACGAGCCGCCCTTCGTCCGCCGCCCGACAATGCGCGGCTTGCGCTCCCCCTTCGCCCGCCGCGCCACGGCGCAGGAATTTCTCCGGGAGAATTTCGCCGTGGTTGAAATTCGCGGCGGGAAGGTCGACGCGGAAAGAATAGCATGAATTTCGTTTTTCAGAAAGAACTGTCTTAATATCATTGAAATATCGAACGAATTGGCCACGGCCTCGCTATCGCCGAGGCCCGAGGCCGCGAGCCGAATCGCCATGGCGCCCGCCGACCGCGCCCGGTCGACGCGATGCGTCCAACACACCCACATCGGATGCGCGTCGAGAAGCCCCCATGGCGCAGCTTTTCGGGTTCGGGTCGGGAGGAGCGCTCGCCGCACATGGAATTGAACGGGCTTCGCCGACAGGCCGCCAGTAAAAAGGGAAATACGGGCGTGTCATGTCGCGACGGCGCGCCTCTCTCCGCGCTCAATCGCCCCCGGCGTCGCCGCCGTCCGCCGCCCCGCCGGCATCCACCGAGGCGTTGGCGGCGTTGACCCCGGCGATGTTCGCCGTAGCGCTGTTGGGATCGTCCGCGTCACTGGTTTGGCCGGGAGCGTTCGGCGCCTGCGCCCGTTCGGGGAAGGGCTTGTATTGGAGAAATCGCTCAATTGTTGGTTGGCCTGCGCCAACGCCGCCTGCGCTCTCTGCAGAACGACCTGATCGACCTGGACGATCTGCGTCCAATAGGCCAGCGCCTGGTCCGCAAGATTATAATCGACAACGATGGTCTTAGGATTGGGATTTGACAAGTAATAGTTGAGCTGATTGGTCTCAGGATTGTCGGTTGGGCCGACCGGCGCGTATTGACCTCCATAGGCGTTACTATAAGTCAATTGAATCCTATTCAGTACGTTTTGCACGTAATCCTGGGTGAGATTGACGCCTATTTGAATCTGAGTCAATAAATTGTTGCTCGGAATTCGGCTAGACATATATTGCGCGTAGCTCTGTAACCCCTGCATTTCCAGCAATTGCGTCGAATACACGCCCGCATCGAGATTGGGCACCGAAGGTCCGCCTTGCGGCATCATGATGACCGTGTATTGCTGGGCCAGTTGAACCGCCGCCCAGCCCCACCCCGGCGTTCCGTCAAAGGAGCTGCCGTGAAACAAGAACTGCTGCAACATCTGCAACGTGCTTTGGGCGTAATCCAGTTCGCTTTGCGCCAAACTGACCATCTGCGTTGCTTCGAGCACCGCCGCGTTCAACTGATTATACGTATGGTTCCATTGATCCTGGGCGACTTGATCCTGCTGGGTCGGACCATTTGCAAGAAGCGTATCTTTATCGATCTTCGATTTCGAATTGTCGGAGGCGCCCGCCGGCGCGGCGACGAGAGCCGACAGCAACGCCGCGGCGAAAGCGAGGGTCGTCGATCGCATCCGATCCTCCTACGCGGGCGTGCGGCGGGCCGAAGTGTTGGCGAGCTTAGCGGACGCGCGCGGCCGGGCCAAGCCAGGCCGCCCGCTGGTAGTGTCTCAGTTTGAATTTTTGGCTTGTTCGGCCGCGAGAGCCTTCAGCTTTGCGAGGCTGATTACGTGTTGGCCATTCTTCGCCATATCGCGCGCGCGAGTCCACGCTTCCTCGCCAGGGCCGTCATAGACAATTTCGGCTTCCTCCGGCGAAACGATCTGTAGAACGACTAGGCGAACGGACGTGGCGTACATCGCCACGCTTTTTCCGGCCGTCATTTTGATTTGGACGTCGCCGCCCTTTCCATCGTGGGCGTCATGGCCGGCGTGACTGCTTGGATACAGCGTGAGTCCGAGGGCTTCGGCCGCGATCACTTCGCCGATTGATCCGACCAAATGACCGTCTGGCGTGAATTTTCGCCGATGCGTTCCGTACAGTTTATCGAGCTCGGCAACAGCCCTGTAAATGTCGGCCACTGGCTTAGGGAGCGGAACTCTAATTTGACATTCCCTTCTTATATGGGCCGCGCTTTTTGGCCGGAGTGTCCGTGTCCATCGCTTCCACAATCTGCGCCCAATCCATAACCGTCTCAGACAGGCCAGCGGCCATTGCGGGCGTCACGCGAAGCGTCTTGTGGATACGAAGGGAGTTATACCAGACGGCATAGATCGCCACCATGTGCGCGTGGTTCTCGAATTTCTTGGAGAACGCATTCGTCAGGCGCGTGAAGCGGCGATTGTGCATCCGCATCGTCAGGTTCGCGCGCTCGGCATAGGACGTGCTGACGTGCGCCATGTCGGGCTTGCCCTCGATCCGTTCTTTGTTGGCGCCGATGCACTCGGCGGGGCTATAGCGGCCTTTCGCAGCTTCCGGCGACACCCCGTAAATCTTGTTCAGCATCGCGTAGTCGACATCAGCGCCGAACGCGCCTTCAACGGCCTCCAGGTACGCCTTGTGGCCGTCTGACGTGAGCTGGATGCGATTGGCGACGCGCTCGGCCACGTCGTTCATGAACCACGCGGCGCATTCGCCGTCGCGACCGCCGACGAAATGCGAAATGATCAATTTCGTGTCGGCTTCGATCGCGGTCCAAGTCCAAGTGTCGCCGGCGCCGTCGACGGGACTTTTCATCGTCGCAACGTTCTTGGCCTTCGCCGCCGTGAAGCTCCAGATTTCGTCGACCTGAACGCGCTTCGCCTTCACGTTGCGGACCTTGGCGTCATGGAAGCCGGCGCAGAAGCGGCCCGCGTCTTCCAAGAGCTTCGACACGGTGTTGATCGAAACGTCCGCGAGCCGCGAGACAGAGCGCATCGAAGCGCCTTCCGTCGAGCATGGAGAGGATTTTGGCGCGCTTGGCGATATCGAGCTTGTTCATGGTTCGATCG
>CAVWKL010000224.1:0-15189 GCA_963755075.1 uncultured Alphaproteobacteria bacterium
GACGCCGGCCGAATTGCCGGAACTGACGATCAAGATCTCGGTGCTTTCGCCGATGGCGCCGATCGCCTGCCGCAGCGAGCGCGAGTTGATCGAGGCGCTCAAGCCCGACCGCGACGGCTTGGCGTTGCGCGACGGCCAAGCCGCCGCCCTGTTCCTGCCCAGCGTCTGGCGCGAAGTTCCCTCGCCGGTCGATTTCGTCCGCCTGCTGAAGCGGAAGATGGGCGTCGCGCCGGACCATTGGTCGCCGACGCTCGTCGCATGGCGCTTTTCAACCGAGTGTTTCGAAGGCCCCTTCATCGAGCCGGGCAAGGCCAATCTCGAGGGGATTGCGATCAAGGCGTCGGCGTGAGAATGACGCCGCGCGCCTCTCACCGCCGCAGCCGCAAGCTCGCCCAACCCTCGAGGTCGATCCGCTCGGCCAGATGAAACCCCTGCGCGCGCCACGCCGTCAGCACGCCCGGCGCATCCGCCAGGAGGAGCCCCGAAACGATCGCCTCGCCGTCGGGGGCGGTCGCGGCGGCGAGCGAGGGGGCGAGCAGGCGCAGCGGCTTGGCGAGGATGTTGGCGAAGACGAGATCGTAAGGGGCGCCTTCGCGCAGGCGCACGTTCTCGACGCCGCGCGAGACGATCGCCTTGCAATGGGCGGCGACGCCGTTGAGCCGCGCGTTGGCGTTGGCGACATCGACGGCGATCGGATCGATGTCGCCGAGCCAGACCCGGCGCCGCAAGACCTTGGCGGCGGCGATGGCGAGCACGCCGGCGCCGCAGCCGACGTCGAGGACGCGGCGCGGCCGGCGGCGCTTCAGCACGCCATCGAGATGCAACAGGCACCCGCGGGTGGTGCCGTGATGGCCGGTGCCGAAGGCGAGGCCGGCCTCGATCTCGACGCCGACGTCATGGGCGCCGAGGCGCGCGCGGTCGTGCGCGCCATGGACGAGAAAGCGCCCGGCGCGCACCGGCGTCAGGCCGGCGAGCGCGCTGGCGACCCAGTCGCGCTTTTCGACGAGGCCGAACTCGACCGCCTCCGCCGCCTCCGGCCCGGCGGCGGCGGCGACGAGATCGCGCAAGCGCCGCCTCGTCGGGCGCGAAGCCGAAATAGGCCTCGACCAGCCACGCCTTGCCGCCGCCCGGCCACGGCGCGTCGGTCTCGAAGGCGGTCGAGGCGACCTCCGTCGGCTCGAAACTCTCGACGATGAGGTCGGCGACGCAGCGCGCCCGTTTCTCGTCGACGACGAGGCGCAGACGATGCGCGGCGTTGTTGGGGGGCAGGCCTTCGAGCATGACATCCTCATTTCTCCTCAGCCGCCGCCAGCCTCATGAAAGAAATCATAGATCCGTTTCGCCGTCGCGGCGTTGAGGCCCGGCGTCTTCTCGAGGTCGGCGAGGCCGGCGCCGGCGACGTCCTTGGCCGAGCCGAAGGCATGCAGCAGCGCGCGCTTGCGCGCCGGCCCGACGCCGGGGATTTCGTCGAGCGGGCTTTTGACGAACGCCTTCTTGCGCCGGGCGCGATGCGCGCCGATTGCGAAGCGATGCGCCTCGTCGCGCAGCCGCTGGACGAAGAAGAGGGCGGGATCGCGCGGGGGCAGCTTGAACGGCTCGCGGCCCTCGACGAAGAAGGTTTCGCGCCCGGCGTTGCGGTCCGGACCCTTGGCGATGGCGGCGAGACGCACGCCCTCGACCCCGAGCTCGGCGAAGACCTGCCGCGCCGCCTCGAACTGCCCGCGCCCGCCGTCGATGATCGCGAGATCGGGCCGGTCGGGAAAGGCGCCCTCCTCGCTTGTCGCGGGACCTGGCGCGGGCGCGCCCTCGGCAGGCCTGGCGAGGCGGGCGAAGCGGCGGCTCAACACCTCGCGCATCATCGCGTAGTCGTCGCCCGGGGTCAGTTTGGCGCTCTTGATGTTGAAGGTGCGGTATTGGCCTTTGACGAAGCCTTCCGGCCCGGCGACGATCATCGCGCCGATCGCGTTGGTCCCCATGATGTGCGAATTGTCGTAGACCTCGACCCGGCGCAAGGGCGCAGCGACCCCGAAGGCGGCGCCGAGCGCGCCGAGCAGCTTTTCCTGGCTCGCCGCCTCGGCGAGCTTGCGCGCCAGCGCCTCGCGCGCGTTGCGCAGGGCGTTGTCGACCAGCTCCTTCTTTTCGCCCCGCCGCGGCGCGCCGATGGCGATGCGGTGGCCGGCGCGCGCGCTCAGGATATCGCGCAACGATTGGCGCGAGGCGACGTCGTGGCTCAGCAGCACCAGGCGCGGCGCCGGCCGCTCGAGATAGAATTGCGCGAGAAACGAATCGAGCACCTCGGCGGCGCTCAGCGCGCGGTCGGCGCGCGGGAAATAGGCGCGGTTGCCCCAGTTCTGATAGGTGCGGAAGAAGAAGGCCTCGACGCAGAACTGCCCCGCCTCGTCGCAAATCGCGAAGACGTCGGCCTCGGGCACCGAGCGCGGATTGACGCTCTGCTCGCCCTGGATCGCGGAGAGGGCCGAGATGCGGTCGCGCAGCCGCGCCGCCTTCTCGAATTGCAGCGCAAGCGCTGCCTCGCTCATCTCCCTGGCGAGGCGCTGGCGGATGGCGCGGCTGCGCCCGGAGAGGAAGTCGCGCGCTTGCGTCACCAATTCGGCGTAGTCGGCAAGCGCGATTTCGCCGGTGCACGGCGCCGAGCAGCGCTTGATCTGGTGGAGAAGGCAGGGGCGCGTGCGGTTGGCGTAATAGCTGTCGGAGCAGGTGCGCAAAAGGAAGGCGCGCTGCATCGCGTTGAGGGTGCGGAAGACCGCGCCGGCGCTGGCGAAGGGGCCGAAATAGTCGCCGGGAAGGGAGCGCGCGCCGCGATGCTTGATCAGGCGCGGCGCGTCGTGGCCGCCGCCGATGAGAATATAGGGGAAGCTCTTGTCGTCGCGCAGCAGCACGTTGTAGCGCGGCTTCAGCTGCTTGATGAAATTGGCCTCCAGCAGCAGCGCCTCGGCCTCGGTCTCGGTGGTGACGAACACCATCGCGGCGGTCTCGGCGATCATCCGGGCGATGCGGATCGACTGGCGCTCCGGCGTCGTGTAGCTCTGCACCCGCTTCCTGATCGAGCGCGCCTTGCCGACGTAGAGCACCTCGCCCTCGGCGCCGATCATGCGATAGACGCCGGGGCCCAGCGGCGCGTGCCGCCAGAACGACTTGATCACCGCCGCGCCGCGGGCGAGCGGCCCCGGCTCGGCCGCGACCTGGTCAAAATCGAGGTCGAGCGCCGGCGAGGCCTCCTCCGGCTCATCGGCGAGCGGAGCGGCGTCGCATTCGGGTTCGGGAGCTGGCGGAGATTTGGGCGCGCCGGTCATGGGGGCCTGATTTATGCCGAGGGGGGCGATTCGGAAAGGGAGCCGGGCGGCGACGCCCTGGCGCGAACGCCACACGCTGTCATCGCGAGCGACAGCGAAGCGATCCAGACTAAGCCGTGAACAGAAGGCCTCCGAACGATCTGGACTTCGGCGCCGTTCAGCGGAAGCCGTCGCGCCCCTTGCCCAAGTCTGGATGGCTTCGCTTTGCTCGCCATGACTGCGCTCCGGCTTGCTCGGCCGTCAATCCCCCCCCGCCCCCGATCAACCGCGTCGCCAAGCGGCGCGCCTCCTTCCCGAAACCCTCCAAACTTTTCCAAATTCCGGGCCGGCCTCTCCAAGCCTTTCCAACGATTCCCTTCGGCGAATCGTGAGCGATCAAGACCTTACAAGGCCTCCAAACCGGAATCGCCGTTTTCCAAATTGCTCTCGTCCTCCGCTTTGTCCTCGGCGTCGTCCGGCGGGCGTTCGCCAGGTTCCGGCTCCGTCCGCTCTCGCTTTATGCGTTCGGCCATCTGGTTGAGCCTGGTGAGCAGCCGCTCGCGCGCATTCTGGTCGTAAGGCTGCGGCGCCTCGGCGACGGCGCCGTATTTGTCGAGCCGGTCGAGCACCCGCAACAGCCGGTCGATCGCCCGCAATTGCCCGTCGGCGACGCCGCGCGCCGAAAGCCGCAACGCCGGCTCGAGCCGCGCGAGCTGCACCCGCGCATGATCGAGCCGTGTCCCGCCCTCCGGCTCGTTCAGCGATTGCGCCACGATCTGCCGCACCCGCTCGCGCGAAAGGCTCTCGTCGCCGGCGATCGCCTCGTAGGAGAAGCCGGCTCGCACCATGCCGAGAATCCGAATCCGCCGCGGCTCGCGCTCGCGGGCGGTGCGGCGGGCGACGGGGCGGGGGGCGAGGGCATTGCGGGGTCTCGTTCGGGTTGGCGGCGCGGGCTCTGGTTACGGGAAACACGAACGGAAACATTATCATTAATTCTGAATCTCAGAAAGATAATTCCGACGCGGCGCGGGAGGCCGTCATCGCGAGCGACAGCGAAGCGATCCAGACTCGTGATAAACCCAACGCTTGGCGCCCGCCCGGGAATGTCGCAAAAGGGCGGGGAGAGGACGGTTACTCTACGTATCGCTTGTTTCGATAAACTCCCGAGACGACTGAGGCCTGCGATAAGTCCAAAGTCTCAACTTCTGTGGAGACATCGTATGGTCCAGCTATCGATTCGGCGTACGCTCGCCATTTGCGGCCTAGATCGTTCACAAAAGTGACAAGATCGTCGCTAGCACGCGGCGAGTACATAGGTGCCCACAGAAGCAGTGCGTAGGGACTGCTAGGAATTTCCACGAAGTGATTGGTTTGGTAGATAAGCGCGTCAGTGTTGGTATAACTGGTTTTCGCAAGTATGTCCCCGAGCAGCCCACGCGATAGAAGTGGCAGAACTCCACGGAATCCATCATTTACACAAATGATCACGCCATTCCAAGCATCAAGGCCTAATTCAATTTTTGTTTCCTTTATCTGACGATTCGCCTTGTTTATTATTCTCTGAAGCGTTTTCCGGATTATTTGAATAAGCTCGTCGTGAAGCGGCATGGTAGCGTCGTCCGGACTCACATTCGGATATTTGGCTGCAAGCGCGTCAACTTTCTCAAGTGTTTGCTCCGTATGAGCGAATTCTGTCTCGATTATCTTGAGCTCAGCGATCACGCGTGCGGTTGGAAACATGTAGTCTGCGTTCTTGATCCCCTGTCGCTTAATGTGCGGAGCGACCAGCTCACCTCCCGCCATCAGAACGAACTCATTCCAATGCGGCTCGTCCGCAACTCCCCTTCGTTTGCTGTAGTCGATTTCATCCATGGCAGCTCCGCGAAGGCTGGACATGAGACAGGGTGCCCTGCCACGCGAAAGACTGCAACGGGTCGTTTCCTGCCGTTGGGCGACCGGGCCGGCCGGGGCCAAATGTAAAATTCTGACCATTAGGCCGAGACAACCGGAGCTGTTGCGCTTTGGACGCGCGCGTCTTCGAGAGCGAACTGTCGTGCCCTTGGCCCAAGTCTGGATCGCTTCGCTGTCGCTCGCGATGACGGCGCCCCGACTTGCTCGGCCCCCCAAAATACCCCCTCCCCCGATCGACCACGCTGCGCAGCGGCGCGCCGCGCTCGAAGGCGCGGCCGCCGGGCGACTGGGCGTGGCCTAAGCGGGCAAGAGAGGCGAGAATGCGGCCTCGAAACCGCTACGCCGCGTCATCGCGAGCGACAGCGAAGCGATCCAGACTAAGCCGGAAGAACCAGGCCTGTGGGCGCTTTTGCCTGAGGCGACTTGCGGAGGAAGCCGCCGCGCCAATGGCTCAAGTCGAGATTGCATCTCTGTCGCTGTAGAGAAACGGCGCAAGGTTGGCGATTGTCCCCGGACTCGTTTACGCGTTCAGCCTCTCGTAGAGGTCCGTCCAGTCGGGATTTACTGCTTCGATCAGCGTGAGCTTGTTGGCGCGGCTGCCGGCTTTGATCTGTTTTTCGCGTGCGATGGCCTCGTCCATGCGCTCATAAGGCTCGAACCAAGCGAGAAGCTTGCAGCCATAGCGCTTGGAGAATCCGTCGACCGCGCCGGTCCGATGTTCGAACGCGCGTCGAGAAAGGTCGGAGGTCACCCCGACGTAGAGCGTGCCGTTGCGCTTGCTCGCCATGATGTAGACGCATGGTCTTTTCATCCGTTGCTCCTTCCGTCCCGCAATCGTCATCGCGAGCGAGAGCGTGGCGATCCAGACTGAGCCGAGAAAACAAGACCTCCCGGCCCTCCGGACTTTGGCGCCGTTCAGAGGAAGCCGTCGCGACCGTGGCCCAAGTCTGGATCGCTTCGCTGTCGCTCGCGATGACGGGGCCCCGACTTGCTCGTCCCCCTCAAGTCGGCGCCTTCGCCGATTTGCGCACGAAGCCCTCGTAGTCCGCCATTTCGGGGTTGGCCAAGATCGGCGCTGAATTGAGATGGAGCACGCGTTCGCGGTAGCGCGCCAAATAGCGCGTTCGCTCCTCGTCGGCGATGCGGTTGGGCGCATAGACGACGAAAGGCTCGATCACGGCGAATCCGGTGAAGCCGAAGATGCCGCGATGCAGCGGAAACAGGATCTGCTCCACCGGCCCGTAGATTCCGACATCCGAATAGACCGGCTCCGGCGCGCCGACCGTGAGAGCGCACATCGCCCGCTTGCCAACGAAGACGCCGCGGTCGAAGGCGCGTCCGCCGCCGTAGGCTCGGCCAACGGCGAACACCCGATCAACCCAACCTTTCAAAATGGCGGGCAGGCCGAGCCACCAAATCGGAAACTGGAAGATCAGGACGTCGCACCAGGCGAGCTTGTCCATTTCCGCCTGCAATTCGGCGACAAAGCCGTCATGAGCGCTGGCGTAGGTCTCCTCCGCCTGCTGGCGAAGGCGCTCGACCTCGGCCATCTGCTTGAAGTTGCGTCGGTCCGATACGGGATCGAATCCCATCGCGTAGAGATCGGACAGGGCCGTCTCGTGTCCCGCCTCGGTCAAGGCGGCCAAAGCTTCGCGAGTCATGGAGGCGTTGAAGCTGGTCGGCTCGTGGTGGGCATGGACGATGAAAACGCGCATTGCCTAATGTCTCCGATCAAGGCGCCCGGGGTTGCGGCGACGCATGACCCAATCTAATACCCCCTCCCCCGATCGACCACGTTGCGCAGGGCCTCGCCGCGCTCGAAGGCCTCGATCTGCGCCGCGATATAGCGCGTCACCGCCCCCGGCGTGGAGATCGCGGCGTTGTGCGGGCTGACGTAGACGGCGGGGTGGGTCCACAGTCGCGACTCGCGCGCCAGCGGCTCGGCCTCGAAGACGTCGAGCGAAGCGCCCTTCAGCGCGCCCGCGTCGAGCGCGGCGAGAATGTCGGCCTCGACCTGCAGGCCGCCGCGGCCGGGGTTGAGGAGGACCGGGCCGCCGAGGCGCCCGTCGCGCGCCAATTTGGCGATAAGGCGGGCGTCGAGGATGCCGCGCGTCGCCGCGGTCAGCGGCAGCAACGCAACGAGAATGTCGGTGCGCTGTAGCAGCGCCTCGAGTCCGTCCGAGCCGTGGAAACAGGCGACGCCGGGCTCGGATTTGGGGCTGGCGCTCCAGCCGGCGACGTCGAAGCCGATTGTCTTCAGCTTGCGCGCCGCGTCGCGGCCGAGTTCGCCGAGGCCGAGGACGCCGAGGCGCGTCTCGGCCGCGGCGGGCTGGCTTTCGTCGGCGCTCCATCGGCGGGCGCTCTGCTGGCGATCGTAGCGCCGCTGCTGGCGGTGATGCAGGAGCGCGTGCAGCACGACCCATTCGCTCATGCGCTGGGTCAAGTCCGGATCGACGACGCGCACGATCGGAACCGCGGGCGGCCGCGCGTCGGCGAAGAGATGGTCGACGCCGGCGCCGAGCGAAAAGATCGCCTGAAGATTGGGCAGATCGTCGAGCGCGCCCGGCCCGGGCCGCCAGCAGACGGCGTAACGCACCGCGGCGCGATTCGTGAGCGACTGCGGCGCCACGATCTCATGATCGGGCAGTAGCGCGCTCAGACGGTCGCGCCACGGCGAAGCGTCCCATCCGTTCACGATCAAGAGGACGCTCATGCGCGATCGACTGCGGACACGCGCGCAACGATGAGATCGGACCCCGGCTGCGGCGCGGCGCCGAGCTTATAGGCGCGCTTCAGACGCGCCGCGGCGGCCAGCGCCTGCGCCTCGTCCCGAGCGTGGACGAGCGCCAGCGGGGCGGAGGGCGAGACTTCGGCGCCGAGACCGGCGAGCGCGGTGAAGCCGACCGCGGGGTCGATGGCGTCGGAGGCCCGCGCCCGCCCGCCGCCGAGCTCGACCACCGCCAAGCCGACCGCGCGCACGTCGATCGCCTCGACGAAGCCGGCCCGATCGGGCGTGGCCGGAACGACCACCGGGGCGGCGGGGAGCGCGGCGCGCGCCTCGGCGAGAAAATTCCTGGGGCCGCCGAGCAGGGCGACCATCCGCTCGAAACGTTCGGCCGCGGCGCCGCTTGCCAGCGCGCGCTCGAGCGCCGCCCGCGCGCTCGCCGCGTCGCTCGCCAGTCCGCTCAAAGCGAGGAGTTCCGCCCCGAGCGCCAGCGTCACCGCGTGGAGCCTCGGCTCGCGCCGCGCGCCGGTGAGATAGTCGACCGCGTTGATCACCTCGACCGCGTTGCCGGCGGCGCTGGCCAGCGGCTCGTTCATGTCGGTGATGAGGGCGACGGTCGGCAGCCCCGCGGCGTTGGCGACGGCCGCGATGCTCTGGGCGAGATCGCGCGCGCCTTCGAACGTCGGCATGAAGGCGCCCGAGCCGGTCTTGACGTCCATGACCAGGGCTTGCAGCCCGGCGGCGAGTTTCTTCGACAGGATCGAGGCGGTGATCAGCGCAATCGACTCCACCGTCGCGGTGACGTCGCGAATGGCGTAGAGGCGCCGGTCGGCGGGCGCAAGATTCGCCGTCTGGCCGATGATGGCGCACCCGGCCTCCGCGACGACGCGGCGAAACAGCGTAAGGTCCGGCTGCGACACGTAGCCGGGAATCGCATCGAGCTTGTCGAGCGTGCCGCCGGTGTGGCCGAGGCCGCGACCCGAGATCATCGGCACAAAGGCGCCGCACGCCGCCAGCATCGGGGCGAGCATCAGCGAGACGTTGTCGCCGACGCCCCCCGTCGAATGCTTGTCGACCACCGGGCCCGGCAGCTTGTCGGCCCGCCAGTCGAGCGCGACGCCCGAGCGCGTCATCGCGCGCGTCAGATGCACGCGTTCCTCAAGGGTCATGCCGCGGAAGAACACCGCCATGGCGAAGGCGGCGGCCTGGCCCTCGGTGACCGCGCCGGAGGCGAGGCCGGCGATGAATTCGGCGATGTCGGCTTCGCTCAGCGCCTCACCGTCGCGCTTGGCGCGGATGATCTCTTGGGGCAGCATCAGGCGGGCCTCTCGGTCTCGTCATCCGCGGCGATGAAGGCGCGCAGCAGGCGGCGGAACTGCTGCGAGCCGAGCGCCGCGACCTCCTGCGTTTCCTTATGGCTGGGATCGCCGCCCCAGAGGCCGGCGGCGAAATTGGTCACCAGCGAGCAGGCGGCGCACCGCAGGCCGAAATAGCGGGCGATCAGCACCTCGGGAACCGTCGACATGCCGACGAGATCGGCGCCGAGAACTTTCGCGGCGTGGATTTCGGCCGGCGTCTCGAAGCTCGGGCCGGAGAACCACATGTACACGCCCTCGTGCAGGTCGACGCCCGCGGCGCGGGCCGCCGCCTTCAGATCGGCCAGCAGTCCCCGGTCGTAGGCTTGCGTCATCGGCACGAAGCGATCGTCGGCGGCGAGCCCGATCAGCGGATTGGCGCCGGCGAAATTGATGTGATCGGTGATGGCGACCAGCGCCGGCGGGCGCCAATAGGCATGCAGGCCGCCGGCGGCGTTGGTCAGAAACAAAGTGCGCCCGCCGAGGCGCTTGAAGGTCTCGATGGCGACGGCCATGGCGCGCGCGTCGCCCCGCTCGTAGTAATGGCCGCGTCCCTGGAAGAGCGCGACGCGCCGGCCCTCGATCCGCCCGACGACGAGGCGTCCCGCATGGCCGGCGACGCTCGGGACCGGAAAGCCCGGAAGGTCCTGATAGGGAATGGCGAGCGCGTCCTCGAGTTCGTCGGCGAGGCCGCCGAGGCCCGATCCGAGCACTAGGCCGAGCGGCGGCAAGGACGTCACGCCGTGTTTCGCCAGCGCCTCGATCGCGGCTTCGGGTTGCGCCATGAATGTTCGCCCTCTCGTGAATCGTTGCGATCGCCATTCCGAACGTGTCGGCACCGCCTCAGTCCGCGGAAACCAAGCTGTCGACGGCGATGTCCAAAACCTTTGCGAGGCGCGCCATGATTTCGAGCGAACCGCCGTGCTTGCCGGATTCGAGGTCGGCGACGTGGGGTTGCGTCGTGCCGGCGGCCTTGGCGAGCGCGGCTTGGGTCATGCCGCGCTTGACCCGCCAGAACGCGAGCGGCGTCGGCGCCGCGAGCAAGGCCTGAACTTCATCGAGCGTCAACGCTCCAATCCGGCCGGCGCGGTAATCGCTCATCGCGCGCTGATGGATGAGCGCGTCGTGCATGGTCTCGTATTCGTCGGCGGGCAGGATGGCCAATTTCTCGCCGCCGGGCGTTACGATGAATTTGGCGGTCACGCCCAGCTTCCTTTCATTTGTAGATCGACCCCCGAGGGCCGATATCCGAGACGATGATCTCGGCGTCGGTTTCCTCGAAAAGAACGCGAAAGTCTCCGACTCGCAGGCGCTTGAAAGGCACGCCCCGCAGCTCCGTCACTTGATTGGCGAGCGAAGCGGGATTTTCGGCGTAAGCCTTCAGCTTGTTCGCGACCCGCTCCGCCATGTTGCGATGCTTGCGCATTGCCGCGACCGCCGGATCGAGCAAGATCACTTTTTTCACGCAAGCCAGAATATAGAGATTTCATATAAGAGGCAACCTCTTCTTCGGGTAGCGTCTCAGTTTGAAATCCTCATCAAATCGACAATGGCGGATGCAAGTTTTTGGGCTTGCACCAGGCGCCCGGCTTCGGGATGATTCGCGTCCGCAAAGACGCGGATAAGGGATTCTACGTCGCTCCAATCAAATGTCGCTCGGAAGTGGCTCCCCTGTTCCCGAGCGGTAAAGTCTCTGAAGTCCAGACACGCTTTGCCGTCCTTCGGCCAAAATTCTTGCGAGGAGGCATCGTGATCGCTGATTGGGTCTTTGCTGATGCGGTGTAAATTCATTCTGTCCTCGCTTCCTGCGCAGACCTTGTTGGCAGGGCGGCGCTCGCCTTTAGGGCCGCGGGGCATCAAACCCTTTGCGAGTGAACGTTTTGAAGCCGCCAGTCGGAAGCTTGATCCAGAGGACCACGTCATCGTCAAATGCGAGCCCCAACGACGCCGCCCAGGCCTTCGCCAAATCAAATGCCTGCGCGTCGCTGTCTGCTGTGACGGCATCGGTCGCCACGTTGGCGGCACCTCTCGATATATGCACGATGTAGTCCAAAATCCGCTCCTAGTTCGCGTAACGATACCACGGGAAAGTGACGGGGCGCGAGCGAAGTCAAGCCCCTGAAATTCAAACTGAGGCACTACCCTTCTTCGAGCCGGCCTCGCTCCTCACCGTCCCAGATGATCCGGCCCGAACGCATGGGGCAACAATTCCTCCAACGTGAAACTCGCGCGCACCCCTTCCGGCCCCGCGATATGCACGCGCGTCTGCGCGTCGGCGAATTCGCGGATGCGCTGGCGGCAGCCGCCGCACGGGGCGCACAAGGCCTCGCCGTCGCCGACGACGAGGATGTCGGCGATGCGCCGTTCGCCGGCGAGCGCCATCGCGCCGATGGCGTTGGCTTCGGCGCAGGCGCCTTGCGGGTAGGCCGCGTTCTCGACATTGCAGCCCGAAAACAGCGCGCCGCTCGGCGTGCGCAACGCGGCGCCGACGCGAAAGCGCGAATAGGGGGCATAAGAACCGGCCTGCGCCGCCCGCGCCGCCGCAAACAGCGCGGCGAGCCTTTCGTCAACGCTCTTTGACATAGGGAATGCCCGAGGCGCGCGGCGGGATCGCCTTGCCGATGAAGCCGGCGAGCAGCACCACCGTCAGGATATAGGGCAGCGCTTCGATCGCCTGCACCGGAACCGGCCCGATCACCGGCAGGATCATGCCTTGCATACGGATCGACAGGGCGTCGAGGAAGCCGAAGAGCAGGCAGGTCGCCAGCGCCGGCCACGGCCGCCATTTGGCGAACACCAGCGCGGCGAGCGCGATGAAGCCCTTGCCGGCGCTCATGTGCGGCTGGAAATAGGCGGCCTGGGCGATGGAGAGATAGACGCCGGAGAGGCCGACGAGCACGCCGCAGATGACGACGGCGCTGTAGCGGAGCTTCCGCACCGAAATGCCGGCGGTGTCGACCGCGGCGGGGTTTTCCCCCACCGCGCGCAGGCGTAGGCCGAAGCGGGTGCGATAGAGCGCCCAATAGGTCAAGGGCACCAGCGCGAAGGCGAAATAGGTGACGATGTCGTGGCCGGAGATGAGATGCCTATAGATCGGCCCCAGGATCGGCACGGCGCCGAAGCGCTCCGCGAACGGCAGATCGAGGGTGTTGAACAGCGCCGTCGCCGGCAATTGCGGCGTCCGCCCGCCTTGCGACCAGATGGCGTTGCCGATCAGCGCGGTCAGGCCGTCGGAGACCATGTTGATCGCGGTTCCCGAAACGATCTGGTTGGCGCGCTGGTCGATCGAGGCGTAGCCGTGAATGAGCGAGACGAAGATGGTGGCGCAGACGCCCCCGACCAATCCGGCCCAGGCGCTGCCGGTGAAGGTGGCGACCGTCGCCGCGGCGAAGGCGCCGGAGAGCATCTTGCCCTCGAGCCCGATGTCGACGACGCCCGAGCGCTCCGACCATAGGCCGGCGAGGCAGGCCAGAATCAGCGGCACGGCAAGGCGGATGCCGGAGCCGAAGATGACGATGAACGCGTCGAAGGTCTCCATCGCGCCTCAACCTTCAAATCGGCGGGCTGGCGGTGCGCCGCGCCAGCAGCGTCGCCACCGGAGCGCGGAACATGTGTTCGAGCCCGCCGGCGAACAGCACGACGAGCCCCTGGATGACGACGATCATGTCGCGGCTGATCTTCGGCCTGTCGAAGGCGAGTTCCGCGCCGCCCTGGTAGAGCATGCCGAAGAGGATCGCCGCGAGCACGATGCCGACGGGATGGGCGCGCCCCATCAGCGCCACCGCGATGCCGACGAAACCGAAGCCGGCGGTGTATTCGAGGATCAGCCGATGCTCCTCGCCGAGGATGACGTTGACCGCCATGCCGCCGGCGAGCGCGCCCGACAGCAGCGTCGTCAGAATGGTGATGCGCGCCGGCGAGATCCCGCCGTAGACGGCGGCGGTCGGATTGGCGCCGACGGTGCGGATTTCGTAGCCGAGCCGCGTGCGCCAGATCAGCGCCCAGACGCCGAGGGCGGCGGCGAGCGCGATGAGGAACGACAGATTGAACGGCGTCACCGGCCATTTCACCCCGATAAGGGCGAGGAGCTCATGGAACTGCGGCACGATGCCGCCCGGCGGGAACGGCAGAGTTTCCGGGTTCATCTGGGTGGGGGGACGCAGCACGTCGACGAGCAGGTAGCCCATCAGCGCCGAGGCGATATAGTTGAACATGATCGTCGTGATGACGATGTGGCTGTCGCGCTTGGCCTGCAAATAGCCGGGAATGGCCGCGAAGGCGGCACCGAACAGCGCCGCCGCGACGATGGCGACGAACACCAGGCTGTAGCCGGGGAGAAAGCCGAGATAGAGGCAGGCGAGCGCCGCCCCGAGACCGCCGATATAGGCTTGCCCCTCGACGCCGATATTGAACAGTCCGGCGTGAAAGCAGATCGCCACGGCGAGGCCGGTGAAGATGAAACTGGTGGCGTAGTAGAGCGTGAAGCCGATGCCTTCGAGATCGCCGAGCGCGCCGACCAGCAGCAAGCGCACCGCCTCGAAGGGATTTTCGCCGATGGCGGTGACGACGAGCCCGGAGATGCAAAAGGCGGCGGCGACGTTGATGAGCGGGATCAGCGCGACGTCGGCCCAAGCCGGCAACGGTTTCAAGGGCGCGCTCATGCGGCGCGCTCGGCGACGCCGGCCATCAGCAGGCCGAGGTCCTGGGCGTTGGTCGCCTCGGGGACGCGCTCGCCGGTGATCCGGCCGGCGCAGATGACCAGGATGCGGTCGGAAAGCGCGAAGATCTCGTCGAGTTCGACGGACACGAGCAGCACCGCCTTTCCGGCGTCGCGCAACGCGACGATTCGCTTGTGGATGAATTCGATCGCGCCGATGTCGACGCCGCGCGTCGGCTGGCCGACCAGCATGATCTTGGGGTTGCGCTCGATTTCGCGGGCGAGCACGATCTTCTGCTGATTGCCGCCGGAGAAACTGGCGGTCTTGAGCAAGGGGGCGCGCGGGCGAATGTCGAAGGCCTCCATCTTCGCCGCTTCGTCGGCGATGATGGCTGCGCGGTCGAAGAAAACGCCGCGACCGTAGACGGGGTCGTCGTGGAAACCGAGCATCGCGCTTTCGCAGGCTTCGAACGGCATCACCAGGCCGACGCGATGGCGATCCTCCGGGACATGGCCGACCCCGAGCGCGCGCACGCCCTTGGGATTGCGCTGGGAGGCCGGCGGCGCGACGCCATTGACGAGGATTTCGCCGGAGTTCAGCGGCCGAATGCCGGCCAGCGCCTCCAGAAGCTCCGATTGCCCGTTGCCTGCGACGCCGGCGACGCCGACAATCTCGCCTTCGCGCAAGACGAACGAGACGTCGTCGACGCGGGTGACGCCGCGATCGTCGCGCACGGAAATATTGCGCGCCTCGAGCACGACCTTGCCGGGATGGGCGGGGCCCTTATCGATCTTGAGGATGACCTTGCGCCCGACCATCGCGTCGGCCAACTCCGGCGGCGAGGTCTTGGCGGTCTCGAAGGTCGCGACCAATTCGCCGCGCCGCATCACCGAGACGCGGTCGGTCAGGCTGATGATCTCGCGCAGCTTGTGGGTGATGAAGACGACGGTCTTGTTCTGCGCCTTCAAGGCGCGCAGCAGGCCGAACAGCTGGTCCGCCTCGGCGGGGGTCAGCACCGCGGTCGGTTCGTCGAGCACCAGAATTTCCGCGCCGCGCACCAGCGCCTTGAGAATTTCGACCCGCTGCTGCAGGCCGACCGACAATTCGCCGACGATCGCCTCCGGGTCGACCTCCAGCGCGTATTGCTTGGCCAGATGGGCGAGTTTCACCCGAATGGCGGCGGCGCCGGCGGCCAGCAGCGGCCCGCCCTCGGCGCCGAGCATGACGTTCTCGAGCACGCTGAGCGG
>CAVWKL010000225.1:0-3077 GCA_963755075.1 uncultured Alphaproteobacteria bacterium
CGCCAACATCGCTTTCGCGCTGGCGCGCCCCGATCTTGCCCCCGAGCTACGGGCGATCGTTCGCAAGCTCTTTGCGTAGCAGGACATTCTGTGCGCCGCTGGCGAAATTCCGCCCAGGCGCCGGTCGGACGTCAATGACGGCGGTGCGATGAATTGCCAATTGCCGCGACACGCCCGTCTTTCCCTTTATGCCTAAACGCCAACCAACCCAACGGAGGCAATCAGCCGAGCCCGGGCGCAAGACGCCCAACCGAGTTGAGGGCGCCTTCAAATGGGGAAAGACGGGCGTCTCGCCGTTATGCGATTGCGCTTCAGCCGCCACGCCTCCGAATTGCCGGCCGCGCTCAAAGGAGCGACGGATAGCCGAGCGTGGGAAGCAAGCGGCTCACGATCGAGGCCAGGCAAACCAGCGCGACAAGGAGCTTGAGAAGCTTGGCGAGTCGCGCGTCGGGACAGAATTTGTCGATGGCCCAGAAGAAGATCGCCCCGAGGACGATGGTAATCAGAATGCCAATTGCAAGCGAAATCACCACGGCCTCGCGCCTCTCGATCGATAATCGCAGGAGGTTAGAGCGCGCGCGCGATCGTCGCCACCCCCGGGAACTACCTAACGGCCGCTTAGGGCGCTCGCATGAGTAGATTCCGACTCTGGCGTCCCCAAAGGTCGCCGTTCCATTCTGCCGGCGTGCGAGATGGGAGGCCTGCATGTGGTGGGATCAAATCGCAAAGGGTTGGAAGCGGATCTTCGTCATTGTCGCGTCCCCGCGGACCGCGGCGGAGGTCGATGCCGGGCGCGACGCTTCAATCGGCGCCGACGCCCTTTACAGCGCCGGATACGAAGCGGCCCCGGCGCCGCCCTACACCCCTGACAACCGGGTTGAGCGCAACGGCTTCTCGCAGCACTTGAGCTGCTAGTGGATCGAATCCGATGCTTGGCGCCCGCGCCTGACGGCGGCGATGATTTTATTGGGATCGGCGATGCAGGCGAAGGGCGCGGATTTCTGATTGCGCTCTTCGAGGAATCGATCGATGGCGGTCCGCGCATCGACGACCGATCGGAAGAGGCCGCGCTTGAACCGGCGCTTGGCGCGCGCGGCGAGGACGCTTTCGGTGGCGTTGAGAAAGCGGATGAACTCCTGACGCCGGCGACGCCGCATGTTTTGGCCGACGATCGTGCCGTCGCGACTATTCATGGCGGCGAGCAGCGTCGTCGCGCCGTGCCTGATGTCGTCATGGGTCATCGCGCCGGCGCGGCCCTTCTTGAGCGGCAGCCCGGGCTGGACGCCATCGAGGGCCTGAATTGGGCTCTTCTCATCGAGAGAAAGGACGATGGCGCGCGCCGGCGGATCGCCATAGAGCCCAACGACGTCGCGCAGCTTCTCGATGAATTTGGGATCGTGGGACAGTTTGAACTGCCGCATGCGGCGCGACTGAAAACCATGCTTGCGCCAGAGGCGTTGAACGGAGCTGATGGAGACGCCCGAGGTCTTCGCCATCAAAGCGCCGGTCCAGCGCGCCGTCTCTCCCGGAGGCGGATCGCGCGTCAAGGCCGCCACCCGCGCAACGATCTCCGCCGCCAGCGGCTTGACGCGCGAGGCCCGCGCCGTGTCGCGCGCCGGCCCGTCGAACCCTTCGTCGGCGAACCGTTCCTGCCGGCGCCAGAGGCAAGTCGTCGATTTGCCCGTCTCGCGCATGATTTCGTTCGCGCCTACGCCGTCGGCCGTCAAAAGCACGATCTGGCCCCGCCAAACGGGCTTCTGCGGCGCGTTGCGATCCTTGATCGGGGCCAAAGGCCGGCGCCGATCTTCCGCCGAAACGGCAAGCGATATTCCTGTGCGAATGCGCCAGACGCGCCTATCGCGAACCCGCTGGGAATCTGTAAGAGGATTCGATCGTCAGATTTGATCCACGAATAGGTGTGCAAAATGCTGACGGAGAGCCTCGAATATGTTGTAACTCATGCACGGCATGGTTCGTTGCCAACGTTGAAATTGCTTGAGTTTCTCAATATGCTTATCGAAGCTGATAATCCCTCTTTTGCCTCATGGATATATAGAGATTGGATTAATAATAGGCAGAAAGCAATCACAATATCTCGCGCCGAACATTATGCGCTCAATATCTTTAGAGATGCGATTATGAAATATTTTCCAGACATGCCGGACGTTCCAAAAATCGCGAAAGGGATGACTGTTCTCGTTGACGGAAAGAACGTCGAATATAATGACATTACCGATGAAAATTTCATGGATATTTTTGATAAATGTCGTCCTCATTCATTGTGCATGATGTATGGTCCGGAAGTGGCATGGTCTTTGTATACGTCAATAGGATATATTGTGAGGAATGAGATTCCTGGCGACATTGTTGAATGTGGGGTTTGGAACGGTGGGTCTATTTTGCTGATAGCTCTTACGCTCATTCAATTTGGCGATATAGGTCGAAAGCTATATCTTTATGACACTTTTGACGGTATGGCGAAGCCGGAAGACATTGATCGGACATTCAATGGAGATCCCGCCATATTTGCATGGGAAGAGCATCAACGCAAAGGACCAGATGGTCCAAAATGGGGATTTGGTGGACATCTTGAGGATGTCAAGCAAATTGTTTATTCATCCGGATACCCGATCGAAAACATAATTTTCGTAAAAGGATTTGTTGAAAATACTTTGTCTATAACAAAACCAGAAGTAATATCGTTATTGCATCTTGATACGGATTTTTATTCATCAACGCATTGCGAAATGATAGAGTGCTATCCGCTGCTATCTGTTGGTGGTATATTGAATGTCGATGACTATTATCTCTTTCAAGGGTCAAGGTTTGCTGTTGATAATTATATTAACGAAAACAAACTGCCTCTCTATATAAATCGGGTTGGCGGCGTCGGCGTTGGTGTTAAAATCAAGAAATAAAAAATAAAATTCCGTCGTTCCTCGCGGTTGAGGCGGACTGGTGCGGATTTTTCAATTGCGCAATTCCGGCGCGTCGTCGAAGGGGCGCAGTCCAGCTGCGACGCTTCACGGCCCCGGCGCCGCCTGATCGGCGGTCAGCGCCCGCAACAGCCCCCAGCT
>CAVWKL010000226.1:0-11925 GCA_963755075.1 uncultured Alphaproteobacteria bacterium
GTAAATTCCCGTGTCGTGCCCGTCGCTGAAGACGATGCGCGCGGCGTAGTTGCCAACCGTCTCGACGCCGACGATTCTGACCCCGCCCTCAATCGCGGGCGGGCGGCTTTTGTCGGCGCTCGGGTCGCCGCGCGCAGGCGCTCGGCCGAAACTCCGCCGCGAAACCGTCGGCGAAGGCGATGCGCATGCGCCGGCCCGCCTCGCGGACGCGCAATTCGCTCGGCCACGGAATCCGGCGCCTCGCTCAGCTTGTCCTCGCCCATCGGGTCCCCTTCGCTCACTCGATCACGATGCGCGGCGCCGCGCGGGACATCCCTGCGCCGTCGAACAGCGCCGCGCGCACGCGCTCGGCGAGCCCGAGGTAGGCGGCCGCCTGCGGGCTGTCGGGCGCGCTGGCGACGACGGCGACGCCGCCGTCCGAGGTCTCGCGGATGACATGTCGAGCGGAATTTCGCCGAGGAACGGCGCGCCATGCGTCTCGGCTTCCTGCCGCGCGCCGCCGTGGGCGAAGATGTCGGTGCGCCCGCCGCAATGCGGGCAGACGAAATAGCTCATGTTCTCGACCACGCCGAGCAGCGGCACGTCGACCTGCTTGAACATCGCGATGCCGCGCCGCGCGTCGATCAGCGACAGATCCTGCGGCGTCGAGACGATCACCGCGCCCGACAGCGGCACGTTCTGCGCCATCGTCAGTTGCGCGTCGCCGGTGCCCGGCGGCATGTCGACGACCAGCACGTCGAGTTCGCCCCAATCGACTTCGCGCAGGAACTGGGTCAGCGCCGACATCACCATCGGCCCGCGCCAGACGACCGCCGCGCCCTCCTCGACCAGGAAGCCGATCGACATCAGCTTGACGCCGAACTTCTCCATCGGCTTGCAGCTTCTGGCCGTCGGGCGCGAGGTCGGGCTTGCTCGGCGATGCCGAACAGCCGCGGCATCGACGGGCCGAACACGTCGGCGTCGAGCACGCCGACCTTCAGGCCGAGCGCGGCGAGGCCGAGCGCGAGATTGCAGGCGGTGGTCGACTTGCCGACGCCGCCCTTGCCGGAGGCGACCGCGATGATCTTGGCGACGCCGGGGATCGCCCGCGCTTCCGGCGGCCGCGTCGATGCGCGTGGCCGCCCGCCGCCGGCGCGGCCGGCGCGCCTTCGCTCTCGGCGGTCAGCGTCACCAGCGCCGAGACGACGCCGGGCAGCGCCTTGATCTGCGCCTCGGCCGCCGCGCGCATCGCCTCCATCGCCTTGCGCGCGCGCGGGATCGAACTTGATCGCGACGAACACCTTGCCGTCGCGGATCGTCACGCCGTCGATCGCGCCCGATTGCGGCAGCGGCGTCTTGCCGTCCGGCCCCGGCACGGCGGCGAGCGCGGCGAGGATGTCGTCTTTGCGAGCATCGTTTTCGTTTCCTGTTCCTACCCAAGTCGACGCCGGGAGCGGGGAAGCCCGCGCGCCGCGTCGCGCGACGTTCACGCGGCCGCCGCCAGAGGGCCGCGGTCGCGGTCGCGCCACAGCGCTTCGGCGCGCCTCTGCGCGCGCCACGGATCGTTCTCGACGCCCATCGCCGCAAGCGCGAGCGCAACGGTGCCGACCACGCTCGCCTCGCCGTATTCGTCGGCCACGGCGCCGCGCCATACGGCTTCCAGCCGGTCGAGGTTCATCGTCTCCTCGGGCGCCTGGCGCGATTCGAACATCGCCGGCCAGCGGGTCTCCTCGCAGACGCCGTCGACGATCAACAGGGTGTCGCATGGTTTGTTTGGCCGCCGCTCGTTCTCGCCGCCGGCGCCGCGAAACACCAACGTTCGCTTTTCGCCGAGCGCGATGGCGGCGTCGCGGTGGATGGCGACATAGCCGGGATGAAAGACCGCCTGTAGCGAAGTCGGCGCGCCGAGCGGATTGAGTCCGCGCGCCAAGGTGTGAACCGGCGAGCGCAACCCGAGGATCGGCTTCAGCGCCATCATCTCGGCCAGTATTGGGCTGATGCGCGCGAGCGGCATGTAGGCGAAGCGGCGGCGGCGCAAATGGCCCGCCGCCTCGTCGAAATCGCCGGCGACGGGAAAGCCGAGACGCTGGAGCGTCGCGCCGGCCCAAACGCGGCCCGGGGTGTGGCCGTCGAGGCCATGCATGAACACGCTCCAGCCGCTGCGCGCAATCAGCGCCGCGGCGAGCAGAAACCACGGCAATTGCCGCTTCTTGCCGGCGTAGGACGGCCAATCGAGATCGACGCGCGGCGCGCCGGCGGGCTTGGCGAGCAAAGCCCGCGCCGCGCGCGTGAAGCCGGCGATCTCCTCTCCGGTCTCCTCCTTCACCCGCATGAGCATCAGGAAGGCGCCGATCTGTTCGGGCCGCGTCGCCCCGGCCAGGATCATGCGCATCGCCTCTTCCGCCTCCGCCTGCGTCAAGGCGCGCGTCAGCGTCTTGCCGCGCCCGAGAATGGCGACGAAGCGAGCGAAAGGATGCGGAGCCTCGAGCATGACGAGAAATCCTCGGATCGAACGGACGAGCCGCGCCGGCGCGACCGGCGAGGCGCGAGGAGGTCCGATCGTGTCGAAGCACCTTTGGCACAGCCGCGCGCCGAGGAAAAGCGCCGCGGCGCCTCCGCCGGCCCTCGCCGAGGCCGTTCGAGGGAGACGACCGCCTTGAATCCCGAGGAAAAACCCCACGCTCGCCGTTTCGATCAGGGATGGAGCTTGCGCGCCGTCGCGCTTTTCTCGACGTCCTTGGGGTTTCCGAAGGTGCCGAACGCCAGGTCGAGCGAGGGATTGCTGACGCCGAACCACAGCTTCTCGCTGATGAAGTGATGCCGAAGGTGATATTGCTTCATCCAGCGACCAAACGGCGTCCGCGGTCGATAGGGAATATGGGCGAGGTAGTGCACCCATTCGTAGTGCAGCATCGCCAGCATCACGCCCAAGAGGATCGCGGCGACGGCCGCGACGCCGAATATCGAGGCGACCAGCGCCGCGGTGATGAGGAGATTGGGAACGAGGAACCACAGGGGCAAGAACAAAAGGTCCAGCCGGGTCGGCTCGGCGTGATGATCGTAATGCAGGCGATGCTGGAGCTTGCGCAGGAAAGGCCAGGGCGCAGGCGGCGCGTGGAAGGCGAAGCGATGCATGAGGTATTCGCTGAGATAGAACAGCAACGCGCCGGCGACGATTTCGATGGGGGAAAGCGTCGCCGCGCCGGCGAGCCAAGCCACGACCAACGCGACGACGCCGACCGCCAACGCGGCGGTTCCGCCATGGCGGAAAAAGACCAGAGTCATTTTGCGCCCTCCCGAAGCGGCCGATGCGTCCTGATGTCAGCGCGCGCGGGCGCCAGTCGCCATCAGGCGGACGGCTTTTCCAAAATCATCTGAATCTCGACGCACGCCCAGGGGACCAGTTCGCCGAGCCGCCGGTTGAGGCGCCACCACCAGCGTTGGTTTTCGAGCGGCCGCAGGGGACCGCCGGAGATGATGCGGAACCCGCGGGTCTTAAGGAGCTTGAGGCGTGAATGGCGGCGCAGATGACGCTGAATGGAGCGCTGCGAAAACGTCTGAATATGGCTCCACTTCTTCTGCGGCCGCAGCGCCAGCGAAGCCCAGATCCAGACGTTGCGCCCTAGGGCGAGCGGCGAAAGGAAGATCGGCACGCCGACGCACACCTTCCCGCCGGGCTTCGCCATGCGCTCGAGCGCGGCGATGGCGGCGTCGATGCGCGGCAGATGCTCCAGCACCTGCTCGCAGACGACGACGTCGAAGGCGTTCGACGGCGTCTTGGGATTGCCGGCCATCAGATCGTCCATCGTGTAGGAAGCGTAGCGCTCCAGCCGGTAGACCGGCTCGCTCTTGACGTCGGTCGCCGCGAATTCGATGTTGGCGCAGTGCGGCCGCGGTTCGAGATGGCGAAACAGAATGCCCGAGGTGCATCCGACGTCGATCACCTTGAGCTTGCGGCCATCGGCCGCGGCTTCGGCGGCCCAGGCGTCGATATCGTCGCCGAGCGCGTCATAGCGCGCCTCGCGCAGGCTGTAATATTCCCGCCGTCGCGGATCGACGCCGTAGGCGTGGTTCGGTTTGGGAAACTCGAGACTCAAGGGTTTCAGGACCTCCGAGTGCGTCACGATGCTGTTCCTCCGGCCAACGGACGGCCTCCGCGGGCGCGAAGAATTCGATTTCCATGCCGACCATGTGGCAGGCAGGCTACTCCTGGTTTTGGCGAGGCTATAGGATGGCGCGTTTGTCGGCCAGAGGGATCGCCGGCTCCGATCCTACAATCGGCCGGAGCCCGCGCCGCGCCCTTGCTCCGCGCCGCGTTCGCGCGCAAACTTGCGAAGCTCCCGCTCAACCGCGAGACCCGACGCATGAACCGACGCGATTTTCTCCTCGCCGCCGCTGCCGCGGCGGGGGGCGCAGTATTTGGCGCGCCCGCCCGCGCCAACGTCTCGACGCCTTTCGACTGGGGCCTTTGGCCGCCGACGACCGGCCGGGACGCTTTCGTCGCCTGGATGCGGGAGAAGCGCGGCGAGGACGCAGGGTTCCTGGGACAGCGATGGGACCGCTATCTGCAGCTGATCGCCCACGCCGACGTCTGGGACGAAACTGACAAGCGCGCCTTCCTGATGACGCCGCGCGAGGAATTCGTCACGGCCGAGAACCTGTCGCGCGCGTACGAATGGCACCATCTCAACATCGGCTTCGGCGTCACCATCACCGGGCCGCATACGGTGGCGCGCATGACCAACACGCTGGCGGTCAAGCGCGGCGACAAGGTGTTGGAGATCGGCACCGGCTCGGGCTACCAATCGGCCTATCTGAGCTATCTCACCGATCGGCTGTGGTCGATCGAGATCATCCCGGCGCTGGCGCAGCGCACCCGCGCGCTTTACGATTCGCTGATCGCGCGCGGCTACGGCGAATATCGCGCCCTCCAGACCAAGACCGCCGACGGCTATTACGGCTGGGCCGAGGCGGCGCCGTTCGACAAGATCATCGTCACCTGCGGCATCGACCACATCCCGCCGCCGCTGCTGCAACAGCTCGTCCCCGGCGGGATCATGGTGATCCCGGTTGGACCGCCCGGCGCGCAGCACGTGATCAAGGCGGTCAAGACCCAGGGGCCGGACGGCGCCTTCGCGGTGACCCGCTCCGACATCTACGGCGGCGCGATCATCCCGTTCGTGCCGTTCACCGGCGGGCATCAGAGCTGAGCGGTCGTCGGCGCGGAGCCGCCGGCGCCTATACCGCCTTGCCGATCAGCGCGCCGATCGCGGCGGTCACCGCCATCGCCAGGGCGCCCCAGAACGCCACGCGCAGCGTCGGCTTGACGATTCGCGCCCCGCCCATCCAGGCGCCGAGCGCGCCGAGCGCGGCAAGGAACGCCAGGGTGGCGAGAGAAACCGCGCCGACCGTCGCCGCGCGCGAGGCCAGGAACGCGGCAAGCGTCGGCATCGCCGCGCCTGCGGAAAAGCTGACCGCCGAGGTGAAAGCCGCGAGAATCGGATTGGCGCTCCTGGCGTCGGAAAGCCCAAGCTCGTCGCGCGCGTGAGCGCTGAGGGCGTCGGCGGCCATGAGCTGCTCCGCAACCTGGCGGGCCAACTCGGGAGCCAGGCCGCGCCGCTGATAGATCAGCGTCAGCTCCAGGGTTTCGACTTCCGGCGCATTTTCCAGCGAATGGCGCTCGCGTTCGAGATCGGCGGCCTCGGAATCGGCCTGTGAGCTGACCGAGACATATTCGCCCGCCGCCATCGCCATCGCGCCCGCCGCCCAGCCCGCCACCGCCGCGGTGAGAATCTCGCCGCGCGGCGCGCCGGCGGAAGCGACGCCGACGATGAGGCTCGCGGTCGAAATGATGCCGTCGTTGGCGCCGAGCACGGCCGCGCGCAGCCAGCCGGCGCGATTGACGAAATGAGAGGCGGGGGGCGGCATCGAGGAGGCTCTGGCGAGGCGGACCGACCGCGCCATACGATATCACGCGAAGGTGACGAATAAAACGTCGTCGGCGGGGATTCGGTCACGCGCCGAAAATTTCGCCGGGCGCCGCCGCGGCGCGAATCAAATCCCCGCTGCCGCCATCGTCCGCCTGGCCGGAAGACAGCCCCGCGAACGCCCCCGCGAACGGCTTCGGCAGCGGCCGGGCATAAGGCCCGAGCTTCGAGGTCGCGAGTCCGAGGCCGACCAGCGCCTCGGCGAGCTTCACCGCCGCCGCGACGCCGTCGATCACCGGTAGGGCGTGCCGGCGCGCGAGCGAGGCGGCGAGTTCGGCCATGCCGGCGCAGCCGAGCACGATCGCTTCGGCCCGCTCCTCCGCCTTGGCGCGCTCGATCTCCTGCGAGAGCTTGTCGCAGGCGTCCGAGGCGGGATCGTCGAGCGCGAGCACCGGCACTTCGCAGGCGCGCACCCGCGCGCAACGCCGCTCCAGGCCGTATTTCATCAGGTTGGCCTCGATCGGCGCGATCGAGCGCGACAGCGTCGTCACGACGCTGAAGCGATGAGCGAGAAGGGCGGCGAGATGAAACGCCGCCTCGCCAATGCCGACGACCGGACCGCTCGCTGCGCAGCGCCCCGCCTCGAGCCCGGTGTCGTCGAAACAGGCGATGACGAAGGCGTCGAAGCCTTCCGCCTCGCCTTTGACGATTTGCTCGACGACGCCCGGCGCGGCGAAGGCTTCGTCGAAATAGCCTTCGATCGAGGCCGGGCCGCTCGTCGGGTTCACCGCGCGGACCTCCGTTTGCCGCCCCGCCGCCGCGCTCGCCGCGGCGCCGATGCGCGCCGTCATGCGCGACGAGGTGTTGGGATTGACGACCAGCAGCCGCATGGCGCCTCACGCCTGACCGGCGTCGGAGCCGTGGCGAGCCTGGCGCGCGCGCAGGATCGCGATGGCGGCCAGCGCGACGGCGATGACGAGGAACGAAACGCCGGTCGTCGCCGTCCCCAGCGCGTAAATCTCCGGCGTCGTCACCGTGGTGGTCAGCGCTTGCAACTCCATCGGCAGCGTGTTGCGATCGCCGATCGCCTGGCTCGACCGCGCAATTTCGTCCCACGACAAGGTGAAACCGAACAGGCCGACGCCGATCACCGAGGGCAGGATGATCGGCAGGACGACGTGGCGCAGCGTCTGCCACGCCGTCGCGCCGAGGTCGCGCGCCGCCTCCTCGTAGCGATGGTCGAAGCGATTGAAGATGGCGAACATCACCAGCAAGCCGAACGGCAACGTCCAGGTGAGATGCGCCCCGAGACCCGAGGTGAAGAGGCCCATCGTCGTCTTCAGGCCGTCGGCGATCCACGGCGGGCCGTGGTTCTTGAGAAAATCGTCGAGCAGGCGGAACTCCAAGGCGATGCCGAGCGAGGTGACGATCGAGGGCACAATGAGGCTCGCCACCGTGACGAAGAACAGCGCGTTCGCGCCGGCGAAGCGCTTGCGGAAGGCGAGGCCGGCGCTCAGCGACAACACCACGGTGAGGATCATCACCACGATCCCGAGCTGCAACGAGCGCTCGAACGCGCCGCTGATGTCGACGATGCCGCCGCCATGCCACAGACGCTCGAACCAATGCAACGAGACGCCGTTCATCGGAAACGTCAGCCCGCCGTTCGGTCCCTGGAACGAGAGGATGAATATGACGATCATCGGTCCATAGAGGAACAGGACGAAGACGGCGAAAAAGGCGGCGAGCGCGTAGAACGCCGGCGAACGGCCTTCCCTCATGGCTAAAGCTCCTTTTGCACGTCGACGATGCGGTTCAGCGCGACGATGATGAGGAGCGTGACGCCGAGCAGGATGACGGCATTGGCGGCGGCAGGCGGGAACTGCAGCGCGTCGAGCCGCGTCTCGATCACCTTGCCGGCCGAGGCGATCTGCTCGCCGCCCATCACGCCGAAGGTGACGAAGTCGCCCATGACGATGGTGACGACGAAGATCGAGCCGATGACGATGCCGGGCTTGCACAGCGGGACGATGACGCTCCATAGCGTCTGCCAGGCGCTGGCCCCCGAGTCATAGGCGGCCTCGATGAGCGTGCGATCGATGCGCATCATCGAATTGAAGATCGGCACGACCATGAAGAAGGTGAAGAGGTGGACGAAGGCGAGGGCGACCGAGAACGGCGAGTAAAGCAGCCATTCGAGCGGCGAGCCGATCAGATGCGCGTTCATCAACATCTGATTGACCAGCCCGTTGCGCCCGAGCAGCGGAATCCACGAGATCATGCGGATGACGTTCGAGGTCCAGAACGGGATCGTGCACAGCAGGAACAGCACCATCTGCGTGGTGACGTTGCGCACGTGGAAGGCGAGGAAGTAGGCCACCGTGAAGCCGATGACGAGCGTGGCGGCCCAGACGATGAGACAGAACTTCGCCGTCGAGACGTAGGTTCTCAGGATCGTGCAGAGATCGGGCAGTTGCGTCCAGCAACCCTCGAAGCTTTCGACGTAGCTGCGCGTGGTGAACGTCGGCAGCATCTCGTAGTCGTTGTAGTCCCAGAAGCTGACAATGACGACGAAGACGAGCGGCAGGACGAAGAAGACGAGGAACACAAAAGCGAACGGCGCCGCCTGAAGCCAGGCGGGGACGGCGGGGTTTTCGATCGGCGAGCGAGACGCGGTCATGGGGGCGAGGCCGACGGCAAGGTGGAGCAGCGAGCCCTCGCCCCGACCCTCTCCCGTATGCGGGAGAGGGCGGCGCGAAGCGCCGGATGAGGGTGCGCGGCCGAGTTCGAGGCGGGGCTTACGCCGCGATGAACTCGTTCCATTTGCGGACCATGTAGTCGTTTTCGTCCATCACGGCGTTCCAGCACGCGACGTTGCCCATGCGGTCGTCGTAGGAGCCGCCGTCGCGGGTCGCGCCGGCGTGTTCGAGCAGCGAGCCGTCGGGCGCATGGATGTCCTTTTCGGCGGGCTTGCCTTCCATCCAATAGGCCCACTCGTAGGGCTCCATATAGGCTTTGGCGGTCGACAGGACGGCCGAGTAATAGCCCTGGCGGTTGAGATAGGCGCCCGCCCATCCCGAGAGGTACCAGTTGACAAACTCATAGACCCATTCGGCCTGTTTGGGCGTGACGCCCTTCGACATGCAGAAGCCCGAGGCCCAGGAACGATAGCCTTCCTTCAGCGGCTGGAACACGCAGGGGATTCCCTTCGAGCGGACCGCCGTAACCGCCGGCGACCACATCGACTGGATCACCGTCTCGCCGGCGGCCATCAGATTGACGCTCTCGTTGAAGTCTTTCCAAAAGGCGCGGAACTGGCCGGCCTTCTTGGCTTCGGTGAGAACCCCCATCGTCATGTCGATCTCGGCCTTGGTCATGTTGCCCTTGTCGGGATACTTGTACTTGCCCAGCGACTCGACGACCATCGCCGCGTCCATGATGCCGATCGAGGGGATGTTCAGAATCGCCGCCTTGCCCTTGAACTCCGGATTGAGCAACTCCGACCAACTGCTGATTGGGCGCTTGATCAGATCGGGGCGAATGCCGAGGGTGTCGGCGTTGTAGACGGTCGGGATCAGCGTCACCCATTCCGTAGGCGTCGTCGAGAACGTCGTCGAATGCTCGCCCTCGAGGAACATCACCTTCTTGGGCGCGGTGCCTTGATCGCCGATGACCTTGCCGTTGGGCAGCTGGCCCTTGGTGAAGATCGGCGTGATGTTGTCGAATTCCTTGATCTTCTTGGCGTCCATCGGGAAGATGTTGCCCGACGGAACCAGCTTCTTGAGGCTGAAATATTCGGTGTCCAGAATATCGAAGGAGTTCGGCTGGGTGATGACGCGCTTTGTGACGTCATCGGTCGTTGCGACAATGTTTTGGATGGTGATGCCGGTGTCGGCCAAGACCTTCTTGGTGATGTCGTCGGATTGATTGACGGCGGTGCCGAGATAGCGCAGCACCTTCTCCTCGGACGCCCACACTGCGGGAAAGCCGGTGATCGCGGTCGATCCGAACGCGGCGCCGGCCAGCGCGCCCGCGCCTTTCAGCACGCCGCGACGCGAAACGCCGTTCGGACCCTTGATCAATTTCTTCGTCATGGTTTGCTCCTCTGGCAAGAACCCGCGCCGTTCATGGCGCCGGCGAAAGGGGGTGGATGTCCGCTTCGGCCCTGGCGAGGGCGACCTCGTCGCCCGCCGCGAGCGGGGCGGCGGCGAAATCGGCGTCGCCGATCAACGCCGTCAGATCCAGTGCGCCGCCGCCTTCGAGCGCGATTTGATACTGCGCGCCCTGATATTCGACGCCGCGAACCGTGGCTTGCATGCGCGCGGGCGGCGCGCCCGAGGCTCGGCCCGCCGCGAGCAGTCGCACGCGATCGGCGCGCACGGCGACCGGGCCGCCCGGCGTCGCGATGACGTTGTGGCCGCCGAGAAAACGCGCGACGAATTCCGTCGCCGGCTTCTCGAACACCTCGCGAGGGGCGCCCGACTGCTCGATGCGCCCCTTGTTCATCACTACGACGAGATCGGCGAGCGCGAGCGCCTCGTCCTGGCCGTGGGTGACGTGGATGAAGGGAATGCCGAGCCGACGTTGCAGGCGACGCAATTCGCCGCGCATGCGCACGCGCAGGAACGGGTCGAGCGCCGAAAGCGGCTCGTCGAGCAGCAGGATCTGCGGATGGGTGATGAGCGCGCGCGCCAGCGCGACGCGCTGTTGTTGCCCGCCGGAAAGCTGGGCGGGCACGCGCTGGGAGTAAGCTTCCATCGCAACGAGTTCGAGGAACTCGTGCGCCTGTTTGCGCCGCCTCGCCTTGTCGACGCCGCGCATCTTCAGCGAGAAGGCGACGTTGTCGAGACAGCTCAAGTGCGGGAACAGCGCATAGCTCTGAAACATCATCGCCGTGCCGCGCTTGGCCGGCGGCAGCTCCGTCACGTTGGCCGAGCCGATGAGAATGTCGCCCTCGGTGGCGCCCTCGTGGCCGGCGATCATGCGCAACGTCGAGGTCTTGCCGCAGCCCGACGGGCCCAAGAGACAGCAATAGCTTGCCGCGGGAACGCGCAGATCAATCGCGTCGACCGCGATCGTCGCGCCATAGCGCTTGGTCAAATGCACGAGTTCGAGATTGCCGAGATCCGCCATAAGCTCGTAAGTCGCCGGTGGGTTCGGCCGACTTGGAGCAAGGCTCATGCCATGGCCAAACGGCTCACGAACGCATTGAAAGGACGGCGATAAGAGATGAGCGCCGAGGATCGCCCGCGAACGATCGCGCCGGCCCGCCAAAACCTTGGGCGCCGGATGTCTACAAAATCGGCGTAATTGTATACAAAATGGATTGGCGAACGCCCCCCGGACGTGAGAGGTTGTCGGCGAGCCGATCGCCGAGCCTTTGGCGGCGCGTTCGCACGAAGCGTATCTGCACCATGTTGAAGTCCGTCATGTCAGAGGAAGCGCCGGAGGCGGCCCGCAGGCGCGGCGCGGTCGGTCGCGGCGCCCGCGCCGAGGCCATCTACCGAACCATTTTCAATGCGGTCGTCGACCAAAGATTGCCGCCCGGCGCCAAACTCGCCGAAGAACAACTCGGCGCCATTTTCGACGCCAGCCGCACGATCGTGCGCAGCGCGCTGCAGGCGCTCGCGCACGACCATATCGTTGCGATCGAGCGGCACCGCGGGGCCTTCGTCTCGGCGCCGACCGTCGCCGACGCGCAGGACATCTTTTTTAGCCGCAAAGTCGTGGAATCGGCCGTCGCGCGCGAAGTTGCGCGCCGGATCGAGGCGGCGGACGTCGCCAAACTGCGCGCCCTGCTCATCGAGGAGCGCGAAGCCCTGCGACACGGCGAGCGCCAGAAGGCCATTCGCCTCTCCGGCGCCTTCCACGTCGCCGTCGCCGCGATTTGCGGCGAAGGGGCGCTGACGGATTTTCTGCGCGGTCTCATTTCGCGCTCGTCGCTGGTGATCGCGCTTTACGGCCGCGGCCCGGCTTCGGCTCAGCAAGACCGACCGGTCAAGGTGTGCAGGGGCAAGGC
>CAVWKL010000227.1:0-3312 GCA_963755075.1 uncultured Alphaproteobacteria bacterium
TTTCGTCAACAGTCCCAAGCCCTGGGACTACGGCCGTTGGCGCGGCGAGGCGCGGTTCGCCGAAGCCTACCGGAGTTGGTTCGCCGCTTCGCCGTGGCCGGACTGGTCGGCGCCCGCTCCGGCGGGGCGCGCCGACAAGCCGCGCCGAACCGCCGCGCGCCGCCAATTCGCCGAACGGCTGATGGCGTTCCTGGCGACGCAGCGTTTCGTCGACGATTAACGATCCCTCGCCATTTCCCCGCCCTGGCGCCAAATCGTTAGGGTTAATCCGAAATTAAGGTATCTGGGCGAAATTTCCCTACGGGGCCCTCGGCGCGTTGCGCCGAGAGAACCGGCTTCGATGGGGACCGAATCGATGAAAACAATCGCCGCCGCCCTCGCCGGGATCGCGCTGGCGTCGACGCCTTCGCTGGCCGCGGACTTGTTCGGCGCTCCGCCGCCAATGTCGTACCCGATCGAGGGAAGCCCAACGGCCGAAGTCGGATCGAACTGGTATTTGCGCGGCGACATCGGCGGCGGTCTCGACTCCGCGCCGGCGATGACTTTCTCGAGCCTCTCCGTCCCACCACAGGGAGACCTCTCGACACCGGTCTCGCCAAGTTTCGGCGCGAGCCAATTCAGCCGGAATTTCCTCGCTGACGTGGGCGTCGGCTACCGCTTCAACAACTACTTCCGCCTCGACGCCACCTACGAATATCGCAACGGCCCGGGCGGCGCCAGCACTACGACGGTCGTCTGTCCTTACAGCGCCAACGGAGTGTTCGATCAGCTGGATACGACGATTGAATATGGCTATCTTTATAACACTTCAAATACTTGTGACGGCGATCTCACGCTGAATCAGCACAACAATATGATGCTCGGCAACGCCTATTTTGACCTGGGAACCTTCTGGGGCGTCACACCCTATGTCGGCGCCGGCGCCGGCGTGAATGTCCTCTCGACCTCGGGGTCGCTCGCCTTCTTCGAGACCGCCAACGGCCAGCCCTACGCCGCCAACCTGTCGCCGAACGGAACCTTCCCGCAACAGTGGGTTACGATTGCCGGCCAACCGCTCAACCCGCAGCCCCAGATCGCCTTCACCACCCAAAACTGGAATCGCACTATCCAATCGACGAAATACAGCGTCGCGGTGGCGCTGATGGCGGGCTTCGGCATTCAGATGTCGCCGAGCGCAACGCTCGACATCGGCTATCGCTATCTCAACACCGGCGCCACGACGATCGCCGTCTCCGGCCCGTCGGCCGCGAACCTCAAAAATTCGAGCGTCTCGCAGGAAATCCGCATCGGCATCCGCTACATGGCGGATTGATACGGCCGGCGCCCTTTTGCGGCGCTTCTCTTGACGCGGGGCGGGGATTGGGCTTCCCATCGCGCGTCTTCTTCCCCTGAGAGAACGGCGCCGGCCCGAATGTTCAGCCAACTCATGCGCTCGCGGCGCTTCGCGCCGCTTTTTTGGTGCCAATTCCTCTCCGCTTTCAACGATAACTTCGTTCGCCAAATGCTGGCGATGCTCATCCTCTTCCGGTTCGGCGTCGAGGACGCTGGGGCTAAGGTGGCGCTCGCTGTCGCGATTTTCGTGCTTCCGTCGATTCCGCTGTCGCCGCTCGGCGGCGAGATCGCCGACGCTCACGACAAGGCCGCAGTCGCCAGACGGCTGAAGTTTGCAGAAATCTTCGTGCAAGTGGTCGCGGCGACGGGGTTCTATTTTTCTTCGCTCACGTTGCTCTATGCGGCATTGTTCGGACTGGGCTGCATCTCCGCCCTGTTCGGGCCGATCAAGTACGGCATTCTTCCCGATCACTTGAAGGCGGAGGAGCTGATCGCCGGCAACGCGCTCGTTGAAGGCGCAACGTTCGCCGCCGTGATCTGCGGTCTCGTCGTCGGCGGCTACGCGGCCGCAGACGGGCGCGCGGCGTGGACGGTCGTTGCGCAACTCCTTGTGGTCGCGGGGGCATGCTACGGCGCGTCGTTGTTCATTCCGGCGACCGGGATCGGCGCGCCGAGCCTCAAGATCGACTTCAACGTGTGGACGGCGACGCGCACGATCCTCAGCGAGCTCAAGGCCGACGATCGTCAATGGGTCGGCGCCATCGCGGTGAGCTGGTTCTGGATGGTCGGCGCCGTCACCTTGTCCCTGGTCCCGGTCATCATCAAATCGCGCATCGGCGGCGGCGTCGAAGTTGAGACCGCGATCAATCTCTTCTTCGCCATCGGCATCGGCGCAGGATCGCTGCTCGCCGCAGCCCTGGCGCACGGGCGCATTCAGCTTGCGCCGGCGCCGTTTCTGCTGCTGATCATGGCTGGGCTTGCCGTCGCCCTCGGCTTGCAGACCAGCGCCATGCCGCAAGCGAGCGCGCAAATCGACCTCGTCGAGTTTTTCAGCGGCGCGGAAGGGCGCCGCATCGTGATCGAGGTGCTCGCCTACTCCTGCGCCGCAGGGCTGTTCGTGGTTCCGATCTTCGCCGCGGTGCAGACCTGGGCGAGCGAGGATCGCCGCGCGCGCGTCGTGGGCGCGGTCAATACGTTGAGCGCAATTTTCATGGTCGCCGGATCGCTCGCCACGACGCTGTTCCTGCAGCTGACGGGCCTCAGCGAATCGATCGCGCTCATCCTGCTCGGGCTCGCCAACGTCGTCGCGGCGATTTATTTCTTCCGCCGGCTGCCGAACAATTTCGTCGCCTTCGCGTTGCGCGTTCTGTGGCGCGTGGCGTTGCGACTCGAGGTCGTCGGCCTTGAAACCGTCGCTCGGTCCGGCGCGCGCACCATCATCGCGGTCAACCATGTTTCGTTGCTCGACGCCCCGATCGTTCTGTCGCTGCTCGACGACGCGCCCGTGGTCGCCGTCGACTCGGCGATGGCGAAGCTTTGGTGGATCCGGCCGTTTTTGCACCTATGCGATGCGCGCCTGCTCGACCCGGCGCGCCCGATGGCGGCGCGCGCGCTGGTCAACGAAGTCAAGCGCGGTCGGCAACTGGTGATCTTTCCCGAAGGAAGCAGCGCCGTCACCGGCTCGCTAATCAAGATCTTCGACGGGGCGGCGATCATCGCCGAGAGGGGCGATGCGTTGGTGACCCCGGTGCGGGTCGACGGACCGGACCGCGCGCCGTTCTCGCGGCTTCCCACCACCCAGGTCCGGCGCCGCTGGTTTCCCAAGACGACGGTGACGTTTTCGCCGCCGCGGCGAATCTCCATCGACCCGAATCTGCGCGGCCATGCGCGCCGCCGCGCCGCGGGAGCCGCGCTCTACGACATCATGTCCGACCTGGTGTTCGCCACCACGAATTATCATCGCACGCTCGTCGAGGCCTT
>CAVWKL010000228.1:0-30037 GCA_963755075.1 uncultured Alphaproteobacteria bacterium
CCCCGACTCACATCGCCGCCGTGTCGCCCATCTCCAATTCGACGGCGTTCGGCCTGTCCTCCGGGGTCAGCACCGATCGATGGGACGATATCGCCGCTTCGTCAGCGAGCTCGAAGTCGGCACCGTCAACGTCTGGGAGGCGCCCGGCTACCGCATCGAAATGTCGCCTTTCGGCGGCGTCAAAAACTCCGGCCTCGGCTATAAGGAGGGCGTCGTCGAGGCGATGAAGAGCTTCACCAACGTGCGTACGTATTCTTTGCCGTGGCCGTGCGGCGGCCAGGGAGGGGCGATGACGGGTGAGGATCTGCCGCCGAGCGAAGGCGACGTGAACGTTCGCCGGCGCGCGCCGCGTGGCGCGGCGCGCTGAGCGAGCGGGCGCGCGACGCGCTCGACGAGGACGAGCGCTACTTCCTGCGTCAGTCGCTGTCGACGCCGTGCCTGACTGAGATCGTGCGGGCCGAGGGCGCGGTGCTGACCGACGTCGAGGGGCGGCGCATCTTCGATTTCCACGGCAACAGCGTGCATCAGCTCGGCCACGGCCATCCGAAAGTCGTCGCCGCGATCAAGGCCGCGAATGGAGACCCTGCCGTTCTGTCCGCGCCGCTACGCCAACGCGACGGCGACCGCGCTCGCGCGTCGCCTGGTCGAAACTTCGCCCGCCGGGCTCGACAAGGTTCTGTTTGCGCCGAGCGGCGCGGCGGCGGTCGGCATGGCGCTGAAACTCGCGCGCTACGCGACCGGGCGTCACAAGACGCTGTCGCTGTGGGACTCGTTCCACGGCGCCAATCTCGACACGATCGGCGTCGGCGGCGAGGCCTTGTTTCGGCGCGGGCTCGGGCCGATGGCGCCGGGCGCCGAACACCTGCCGCCGCTCGATCTGGCGCGCCGCTTCTTCGGCGACGACCGGCCGTTCGAGCGCTTCGCCGACTATATCGACTATGTGCTCGAGGTCCAGGGCGACGTCGGCGCGCTGATCGCCGAACCGATGCGCTGGACGACGGTCGAAGCGCCGCCGCCGGACTTCTGGCCGCGGGTGCGCGACCTCCTGCGCCCGCCACGGCGCGTTGCTGATCTTCGACGAAATCCCGAGTTGCCTCGCGCGCACCGGCACGCTTTACGCCTGCGAGCAAATGGGGGCGACGCCCGACATTCTGGTGATCGGCAAGGGGCTCGGCGGCGGGATGATGCCGCTGGCGGCGATGCTCGCCGCCGCGCCGCTCGATTGCGCGCCCGAGGCGGCGCTCGGCCATTACACCCACGAAAAAAGTCCCGTCGCTTGCGCCGCCGCGCTGGCGACGCTCGACGTCATCGCCGAGGAGAAGTTGATCGCCCGGGCGGCCGAACTCGGCCGACGCGGCCTCGAGCGGCTGCAGGCCATCAAGGGGCGCCATCGGGCGATCCGCGACGTGCGCGCGCTCGGCTGCTATTTCGGCGTCGAAATCGGCGGTCCGGACGCCGCCGCGCGCGCCGACCGGCTGATGTATCGCTGTCTCGCCAAGGGGCTGAGCTTCAAGCTCGGCGGCGGCGTCGTCGTCACGCTGTGCCCGCCGCTGACCATTCCCCTCGACGAATTCGACGCCGCCTTGGCGATCCTCGACGAGGCCCTGGCCGACGGCGCGGCTGGCGGATGAGGCCAAGGCCGCGCGCGCGTCGCCGTAGCGTCATATGAGTGTCGTATCAACAGCCTAGGCGATCATCGACTCCTTTCGAGTCCACGAGGATACGTCCATGAAATCGCTGTTGAGCGCCTTGCTCGTTTCCGCCGCATTCGCGACGCCCGCGTTCGCGGCCTCCGACGTCGTCACGATCTATGCCGCCGACGGCCTGCACGACGGCAAAGGCAGCTGGTTCGAGACGCAATTCGACGCCTTCACCAAGGCGACGGGCGTCAAAGTTCAGTATGTCGAGGCCGGCTCGGGCGGCGTCGTCGAACGCGTCGCCAAGGAGAAGTTCGAACCCGCAGGCCGACGTGCTCGTCACCCTGCCGCCCTTCATCCAGCGCGCCGAGGCCGAAGGCCTGCTGCAGAAGTTCAAGCCGGAAGCGGCGGCGCAGATCGACGGCGGCGACGATAGCTATCAGCCGCTGGTCAACAACTACCTGGCCTTCATTTACGACTCGGCCGCGCTCAAGGCCCCGCCGGCGACTTACGACGAACTGCTCGATCCCAAGTTCAAGGGCAAGATCCAGTATTCGACGCCCGGCCAGGCCGGCGACGGCACCGCGGTGATGCTCCAGGTCATCCACTCCTTCGGCGGCAAGGACGCCGGCTTCGACTATCTCAAGAAGCTACAGGCCAACAACGTCGGCCCGTCGTCGTCGACCGGCAAGCTGACCGCGCTCGTCAACAAGGGCGAGCTCTACGTCTCCAACGGCGACGTGCAGATGAACCTGTCGCAGATGGCCGACGATCCGAACATCCAGGTGTTCTGGCCGGCCGGCCCGAACGGCGAGCATTCCGCTCTGCCGCTGCCCTACTACGTCGGCCTGGTCACCGGCGCGCCCGACGCCGAAAACGGCAAGAAGCTGATCGAGTTCCTGCTCAGCAAGGAAGCCCAGGCGACCGTCTCTTCGGTGGCGATCGGCGTGCCGGTGCGTAAGGACGTCACGCCGACCGACGCCAATTTCGCCAAGCTGAACGCCCTCCTGAAGGGCGTGACCGTTTGGACGCCGGACTGGGCCCAGGTCCTGAAAGACCTGCCGGCCGACGTCAAGCGTTGGCACGAAGTCACCGGGAGCTGATTTGACCCTCTCCGCCGCCTTCACTTCCGCGGAATCCTCCGTCGCCGCGAAAGCGGCGGCGGGCTCGGACGTCGCCTTCGACAAAGTCAGCGTCGCCTACCGCGGCGCTGTGGTTCTCAAGCCGCTGACGATGGAAGTGGCGGCGGGCGAAATCCTCGCCATGATCGGGCCCTCGGGCTCCGGCAAGACGACCGCGCTGCGCGCGGTCGCCGGCTTCGTGCGCCCCGCCTCCGGGCGCATCCTCATCGGCGGAACCGACGTGACGAACCTGCCGCCCTACGAGCGCGGCTTGGCGATGGTGGTGCAGAATTATGCGCTGTTTCCGCACATGCGCGTTTCCGAGAACGTCGCCTTCGGGCTCAATGCGCGCGGCGCGGCCAAGGAGCTGATCGCCCAACGCGTCGAGGAGTCGCTGCGCATCGTCGGCATGCCGCAGTACTCCAGGCGGTTCCCGCGCGAATTGTCCGGCGGTCAGCAGCAGCGCGTGGCGATCGCGCGCGCGCTCGCCGTGCGGCCGCGGGTGTTGCTTCTCGACGAGCCGTTGTCGGCGCTCGACGCCCAGATTCGCCGCTCGATGGTCGAGGAAATCGCCAGGCTCCACGCCGATCTGCCCGATCTGACCATTCTCTACGTCACCCACGACCAGAGCGAGGCGCTGACGCTCGCCGACCGCATCGCGATCCTCCGGGACGGCGAATTGTGCGCCATCGGCCGCACTGGCGAGCTCTACCGCCGTCCGCCCAATCGTTTCGCCGCCGAATTCCTCGGGCGCGCCAATTTGCTGCCGGCGGTCGTCGAAGGCGAGGCGCCGGAGAACGGCTTTCTCGCGGTTCGCGCCGGCGAGGCGAAAGTCGTGGCGGCCGGGCGCGACCACCCGCCGGGCGCGCGGCTTCTCTTATGCGTGCGGCCGCAGAACCTCACCCTCACCGGCGACGCCGAGCGCTCGAACCGGATCACCGCAGTGCTGCGCGAAATCCATTGGCAGGGCGAATTGACCCACCTGGTCGCGGAAGTCGGCTCAGCGATCCTGCGCGTCGTCGCGACGCGGTTGCCCCATCCGCCGGCGCGCGGCGAGCGGCTCGATTTGTTCTTCGCGCCGGCCGACGCGAGCCTGATCGAGGAAGCCGCAAGTGTCTAACGCGGTCGCGCTCGCGCCGCGCGCGGCCAAGCTCAATCTCGTGGGATGGTGGATCGCGCCGCCGTTGATCGTGCTGGCGCTGTTGTTCCTCTACCCCTTGATCCTGATCGCGCGCGCCGCGCTCTTGGACGACGCGGGCGCGCTGAATTTCGCCGGCGCGATCGAGGTTTTGAACTCGAGGGCGTTCCTCAACGCCTTGCTCAACACCGCCGAGATCGCCGCCGCCTCGACCATCGGATGCGTGGTCCTCGGCCTCGCGCTCGGACTGATCTTCGCCTTCGCCCCATTCCCCGGAGCGCCCCTGGTCGCCCAAGTCATCGACACCTTCATCGCCCTGCCGACCTTCCTGGTGACGCTGGCCTTCACCTTCCTCTACGGCTCGGCGGGCATCCTGAACGGCGCGTTGGTGCAAGGGCTCGGCCTGGAGCATCCGCCGGTCGATTTTCTCTACTCGGCATGGGGCGTCATCCTGGCCGAGGTGACGGTCTACACGCCCTTCGTGTTGCGCCCGCTGCTCGCGGCTTTTTCTCTGATCGACCGCTCTCAGATCGAAGTGGCGAGCCTGCTCGGCGCGCGACCGCTGCGGATCGTGAGTCAGATCATCCTTCCCGCCGCGCTGCCGGCGATCGTGGCGGGCGGCAGTCTGTGCTTGCTGCTCACCGTCAACGAATTCGGCATCGTGCTCTTCATCGGCGCCAAGGGCGTCATCACGCTGCCGCTGCTGATCTACGACAAGGCGATCCAGGAGGCGGATTATCAGGGCGCCTGCGCCATCGCGATCGTCAACGTCGCGCTGTCTCTCACTCTTTTCAGCCTTTACCGCTTCGCCGCGCGCCGGCTGGGAGGCTGACCGATGCTCGTTTGGTCGAACTCGGGCCGCGCGCGGCGAAGCGATAAAGGCTGAACAGGCCAAGCGACAGCGCGACATTGACGATCGCGATCGCGCAGGCGGCCTGATAGTCCGATTCCTGGATCGCCTTGTCGTAGATCAGCAGCGGCAGCGTGATGACGCCCTTGGCGCCGATGAACAGCACGATGCCGAACTCGTTGACGGTCAGCAGCAGGCAAAGACTGCCGCCCGCGACGATCGCGGGCAGCGCCGCCGGCAGGATGACCTGGCGCACGATGCGCAGCGGCCGCGCGCCGAGCAGGCTCGCGACTTCGATCTGGCTGCGGTCGACAAGCGAAAAGGCGGCGAGCAGCGGGCGCAGCACGAAGGGCGTGTAGACCGTGACCTCCGCGAGGATGACGCCCCAGGCCGAATAGAGAAAATCGACCGGCGGATGATCGAGGCCCAGGCCCGAGGTCAGCGCGCCGTTGAGTATGCCCGCCGAGCCATAGAGGAACGTGAAGGCGAGCGTCACCAGGAAGGTCGGCAGCGCGATGAAGGTGTCGATGATCTGCGCGACCAGGCCCGCGCCGGGAACGGCGCGAAGGCGAGGATCAGTCCGAGCGTCAGCCCGAGGACCACGCATCCGAGGGTCGAGGCGAGCGGCGATCTCGGCGGTATTGAGCAAGGCGTTGAGGAACGCCCTGGAGTTCAGGACCTCGAACGCGGCGGCGAAATTCAGCGCGCCGGCTTCGTCCATGAGCGCGGCGCGCGCGATCAGGGCAGCGGATAGAGGAACAGCAGCGCCAGCACGATCAGCGGCGGCGCGATCCACCAGCCGCCGAGATTGAGTTTGGCCGCGCGCGGCGCGAGCGCGACGGAGTCAGACACGCGCGTCTTCCTCGATCAGGTTGGCGTCGGCAGGCGAGAAGAAGAAATCGAGCTGTTCGCCGCGCGCGGGCGGGTGTCGGCAGCCGCGTCGCGACGACGCGCAGGATCGCGTCGCCGACCGCGGCGACGAGATGGGTCAGTTCGCCCTGCCAATGGATTTCGCGCAGCACCGCCGTCGATGCGGTTCGATCGTTCGGCGTCGCCGGTCAGGGTCAGATTCTGCGGCCGCACGCAGAGGAGGCGCCGCGCGCCGGCGGGCGGTCGTCGCCCGCCACGACGACCTTGGCGTCGCCGACGCGGACGGCGACGAAGCCGCTGGTCCGGCGCCTCCCCTCGACGACCGCCGGCAGCAGATTGGCGCGGCCGAGGAACTCGGCGGCGAAGCGGTTGGGCGGGCGGCGATAGAGTTCGCCGGTGCGGCCGATCGCGCTCAATTCGCCGTCCTTGAGGATCGCGATGCGGTCGGCGAGCGTCAGCGCCTCGCTCTGGTCGTGCGTGACATAGAGAATGGTCAGGTCGGGCAGATCGGCATGCAGCCTGGCGATCTCCTCGACCATCGAGCGGCGAATTTGCGCGTCGAGCGCCGACAGCGGTTCGTCCAGCAAGCAGCACGCGCGGACGCACCGCGAGCGCGCGCGCGATCGCCACGCGCTGCTGCTGACCGCCGGACAATTCGCGCGGGAACGCGCCTGGAATATTGCGACATGCCGACGATGCGCAGCGATTCTTCGACGCGCTGGGCGATCAGGTCCTTGGCGGCGCCGCGCGCGTTGAGCCCGAAAGCGACGTTCTCGGAAACACGCATGTGCGGAAATAGCGCGTAATTCTGCACGACCATCGCCAAGCCGCGCTCGTAAGGCGGCAGGTTGGTCACGTCGGTTCCGCCGATGAGGATGCGCCCACTGGCGGGGCGCACGAAGCCGGCGACCGCGCGCAAAGCCGTTGTCTTGCCCGAGCCCGACGGCCCGATCATGGCGAGAATTTCGCCCGCCGCCACCGCCATGGTCAGCGGCTTCAAGACGACAGCGCCGCGATACGCGACGCTGACCCTGTCGAATGTTACGTCCGGGCCGGCCGCCGCTTTCCCGGCGACGGAGCGATTGCCGTCGGGTTAACGGCGGCGGAGACGGTCACGTCAGCTCCCAGTGACTTCGTGCCAGCGTTTTACGTCGGCCGGCAGATCCTTGAGCACCTGGGCCCAGTCGGGCGTCCAGATGGTCACGCCCTTCAGGGCGTCTTGCAGCTTGGGAAATTGGCGTCGGTCGGCGTGACGTCCTTGCGCACCGGAACGCCGATCGCAACCGAGGATACGGTCTCCTGCGCCTCCTTGGAGAGCAGGAAGTCGATCAGCTTCTTGCCGTTGTCGGCGTCGGGCGCGCCGGCGACCAGGCCGACGTAATAGGGCAGCGGCAGCGCGGAATGCTCGCCGTTCGGGCCGGCCGGCCAGAACACGCGGATGTTCGGATCGTCGGCCATCTGCGACATGTTCATCTGCACGTCGCCGTTGGCGACATAGAGCTCGCCCTTGTTGACGAGCGCGGTCAGCTTGCCGGTCGACGCCGACGGGCCGACGTTGTTGGCCTGCAGCTTCTTGAGATAGTCGAAGCCGGCGTCCTTGCCGCCGAAGGAGTGGATGACCTGCAGCATCACCGCGGTGCCGTCGCCGGCCTGGCCGGGCGTCGAATACTGGATCTTGCCCTTGAACTTGGGATCGAGCAGTTCGTCGTAAGTCGCCGGCGGGGCCTTGAGCGCGGCCGAGTCGTAAATGAAGCTCAGGTAATTGTTGACCAGCGGCTGATAGCGACCGTCGCCGCCGTCGATCTGCGCCGCCGCTTCCGGCTTGAACTTCTGCAGCAGGCCTTCGGCCTCGGCGCGCTGGATGAAGGGCGGCAGGGTGACGAGCACGTCGGCCTGCGGGTTCGACTTCTCCTTGGCGACGCGCTCGACGACGCCGCCCGAGCCGGCCTCGACATACTGAACTTTGACGCCCGTCGCCTTGGTGAAGGCGTCGAATTGGGTCTCGAACCAGCTGCCCTTGCCGTCATGCAGGCCGTCGGCGGCATAGATCGTGACGACGTCGGAGGCCGCGAACGCGGGCGTCGCGAATGCGGCGGAAACGAGCAAGGCGCTCAACAGCGATTTCATGGACGTATCCTCGTGGACTCGAAAGGAGTCGATGATCGCCTAGGCTGTTGATACGACACTCATATGACGCTACGGCGACGCGCGCGCGGCCTTGGCCTCATCCGCCAGCCGCGCCGTCGGCCAGGGCCTCGTCGAGGATCGCCAAGGCGGCGTCGAATTCGTCGAGGGGAATGGTCAGCGGCGGGCACAGCGTGACGACGACGCCGCCGCCGAGCTTGAAGCTCAGCCCCTTGGCGAGACAGCGATACATCAGCCGGTCGGCGCGCGCGGCGGCGTCCGGACCGCCGATTTCGACGCCGAAATAGCAGCCGAGCGCGCGCACGTCGCGGATCGCCCGATGGCGCCCCTTGATGGCCTGCAGCCGCTCGAGGCCGCGTCGGCCGAGTTCGGCCGCCCGGGCGATCAACTTCTCCTCGGCGATGACGTCGAGCGTCGCCAGCGCGGCGGCGCAAGCGACGGGACTTTTTTCGTGGGTGTAATGGCCGAGCGCCGCCTCGGGCGCGCAATCGAGCGGCGCGGCGGCGAGGATCGCCGCCAGCGGCATCACGCCGCCGCCGAGCCCCTTGCCGATGACCAGGATGTCGGGCGTCGCGCCCACCCGTTGGCAGGCGTAGAGCGCGCCGGTGCGCGCCAGGCAGCTCGGGATTTCATCGAAGATCAGCAGCGCGCCGTGGCGCCGGCAGGAGGCGCGCACCCGCGGCCAGAATTCCGGCGGCGGCGCTTCGACGCTGGTCCAGCGCATCGGCTCGGCGATCAGCGCGCCGACGTCGCCCTGAATCCCAAGGACGTAGTCGACATAGTCGGCGAAACGCTCGAACGGCCGATCGTCGCCGAAGAAGCGGCGCGCCAGATCGAGCGGCGGCAGGTGCTCGGCGCCCGGCGTCATCGGTCCGAGGCCGCGCCGAAACATGGCCTCGCCGCCGACGCCGATCGCATCGAGATTGGCGCCGTGGAACGAGTCCCACAGCGACAGCGTCTTGTGGCGGCCGGTGGCGTAGCGCGCGAGCTTCAGCGCCATGCTGATCGCCGCTGCGCCGCTCGGCGCGAAGAGGACCTTGTCGAGGCCTTCGGGCGCCGTCTCGACCAGGCGGCGCGCCAACGCCGTCGCATGGGCGTTGGCGTAGCGGCGCGGACAAAACGGCAGGACGTCGATCGCGGCCTTGACGGCGGCGACGACCTTGGGGTGGCCGTGGCCGAGCTGATGGACGCTGTTGCCGTGAAAGTCGAGGATGCGCCGGCCCTCGACGTCGGTCAGGATCGCGCCCTCGGCGCGCACGATCTCGGTGAGGCAGGGGGTCGACAGCGATTGGCGCAGGAAATAGCGCTCGTCCTCATCGAGCGCGGCGCGGGCCGCCTCTCCCAGGCCCGCCCGCCAGGCGGCGCGCGCCGGGGACCGATTGACGTCGCCCTCGCTCGGCGGCAGATCGTCGCCCGTCATCGCCCCCTCCCTGGCTGCGCGCCGCCGCTCAGGTCGGCCACGGCAAAGAATACGTACGCACGTTGGTGAAGCTCTTCATCGCCTCGACGACGCCCTCCTTATAGCCGAGGCCGGAGTTTTTGACGCCGCCGAAAGGCGACATTTCGATGCGGTAGCCGGGCGCCTCCCAGACGTTGACGGTGCCGACTTCGAGCTCGCTGACGAAGCGGGCGATATAGTCCCATCGATCGGTGCAGACCCCGGAGGACAGGCCGAACGCCGTCGAATTGGAGATGGCGATCACGCGGGCGATGTCGTCGGGGCAGCGAATGATCGGAATCACCGGGCCGAAGGTCTCCTCGCGCACCAGCTCGCAATCGAACGGCACGCGGTCGACGACGCACGGCGGAAAGAGCGCTCCGCGCCGCTCCCCGCCATGCAACAGATTCGCGCCCTTGGCGACCGCGTCGCGGACGCGGGCCTCGAACAGCATGGCCGAGCGCTCGTTGATCACCGTTCCGACGTCGGTGTCGGGATCCATCGGATCGCCCGCCTTCAACGCCTTGGCGCGCGGCAGGACTTTCTCGACGAAGCGGTCGGCGACGCTGTCGACCACCAGGATGCGCTTGACGGCGGTGCAGCGCTGGCCGGAATTCTTCGTCGCCCCTTGCACCGCCAGATCCGCGGCGCGGTCGAGATCGGCGTCCTCCATGACGATCAGCGGATCGTTGCCGCCGAGCTCAAGCACCAGCCGCCGGTAGCCGGCCTTCCCGGCGATATATTTGCCGACCCGCACCGAGCCGGTGAAGGTGACGAGGTCGGCGTCCGGGTCGGTGATCATCGCATCGCCGAGCGTCGCGGGATTGCCGGTGACGACGGAGAGCATTTCGGGCGGCAGTCCGGCTTCGTAGAGCACATCGGCGAGGGCGAGCGCGGTCAGCGGCGTCAGTTCGGTCGGCTTCAGCACCGTGCGGTTGTTGGTGGCGATCGCCGGCGCGAGCTTGTGGCTGACCATGTTCAAGGGATGGTTGAACGGCGTGATCGCCGCAATCGCGCCGAGGAGCGGCGTGCGCAGGGTGTAGATCTTGCGGCTCTTGCCATTCGGGCTGACGTCGCAGGAATAGATCTCGCCGTCGTCCTTGATGACGAGTTGGGCTGCGAAGGACCAGACGTCGTAGGCGCGGGTCGCCTCGTAGAGCGAATCCTTCCAACAGAGGCCCGATTCGGCGGTGATGAGGCGCGCGAACGCGTCCTTGCGGTCGCGCAAGAGCTCGGCCGTGCGTTGGAGGATGCGCTGACGCTCGTAGCGCGTCAGCTTGGCCTTGAAGGCCCTCGCCTTGGCGAAGGCCTCGCGCACGTGCTCGGGCCGGCCGGCGGGGACCGTGCCGACGACGTCGCCGTTGTAGGGATTGCGCACCTCGATCGCCTCGCCGGTCTCCACCGGCTTGCCGGCGATGCGCATCGCCTCGCGGCGGATGGCGGGTTTCTCCAAAGCGTTCATCGGTCAGGCCACGAGATTGAGGGCGACGTGAAAGACGTCGAAGTTGCGCAAAGCCGTCCCGGCGGGGGCGGCGAGGGGCCGATTGAGGATCATCGGCACCGTCTGCTCGAGAAGGCCGCCGTGCGAGCGCAGCGGCTCGGCGAGGCCGGAAAGGTCGTGCTTGGCGCGCGTTGTCCCCAAGACCTTATGGCGTCCCGAGACGACGACGACGTCGCCGATCCTGTCGGAGGGCAGTTCGAAGCGCGCGCACGCCTCGGCGTTGTCGATGGCGTCGTCGACGCCGGGCAGGCTTTTCAGCGCTTGCAGAACGCCTTGCCGGTCGGCGTCCTTGGGCAAGTAGACGGTGGCGAACGACCCCAGCGCGCCGTGGTGGGCGACGTAGGGGTCGGTGATCGGCAGGATGACGCGCGCCGCGCCGGCGCCGATCAGGCCGTCGAGCACGTCCTGGAGATAGATCACGTCGGGCTCGCCGTTCGCCAGGTGCTTGTCGTTCATGCCGTGATCGGCGGTCAGCGCGACGACGCAGCCGGCCGCGTCGAGCTGGCCGACGTAGCGGTCGACCATCGCGTAGAAGGCGTTGGCGACCTCCGAGCCGGGCGCGGCCTTGTGCTGCACGTAGTCGGTGGTCGAGAGATACATCACCTCCGGCCGGAAGGCGTTGACGATCTTGACGCCGGCGGCGAAGACGAATTCCGACAGCGCCGCCGAATAGACGCCGGGCAGCGGCATGCCGACAAACTCCAGCGCGTTCGCCAAGCCGTTTTCGGCCCGCGTCGCCTCATCCGCCTTCTCCGCCGAGAAGGCGATCGCCCGCCCCGAGGCGAAGTCGAGCCCCTTGGCGAGCAGCGCGCGCAGCTTGTCCTTGGCGGTCACCACCGCGACCCTTGCGCCGGCGTCGCAAAACGCCTTCATGATGGTGTCGGCGCGCATGAAGCGGGCTTCGTTCATCATCACCTCCTCGCCGGTCTCGGGATCGAGGAAATAATTCCCGGCGATGCCGTGGACCTTCGGCGGCACGCCCGTGACGATCGAGATGTTGTTGGGATTGGTGAAGCTCGGGATGACCGAGGCGGCGAGAAGGTTCGCGCCCATCCGCATCAGGCGATCGAGATGGGGGGCGAGCCCGCGCGCGATGGCGCGCTCGATGTAGCCTGGCTCCGATCCGTCGAGGCAAATGACGACGGTCGGCGCCGCGGGCCAGCGATAGTGGCGGCCGTTGGCGACGACGCGCTGGCCAACGTGGCTCTGCGTATTCATGTCCCTCTCCTCAAGCGGTCGGCGACGCGACGAGCTCGACGGCCATGTCGGCCAGAACTTCGCGCACGGCTTGCAGCGCGCCGCGCATGTCCTCGGGATAAAGACGGCCGATGCAGCCGATGCGGAAGGAATCGGCGACGGTGAGCTTGCCGGGATAGATGACGTAGCCGCGCGCCTTCAGCGCGTCGTAGAAGCGCGGAAAGACGAAGTTGGGATGGGTCGGGGTATGGAAGGTGGCGATGATCGGCGCCTGCAGCGCATCGGCAAGCAGCGTCTTGAAGCCGAGCCCCCGCATGCCCGCAATCAGAACGCGGGCGTTCTCGGCGTAGCGCCCGCCGCGGCCATCGACCCCGCCCTCGGCCCAGAATTCCTCCAGCGCCCGGTGGAACGCGACGATGACGTGAATCGGCGGCGTGAAGCGATACTGGCCGGTCTTGTCGAGGTTTTGCCGCTGATCGAAGAGATCGAGCGTCAAGGTCGTCGCATTGCCCTTGGTCTCCGCCAAGGCCTCGTGGCGGCAGACGACGAAGGCGAGCCCGGGCACGCCTTCCAGGCACTTGTTGGCCGACGCCGCGACGGCGTCGAAGGCGACGGCGCGCGAATCGAGCGGCAGGGCGCCGAAGGCGCTCATGGCGTCGATCAGCAGGCGCTTGCCGTGGCGGGCGGCGAGCGCCGCGATGGCCTCGATCGGATTGAGGATGCCGCTGGTCGTTTCGCAATGGACGGCGAACACGTGGGTGACGTCAGGCAAATTCCTAAGGATGCGGTCGACGGCGCCGAGGTCGGGCGGGGTGTCCTCCGGCGTTTCATAGATCTCGACCGCGCGCCCGGCGATCTCGAGAATGCGCCGGGCGCGCTGGCCATAGGCGCCGTTGATCAGCACGAGCGCCTTGCCGGCCCTCGGCACGAAGGTCGTCAACATCGCTTCCACCGCAAAAGTGCCCGAGCCCTGCATGGGGACGGTGACGTAGCGCCCTTCGCCATGGACGATTTCCGGCAGGCGCTCGAGCACGGTCCGATTGAGGGCGATGAAGGCCGCGTCGCGCGAGCCCCAATCATGGACCATGGCCTCTTTGACCGACTTCGAGGTCGTCAGCGGGCCGGGCGTCAGCAGCAGGGGATCGCCGGTTTCGGAGCGAGCGGGTTGGCGTGGGGGAGAAAGCACGGCGGGCATCGGGCGTCTTTCGATCTGGCGTCGGGGCGCCTTTTCTATGACCGCTGCTTCTATTCGTCCAATACGATGTTATTATAACATCCATAGAAGCAATCTATAGAACGGCGATCCCTGATGACCATGACGGGCCTGCGCGCCTTTCACGCGGTGGCGTTGGCGGGAAGCTTCACCAAGGCCGCCCGGGCGCTGCGGCTGAGCCAGCCGACGCTTTCGGCCCAGGTTCGCGCTCTCGAACTCGGGAGCGGAGTGCAGCTGTTCGACCGGCGCGGGCGCGCCATTGCGCTGACGCCGCTCGGGCAAAGCCTGCTTGAGGTGACGACGCGCCTCTTCGCCGCCGAGGACGAGGCGGCGGCGCTGCTGTCGGGCGCTCGCGCCCTCACCCGCGGCCATCTGCGGGTCGCCGCCGACAACGCCGCCCACGTCATGCCGCTGCTCGCCCGCCTGAAGCGCCGCCACGCCGGCCTCACGTTTTCGCTCGAGATCGGCAATTCGTCCGAGGTGCTGCGGCGGCTTCTCGACTGTTCGGTCGACGTCGCGGTCGCCGCTCAACGCACCTCGGACCCGAAAATCCATAGCGTGGGCCTGCGCGCCGATCGGCTCGTCGCCTTCGCGCCGATCGGCCATCCCTGGGCTCGGCGGAGCGAGGTCGCCGTCAGCGAATTCGCCGGCCAAGACGTCGTCATCCGCGAGCGCGGCTCGATCACCCGCGAAGTCTTCGAGGGGCGCCTTGCCGAGAGCGAAGTGCGCCCCGGCGCGCTTTTCGAAGTCCAGACGCGCGAAGCGGTGCGCGAGGCGGTGGCGGCGGGCTTCGGCGTCGGCGTCGTGTTCGACAGCGAGATCGCCGCCGACGCCGGCTTCGCCAAGCTGGCGCTCACCGGCGCCGATTTCTCCGTCGCCGAATACGTCGTCTGCCTCGAAGAGCGCCGGCGCGTGCCCCTGGTGCGCAGTTTTCTCGATCTTGTCGGGGAAGGCGGGCGGGCGTAGCGGCGGGGCGGTTCGGCGGGCGGCGCCTCTGCGGCGACGCGGTCGGACATTGTCGGCGGCAGTGTGATCCCGCTCATGCTGCTGACGGGCGGCCGCGGGAGTCGACCGGGTTGGGATCACGGCGACTGGCGCAGTCCGGCACGATGCGAGCGGGCCAGAAAGGAAAATGAGCGGGTGTCGCCGCAATTGCCGCAATTGAGGGCCGCGCTCGGACTGACACGTTTGGCGACCTGGGAGATTTGAGTAGATTCCGAGGCTGCCGGGCCGTGACCCCTACGGCGCAATCTCGAAGATCGGGCGCGCGTTCGTTCGATCGCGCCGACGCCCTAGGGCTTTTCCACAAAGGGCGCCGGAATGCAGATCCTCATACGCGGGCGATGGATTCGTGTGGCTGCGATCGAGAGCGCCGACCCGGCGCCTCCAGACCTTCGCGACTCCGACAGGCACGAAGGAAGTTCCGAGATGGCGACCCACACCGATCCTCCCAAAACGCCCGATACGAAGCCCGTCGCCAAGGACGACCTGCAGAAACTGCCGCTTCCAGAAGTCGAAAAGAGACTCAGCTCATCTCCGGACGGCCTCAGCGAGGACGAGGCGAAGAAGCGGCTCACTCAGTATGGCCCCAACGAGATCGCGGAAAAGAAAACAAACGCGCTGCTCAAATTCCTCGGCTACTTCTGGGGCCCCATTCCGTGGATGATCGAAGTCGCGGTGGTGCTCTCGGCCATCGTCCGCCACTGGCCCGATTTCTTCATCATTCTCGTTCTGCTCCTCGCCAACGCCACCATCGGCTTCTGGGAAGAGCGCGAAGCCGGCAACGCGATCGACGCCTTGAAGGCGCGGCTGGCGATCAAGGCGCGCGTCAAGCGTGGCGGAAAATGGATAACGCCGTCCGCGAAAGACCTGGTTCCCGGCGACGCGATCCGACTGCGTTTAGGCGATATCGTTCCCGCCGACGCGCGATTGCTGGACGGCGATGAAATCTCCGTGGATCAATCGGCGCTGACGGGAGAATCTTTGCCGGCGACCCGAAAATCCGGCGACGCGGTTTTCTCCGGCTCGATCATTCGTCGCGGCGAGATCGACGCGCTCGTCTATGCGACGGGCGGAAAAACCTATTTCGGCAGGACGGCGGAACTGGTCGAGACGGCGGTCACGGTCAGCCATTTCCAGAAGGCCGTACTGAAGATCGGCGACTTTCTCATCGTTCTCGCGTTGATCATGGTGGCCGTGATCCTCGCGCTCTCGATCTATCGCGGCGAAGCCATTCTCACGACGCTGCAATTCGCGCTCGTCCTGACCGTGGCCGCCATTCCCGTGGCGATGCCTACGGTGTTGTCGGTGACGATGGCGGTGGGGGCGCGCAAGCTCGCGAAAAAACAGGCGATCGTCAGCAAACTCGTCGCGATCGAGGAACTGGCCGGCGTCGACGTGCTCTGCGCCGACAAGACGGGCACGCTGACGCAGAACAAGCTGACGCTCGGAGAGCCGTTCTGCCTGGACGGGGTCACTCCCGACGATCTCATCCTGGCCGGCGCGCTCGCCTCGCGACAGGAAAACGACGACACCATCGATCAGGCGGTGCTCGGCGGCCTGAAGGGCAAGGACGCGCTGAACCGCTTCGAGATCACGCATTTCACGCCGTTCGATCCCGTGCACAAGCGCACCGAAGCGACGGTGAAAGGCAAGGACGGCAAGATCTTCAAGGTCACCAAGGGGGCGCCGCAGGTCATCCTGGGGCTCTCGACGAACGCCGCCGCGGCCAAGGAGGCCGTCGACAAAGCCGTCAACGACTTCGCCGCGCGCGGGTTTCGCGCGCTGGGCGTCGCGCGCGCCGACGACGACGGGAAATGGCGATTGCTCGGGGTGTTGCCTCTCTTCGACCCGCCGCGCGTTGACGCGAAGGAGACCATCGCGACGGCGGCCACAATGGGCGTCAAGATCAAGATGGTGACGGGCGACGCGCTGGCGATCGCGCGCGAGATGGCCAAGACCCTGGGGATGGGCGCGAACATTCTCGACGGGGGCGAACTCGGCGATTCCAAGACCGAGGAAACGGCGGAGGTCGCCAAGGAGATCGAGGACGCCGACGGCTTCGCCCAGGTGTTCCCGGAGCACAAGTTCCACATTGTCGACGTCATGCAGAAGCACGACCACATCGTCGGCATGACGGGCGACGGGGTCAACGACGCGCCGGCGCTGAAGAAAGCCGATTGCGGCTTCGCGGTCTCCGGCGCGACCGACGCCGCGCGCGCGGCCGCCTCCATCGTGCTGGTGGCGCCGGGGCTCGGCGTGATCATCGACGCGATCAAGGAGAGCCGCGAGATATTCCAGCGGATGAACAGCTATGCGATCTACCGCATCGCCGAGACGTTGCGCGTGCTCCTGTTCATGACGATGGCGATCGTCGTCTTCAACTTCTTCCCCGTCACCGCGATCATGATCGTGATGCTCGCCCTGCTCAACGACGGCGCGATCCTGTCGATCGCCTATGACAATGTCCGCTATCGCAACCAGCCCGAAGTCTGGGACATGCGGACGGTTCTGACGATCGCCACCGTACTGGGGCTCGTCGGCCCGATCGCCTCGTTCGGGTTATTCTACCTCGGCGACAGGGTCTTCCACGTCGACCGCCCGCAGCTTCAGACCATGATGTATCTGCTGCTTTCAGTCGCCGGTCATCTGACGATCTTCCAGACCCGCACGCGCGGCCCCTGGTGGACGGTCCGGCCGGCCCCGATCCTGCTGGGCGCGGTCGTCGGCACGCAGATCCTGGCGACGGCGATATGCCTGTTCGGGTTCCTCGTGACGCCGCTCTGGTGGGGCTGGGTGGCGCTGGTCTGGGCCTATGCCCTGGGTTGGTTCTTCGTCACCGATCCGCTGAAGCTGCTCGCTTATCGCGTTCTCGCCGCCACCGCGGCGGCTGCGCCGACGCGAAGGGACGAATCCGAGACCGCCCCGGCGAAGCCGGACGTCCAGCGCGCGTCGCTCCACGCGCCTCGCGCCGCCGAATAGGCCGTCGAACAAGAGCCGCGGCGCAGCGCCGCCGAAAGGGTCGCCATGAAGATCGAAGCCAAAGACTTTCGCGTGCGCGAAGGCGACAAGGTTGATTTGGAGAAATGGCCGACCAAGGTCGATCCGATCTACAAATCCAAGGAGCAGTACAAGAGCCTGCTGGAGGACCATGTCGCCAAACTCGCCGCCCTGCAGGAACTCCACTACGCCGCCAATCGCCATGCCGTGTTGGTGATCTTTCAGGCGACCGACGCGGCGGGAAAGGACGGCGCGATCCGCCACGTGATGTCGGGCGTCAATCCTCAGGGATGCCGCGTCTATAGTTTCAAGCAACCGTCGGAGGCCGAGCTGGAGCACGATTTCCTCTGGCGCACGGCGCGGGACCTGCCCGAGCGCGGGCGGATCGCGATCTTCAACCGATCCTACTACGAAGAGGTGCTCGTGGTTCGCGTGCACCGAGAGATTCTCGATCGGGAGGCTATCCCCGACCCGCCGCGTCACGACAAAAAGCTCTGGCGCGAGCGCTACCGCTCGATCAACGACTTTGAAAGGCACCTCGACGTCAACGGAACCCGCGTCGTCAAAGTCTTTCTTCATCTCTCGAAGGAGGAGCAGCGCAAACGCTTTCTCGAGCGCATCGACGACCCGGAGAAGAACTGGAAATTCAGCGACGCCGACTTGAAGGAGCGCGAATTCTGGGACGGCTACGCCGAAGCCTACGCGCAATGTCTGAGCGAGACGAGCACCGCCGAGGCGCCTTGGTATGTGGTTCCCGCCGACGACAAGGAAAACGCCCGTCTGATCGTCTCGCAAATCGTCCTCGACACGCTGGAGGGGCTCGGAATGAGCTATCCGAAGACGGACGCGAAGCGGGAGATCGAGTTGCAAGCGTTCCGCAAGGCGCTGACCAAATGAGCGGGCTCCGTTCGCCCGGGGGCGCGAGCCGCTCCGCTCCGCCAATCGGCGAACGCCTCCGCCTCGAAATTGTCGCTGCTGGAATGGCAAATGAACATTTTTCGACACGGCGCTTCCCCCGAATGAGGACCGTGAAATAAACGCACAAACGCGGGCTGGATCTGGCACGAGACACAGTCCGCAGGATCGATGGAATTTTGAGGAGGATAGAACCGTATTCTTCGCGGCACGGCCTGCGATTGCGGGAATAACATGACTTTCGGCTCAAGATGCAGTGGATGGAGATGGCGCCGGAGTGTCGTTTAGGCGCGTCACCGAGCGGCCGATTCACCATGGTCGCCGAAAGCGCCTCGCCGGCATCGCATCCACTTTCAAGAACCGCCGTATTGGCTGGGAGCGGCCAGAACCGGTCACCCGGGCACGGGTGGCGGAAGGTCCGAGTCCGGTCGAGCCTGGTCGTCTAGCTATTCGCCAAGTAGGGCATCAAGCGCCAGATTCGAACCGCTAGATCATCGCCTCGATCAGCCGCGGGCCGCCGCCGTTCATCGCTGACCGGTACTGCTGGACGAACGCCTCCGCAGTGGTCGCACGGCTCGCTTCGACGCCCATGCCCGCGGCGATCCGCGTCCAATTCAGCTCCGGATCGTGCAGGTCGAGCAGCGCCCGCCCTTTGGCGCTGAGCGCGGCGCCGACCCGCTCGGCCTCGATGTTCAGGATCGCGTAGGAGCGATTGGCGAAGACGACCACCGTCGCATCGAGCTTCTCGCGCGCCATCGTCCACAGCGCCTGCATCGTGTAGGCGCCGCTGCCGTCCGCTTGCGCGCAGACGACCTTGCGGCCGGGCGCGGCCACCGCCGCGCCGACCGTGAGCGGCAATCCGCCGCCGATCGCGCCGCCGGTGAGCGGCAGATGGTCGTGCGGCCGGGCGCGCGCCAGCGCCGCTTGCAGCGCTTGGCTGGAAGTAAGGCCCTCGTCGATCACAACGGCATCTTCTGGCGTGAGATGGGCGATGGTCCGCACGACGGCGGAGGCGTCGAGCGCGCCGGTCGGCAGCGAGGGCACATCGAGCGGCGCACGCATGGGCGGCTTGCCGGGCGTGCCAAGGGCGTCGGCGAGGTCGATCGTCGCTCTCGCGCCGTCCTCGTCGGCGTGGGCGAGATAGACGATCTTGCAACCATCTGGCGCACAACAGCCCGGCTTGCCGGGATAGGCGAAGAACGATACCGGCGCCTCGGCGCCGACCAGCACGAGCTGCTCCACGCCGCTGAGAAACGCGACGATGTTCTCGGCGAAATAGGGCAGGCGCTCGACGACGACGCGGCCGGCGCCGAGCTGGGTGTGAGGAGAGAAAGTGTCGCACAGCAGCCGCGCGCCGGTCTTGGCTTGGACGCGGCCAGCCCCCTCCAGGGCGTCGCCGAGGAGCGCTGACCCGCGCAGCAGCATCGCCGACCTTTTGCCGTTGACGAGCAGGCGCGCGACGCTCTCCACCGTATCGGCCGAGACGACCGCCGGCGCGACGTCGGGCAATCGTTCGGCCGCGCGCTCGGCCGGGCTCCACGCGCAATCGGCGGGCACGATCAGCGTTGCCACGCCGCCAGGCGCGGCGCAGGCGGCCTGCACGGCGCGCGCGGCGTCGCCAGCGACCGAGGCGGCGTTCCGCGACCGCCGCACCCAAGCCGAGACCGGGCGCGCGATTCCGATGACGTCGGCAGTCAACGGCGCATCGTAACGGACGTGATCGATCGCGTGGTCGCCGATGACGTTGACGATCGGCGTCGCCGCTCGTCGCGCGTTGTGCAGATTGGCGAGGCCGTTTGCGAGGCCGGGGCCGAGGTGCAGAAGCGTCGCGGCGGGCTTGCCGGCGATGCGGCCGTAGCCATCGGCGGCGCCGGTCGCGACGCCCTCGAACAAGCACAACACCCCGCGCAGGCGCGGGTTGGAATCGAGCGCGCCGACCAGATGCATCTCGGAGGTGCCGGGATTGGCGAAACAGACCTCCACGCCGCAGTTGACCAAGGTCTGCGCGAGCGTTTGCGCGCCGTTCATATCTCTGCTCCCAGCCTCGTTTTGGCGCGAGCTGTTTAGTCCCTGTGCGACTTGAACGCAAAGAGCGCGTGCTTGCCGGCGCGCTCGCTGACGGCGCGCGCGGCCATCGGCCTTGCCCGCAAGCGGCGATATGTTTTGAACGCGAAGAGCGATCGTCCCGCCCGCACCCAATGACGGCTGGATAGACACCGCGGGCCCGTTCCCGGCGACGTTTGGGAACATCGATGACGCGCAGCAGCGCAGCCGCGTCGGTCTTGAGGCCCACGTCTCGCTGACAGATGCGGACTATTTGTGAATAACCGCTGCCGCGGGGCCCCCACCCAACTGCAATGCAAAAGTTTGATTCCAAGGACGAAACCGACCGACGCAAGGGGTCCCATCTAGCGTCGATTGGGACCCCGCGAAGCTGCCAGTCTGTTGTCCTATATCAGCCGCTTATGCGGAGTAGAGGCAACCGGGGCAAATTCCCGTCCAGACCACGAAAAGCACGACCGTTTCGCAGCGACGGCGCAAACGATTGATATTGTGCTATCTCGCAATTGCGAGAAAAAAAACCGCAATCGCTTGCCGCGGGAATTTGCCCCGGTCACGAGTGCGGACCGCGGTCCCACGTTGGCGCCTATCGACACACGCGCGTTGCCGATCATCCTGTCCATCGGCTCGACGACCTCACGCCTTGAAATTGGGCGAGAGAACATGAGCGTCCTAAATTGGCGGCATGACCGCCTCCGTTCTCCACCTTAAAGTCACGCTCGACGACATCGCGCCCAAGGTTCTGCGTCTGATCGAGGCGCCCGCCGATATCAAGCTCGACCGGGCGCATCTGACTCTGCAGGCCGCCTTAGGCCGGACAAATAGCGATCTCTTTGAAATCCGCTCTCGGGACACGGGCTGGGGTTTTCCCGATCCCAATTGACCCGACGGACCGCTCGACGCCCGCGAAGCTAGGCTCATCGTCGCGCTCGAAGACGCCGGAACCAAGACGCCGCGCTATCTCTATGACTTCGGCGACGGCAGGGAGCACGCGATCAAGATCGAACGGATAACGGATCCCGAACCGAACGATGCAGAATCCCAGATTGATCGAGGCCGCCGGAAGTTGCCCGCCCGAAAATGTCGGCGGTCCCTCGGGCTACGCCGAGATGATCGAAGCGCTCAAGAATTCCGATCACGAACGCCACGCCGAAATCTGGGAGTGGCTCGGCGACGACTTCGACCGGCACGCCTTCGAAGCCGAACCTTTGAAATCCGAAGTCGCCGCGCTCGCAAAGCGGAGGTCGCGGAAGCCCGCCGCGAAAAGAGCTCAATCCATCTGACCCGTGGGCCTCACCGGCTTTCAATTACCCACATCGTCGACCTGGCTGTTGCCTCGTCTGAATCGTCCGTGATTCTGTCCGTGACGCCGAATCACGGAGGCGTCGCGGATGAGAGACAAGACCGGCGGGAGCGAAGCCGTTTGGCGGGAGGAAGAGCTTTCCGCGGCGGCTCTTCCCGACAAGCGTCTGGCCCGTCGGCTACGACGGTTGCTGGATCAGATGTCAGCGGCGCCGGGGAAACCTGTTCCGGCGGCCTGCGGCGATTGGGCGGCGACGAAGGCGGCCTACCGCTTCTTCGACAACCCGCGGGTGACCGAACATGGTGTGCTCGCCGGCCATTTCGCCGCGACCGCGGCGCGCGTCGCGGCGACCGAAGGGCCGATCCTCATCTTGCAGGACACGACGGAGTTTATTTGCAGCCGCGCGCGGCCGGGCAAAATCGGCTTCACCAAGACCATCAACGCCGGGCGCTACAAGGCTGGGCAGCCCAACGTGCTGACCTTGTGCGGAGTGTTGATGCATTCGAGCCTGGCCGTCACACTGACCGGCACGCCCCTCGGTCTGACGGCGGTGAAGTTCTGGACGCGAACGAAGTTCAAGGGAACGCTTGCGCTCAAGCGACACGTCAATCCCACGCGCGTGCCGATCGAGACGAAGGAGAGCTACCGCTGGCTGGAAAACCTGCGCCAATCCATCGCGCTTCTGGGCACGCCCGAGCGCTGCGTGCATGTGGGTGACCGGGAGAGCGACATCTACGAACTCTTTTGCCTTGCGCAGGACCTTGGCGCCAGATTCCTCGTGCGGGTGCAGACCAACAGGCTGGCCGAACGGCCTGCGGATGCTGCCCCACACGATCCTGCTCATCGCGTCTTCGCTCAACTCGCGGCGGCGCCTTGGGCGGGACGTCATCGCATTGCCGTCAATCAGGATGAGACGACCTGGCTTCAAGTGAAGTTCGCCGCCATCAACACCTTGCCGCCAGCGGGCAAGCAGAAGCGTTACAATCCTCAGATTCTGACTTACATCCACGCCCTTGAAGAGAATCCGCCGCCCGGTCGCGAGCCGATTGACTGGAAGCTGGTGACCAACCTGCCGGTCAGCGATCTCGCCGCGGCGGTCGAGAAGCTCGGCTGGTACGCTCTGCGCTGGAAGGCGGAGGTGTTTCACAAGGTCATGAAGTCCGGCTGCCACGCCGAGGAGGCGAGACTCGAGACCGCCGAAAGGCTGACGAAGTTCCTCGCCCTCATCGCGGTGGTCAGCTGGCGCATCTTCTTCGTTACCATGTCGGCGCGCGCCAAGCCTGACGCCGCGCCCGACAACGTTCTTACCTTCGCCGAGATCTCCGCCCTCGACCGGATCGACGCGTCTCGAACGCGACCGCGCCTCCAACGGCGCACGCTCGCCGCTTACCTGCTGCAAATCGCCATGCTTGGCGGCTATCTCGCCCGCAACCACGATCCGCCTCCCGGCAACATGGTCGTCTGGCGCGGCATGACCCGCTTGCACGACATCGCCTTCGGCATATCCATCGGATCAAGTCGACGATGTGGGTAATTGAAAGCCTCACCGGATGCTTACATCGAACTTGGGGAAGCAGCGTTCTCTTGAACGCGATGGACCGCCTTCCTGTTATCGGGCCACGATTTGTGTCGGTGGCCAGGATTTGTGTCACGGGGCAAGAAGTGGTCGCCGGCGACAACAGGCGGCAAGCTCGGCGTCGGGTGCGGGAATGATGCCACCGCATGCCGCAAAGTGCTCGAGATCGGCCCGGTAGGCGCGTCGCGTCGCGTCCACAGCGTCATGCGTTTGTGATCTTTTCGCCAATTCGCCCACAGCGCCGGATTCGATCCGCGCGTTTCGACAGAATTGTGCAGTCTGTCGAGGAACGCTTGTCGACGGCTAAGCGTCGCCAAAGTCCACAAGCGCGCGACAAACTCCGCCTGAGAGGGTCGTCATCCGCCCTCATGCGGCTATTTTTGTGCTTGTCTCTGTCGGCGACCGCCGATACGGATTTGGTCGGCTTCCGGCCAGGGAGAGCAGTAGCATGGACGCCGCCTCCCATCGGCAACCGAAACCCCTCGCCCCTCTCGCGTGGATCGGCGTCTGGGGGCCCGGCCTGCTGGTAATGCTGGCCGACACCGACGCCGGCAACGTGGTGACTGGGGCCCAGGCAGGCGCTCAGTGGGGCTATCGGCTGCTGCCGCTGCTGCTGTTGCTCGCTCCGATGCTTTACATGGTGCAGGAACTGACGGTGCGGCTGGGTCTCCACACCGGGCGCGGCTACGGCGAACTGATCCGCGAGCGCTTCGGCCTCGGTTGGGCATGGCTGTCGGTCGCCGGGCTGGCGACGGCGGCGATCGCCTCGCTGGTCACCGAATTCACCGGCGTGGCGGGCGTCGGAGAACTCTACGGCCTGCCGCGCGGAGCGACCTTGCCCTTCGCCGCGGCGGCCCTGCTGGCGGTCGTCGCCACCGGCTCCTACCGGCGGGTGGAGCGCGTCGCGATCGTCATCGGGCTGTTTGAGCTCGCCTTCTTCGCCGTCGCCTGGGCGGCGCACCCGAGCCTCGAAATCCTGGCGAAGGATGCGGTCGACCTGCCGCTGGGCGACCACGCGTTCATGTATATGGTCGCGGCGGTCATCGGGTCGGTGTTCAATCCCTGGATGATTTTCTACCAACAGTCCGCCGTCGCCGACAAACGGCTTCGGCTCGACTGCCTCGCCGCCGCCCGCTGGGACACCGCGTTCGGCGCGGTTCTGACCCAGTGCCTGACCGGCGCGGTGCTGGTCGCCGGGGCCGCGACGCTGGCCTCCGGCGGCGCTTCGGCGGGCCTGGACAGCGTCGGCCGGATCAGCGCCGCGCTGACGCCGCTTCTGGGGGAGACCTTCGGCCGGCTGGTGTTCAGCGTCGGCGTTCTCGGCGCCTCGCTGGTCGCCGCCATCGTCTGTTCGCTGGCGCTGACCTGGGGGGTTGGCGAGGTCGCCGGCTACAAGCATTCGCTGGAATATCATCCCTTCGCGGCGAAATGGTTCTACGGCGTCTACGCGGCGGCCGTCGTCGGCTCCGCCGCCCTCGTGTGGTACGTGCCGGACCTCGTGTGGCTGAACATCGCGGCGCAGGTTCTCAACGCCTTCCTGTTGCCGCTGGTGATCGGACTCCTTGTGGCTTTGGCGTTGACGGCGCTGCCGCCGGCGCTGCGCCCGCGCGGCCTCTATCGCCGGATCTTGATCGGCGTCTCAGCCCTCGTATCCGCCGTCGGCCTCTATGGCGGCGTCTCGGGACTGATGTAGGGTTTGCGAGTCGAGGGTCTCGAGATCGCCGGCGGCTATCATAGTCGACACGCTTTGCGACTTATCGCCGCATTGTGGCCGCGTGCTACGAATTGGTCTGGAACTTGGGCTCTTCTCTATTCGGCCTATTGAGGTCAAGCGCTTTTTTGGCCTTGGCTCCGCTTGCTGGGTTGATGTTCCTCGCGGTTCCGCGCCTCTCTTCGGGATGAGCCGCCGAGCTCTCCCATCATGGGATCAGAAGATGAGGCGGCCCAATCTGACGCGTCCTGGTTGCTCCGCGCGCAATCGGCACAGGAGCCCAAGCGAACTCGTCTCATCCATCGTCCCGCGAAGGACTTCAGCGGCCCCGCTACCGCCCTGCTGCGCCACTGGCGGGGACGCGGAAGGCCTACCCCGAGGCGCCGCAACCGAGTGATCGGCCTCGTCTCGACAAAGTCAATCCTTGACGCCCATTCACACTTGGCGCGAACGCGCTCCGTGGCCCGACGAATTCTTGTCCGCGATCTCTCTCGCAAATCCCAGCCGGCTCATTGCGTTGGCGATGTGCACTCTCATGCACTCGCGGGCTCGGTCGACATCCCTGTCCTTGATCGCGTCGAAGATGGCGGTGTGCTCCTTTCTGTTGATAGGCATGCGAGTCGCATGATCCAGGTGCAGATTTGCCTTCGCGATGCTGGTGCGGACGTGTTCCCAAATGAAATTGATGAAGGTCGCGATGTAGATATTGTCAGTGGCCTGCACAATGGCCCTGTGAAACTCGATGTCTGCATCCGCCGAGCTGTCAGGTCCCTCACTGCTGTAGAGCGCCTGCATAGCGGTCTTGATCGCAGCGAGATCCTTACGGTTGCGCCTAACTGCGGCCAAACCCGCGGCCTCGACCTCAATGATCGAGCGCAATTCAAAAAGACTGCTCATCAATGAACCGTCGCGCAAGATCTCGGCGTCGATGCGAAGCACCGACCGAGACGCGTCCCCGAGAATGAACACGCCTACGCCTTGGCGCGTCTCCACGACGCCCTCGAATCGCAATTTCGCAATCGCTTCGCGCACCACGTTGCGGCTGACACCGAACGATTCCGCCAGCTCACGTTCGGTCGGGAGACGGTCCCCCCTCCGAATTCGCCCGGAGAGTATCTCCGCAGAAATCATTTGCGCGACCTGCGAAGGGAGATTGGGCGCCCGACCCACCGTCCTCATCGCACTGTTCCCGGCCTGCTGTGCAAGACGCATTGAAATAAATTCCGCCGTCATGACGTCGGTCGCGCTCCGGCGGCCGCTGGTTTGGCGCCCTGGCGATCGCCGAGATAGGTCTCACGCATCAAATCGAAATTCCGCAACTCTTCGATCGGGCCCTCGGCGACGATCCGACCCGTCTGCACGATGTAGCCTCGATCAGCGACGGCTAGCGCGAGGTTGGCGTTCTGCTCGACAAGCAACACCGCCGCGCCAAACCTGTCGCGGACCGACTTGATGATCGAACGCACCTCATTCACGATGATGGGCGCCAAGCCGAGGGAAGGCTCGTCGAGCAACAGCACGCGCGGCTTCGCCATCAAGCCCCGCGCGATCGCGAGCATCTGCTGTTGCCCGCCGCTCAGGTCCGCGCCTTTCGCCTCGCGCTTCTCCGCCAGAATTGGGAAGAACGATTCCATCACCGCTATATCCTTTTCGACCCCTGCCGGATCGTAGCGGGCGTAGCCGCCGAGGCGCAAGTTGTCGCGCACTGTAATCGTCGGAAAAATTCGTCGACCCTCGGGCACAAGAACAACTCCGTTCCGCGCCATCTTGTCGGCATAGAGCCCAGTCACGTCCTTTCCCGCCAAGTGGACCGTGCCGTTCTTGGGGCGCTTCAGCCCGGCGATCGTCTTCAGCAAAGTGGATTTGCCGGCGCCGTTGGGGCCGATCAAGGTCACAATCTCGCCCTCGCCGACCTCCAGCGATACGCCGCGGTTGACGACGATCGGCCCATAAGCCGTCCACAGATTTTCAATCTTGAGTAACGTCACGATTCCGCCCCAAGATAAACCTCAATCACCTTCTCGTCGCGAACGACCGCCTCGGTCGGCCCGTCGGCGATCTTGTTGCCGAAATGGAGCACAATGAGATGGTCGCATAGTTCCGCCATCATCTGAACGTGATGGTCAATGAGGCAGACGCCGACGCCAAGCTGGTGGATGGCGCGGAAGAGCTGAACCAAGGCGAAGCTCTCGGATTCATTGAGCCCCGCCGCTGGTTCGTCGAGAAGAAGTTGTGACGGCCTCCCGCCAAGAGCGACCGCGACGCCGAGACGGCGCAGGTTGCCGAAAGGCATCACATTGGCGCTTTCGTCAGCGAACTCTTCCAGGCCGACAAAGCGCAGCAGCTCTTCAGCCGACGACCAGCGCCGCGCTTCCCCGCCGCCCCGCCTACTGCCGTGCTCCATCGCGATCTGAACGTTCTCTCGCACCGACAGAGTCGGGAATGACATCGCCTGCTGGAACGTTCGCGCAATGCCCATTCGCCCGATCTCATGGGCCGGCCTGCCGGTTATCTCCACGCCGTTCCATCGCACCTGCCCACCGTCGGGCGTGTATACGCCGCAGACAGTGTTGAATAGGGTCGTCTTACCGGAGCCGTTGGGTCCGATGATCCCGATGATTTCTTCAGACTTGATCGTGAGGTCGACGCCCGCCAGCGCCACCACCCCGCCGAACCGTTTGCGCATGCCGCTGATCTCGAGCACGGTCGCCATCGCTCGCTCCTCACGCCGCGGATGAATCGGCGCCTGGCGAACTGACGCCCTTGCGGGCGCCTCGCAAGGCTTCGGCCAGCCATCGATAGCCGCGCTCCGTCACGGCGATGATTCCGCCCGGCAGCAGCATGATCACTGCGATCAACGCGACGCCGTACGCGATGCGCGAATCAATCGGATCGATTCTCATCACTTCCGGCAGGAACGTCACAATGAGCGCTCCGGTCAACGGACCAAACAGCGTTCGGGGCCCGCCGAGCATCACCATCAGCGCGAAGTACATGCTGACTGCACCGCCATACAGGTCAGGCGAGATATGGCGGAAGTTGTAGGCTTGCAGATCGCCGGCGACCCCGGCGAACACACCGCTCAACATAAAGGCGGTGAGCTTGAACAGGTCCGTGTTGACGCCGATCGCGCGGGCCAGTTGTTCGTTCTCTCGGATCGAGCGCAATGTGCGCCCGTATCGCGAATTGGCGATTAGATACGTCGCAAGCAAGCTGAGGAGCATGAACGCGGCCACCAGCAGGTACGCGTTCGGCAGCTTGTCCATGTCGAGGCCGAACGCCTTGCCGATCGGCGGCAGATCGAGCCCCGTGGCGGCGCCGGTGAATTTGCCGCCGTTGACCAGCGTGATGCGCAGCAGCTCGCACATGACCCAAGTGACAATAGCGAAATGGTGTCCGCTGATGCGAAGCGAGGGAAGGCCGAACAGGCCCGCGAACAAGGCGGCGATAAGCGCCGAGAACGGCATCGCTTGCCACATATTCATGCCCAGATCGCGCGACAGGATCGCGGCGGTGTAGGCGCCGAACCCCATGAGGCCCGCGTACCCGAGCGACATGATGCCGGCTTGGCCGAACGGCACCGCCATTCCATAGAGGACGATAGCCGTAAGGCAGGTCGTGACGGCGAAGGACAGCAGGCGATAGCCTGGGTGCATCCAGGGAAGCGCAAGCACCGCGACCACAACCACGGCGGTCACAACTATGAATGTGCGCGAAGGATGGACTCCGCCCTTGGCGTGGCCGACGAGGGGCCGCGTCGTCGCTTGCAGCGCGACCGCGCCGATCGAAGTGGGAATCTTATTCAATTGCCGGCCCCATTGTGCCACCGAACAGACCCTGCGGCCGGAAGATAAGGATCACAATCAACAGCCCATAGGTGTAGGCCGTAGTCCATTCCGGCGTCCCGTAGGCGCCGCTCAATCCCTGGACAAGTCCGAGGATCAGTCCCGCCCCCACTACGCCCGCCACATTGCCAAGGCCGGCGATGAGCGAGACCGCAAACCCGAGCATGATCATCTCGGATCCGACGAACGGCGTGATGGGGAACAAAGCGATCATCAAGGCGCCGCCCAACCCCGCGATCGCACTGCCATAGGCGAATACCGCCGTGATATAGCGCCCGATCGGGATTCCCATCAGCGCCGCGGTTTGACGGTCCGCCAGGCTCGCGCGCAGCGCAAGGCCGTAGCGGCTTCGCGAAATCGTAAGAAAAGTGAAAGCGACGACCACCGCGGTGATTAATACCACGACAACTCGCATCTTGATGAATCGGATCTCCCCGATTTGCCAGGCGCCTGGGAACGGTTCGGGAATGCTCTTCTGGAAAGAATTCCAGATGCGAATGACGATGTGCTGGAGCACGATCGACAGACCCATCGACGCCATGAAACCGTTGTTCGGGTGAGGCAGAGTGAACTGAAACAATCCTCGCTCAAGCAGGAACCCCAACAGCGCGACAAAGGCGACGGAAATAAGCAGCGCAGGAACGTATCCCATCCCGTTGCTGACCAACACCCACACGCCGATGCCGCCTATCATCAAAAACTCGCCATGCGCGAAATTGATGATCCCGGTCAGTCCGAAGATCAGCGTGACGCCAATTCCCATCAGGATAATGACGCTCGCCACGGAGAGACTGTTCACCAGCTCCTGTACAAAGGTCTCCATCGTCTCATTCCCGGCATCTCGGCATCGCCTGCGCAGAAAGATCTGCGTCGGGTTTCCCCTCGGATCGTGGCGGGGCGCGCGCGCTCGGCGCTGCAGGTCCCGCAAATTCCGTTACGCGGGTCGACCTATTCGTCGACTAAAGAAAGGATCTGAAATCATCGACCTTTGGAAATCTCGCGACCGCTCGAACTGGGCGTTCGACGGCAGCGCGGACGGCTCCTTGAACGCCCGCGCCGACCGCTATGAGATTATCAACCGCCGGGATCGCCCGGAGGCGGGGTCTGCGGCGGCTCTTCGACCGCGCAGGTGAACTGATCGGAAGTGTTGGGCTTGACGGCGCAAACTTCGGTGGCGAACGTCACCTGATGATGGTCGTTGAACCACACGGGCACTTTCGACACCGCGCCCTGATACTTCATCTTTTCCAACGCCGCGACGATCTTGTCGGTGTCGTCGACGGTGCCGGCTTCCTGCATCGCCTTCACGAACATGCCGACATAGTCATAATAGAGCAGCGACACTGACGACTGCACGCCTTTCGGCGCGCCAAGGGCGAAGTACTGGTCGAAGTAGTCCTTCGCAGCCTGGAAGGGCGGCGCTCCCCAGCACACGGGAACGCAGCTCAGCGTGATCGGCACCGCCGCCTTAAGACCGCGCTCCTTCCAGACGCCAGGATCGACGCCGAAGAGGAAGT
>CAVWKL010000229.1:0-9409 GCA_963755075.1 uncultured Alphaproteobacteria bacterium
CCGGCTGGGAGGCTGACCGATGCTCGTTTGGTCGAACTCGGGCCGCGCGCTTGTCTGGGGCTTCGCCGCGCTGGCGCTCGCGATCATCTTCGTCGCCCCGCTCGCCGTCATCGTCTTCGCCAGCTTCTCGCAACAATGGAACGGCGTGCTGCCGACCGGCCTGACGCTCGAGCATTACCGCGACGCCTTCAGCGGCGCGGCGCGCGACGCGGTCACCGCCAGCTTCGCGACCGGGCTCGTCGCCAGCGCTTTGGCGCTGGTGACCGGCGCATGGGCCGCGCTGGCGTTGCGCGCCCGGGCCGACCGCTGGGCCCCCGCGCTCGGGCTGTTGTTCTTCGTTCCGAGCGCCGTGCCCTCGGTGTCGGTCGGCCTCGGCCTGCTGGTTGCGTTCAGCCAGAAGCCGCTGTTGCTCAACGGCACGATCGCCATCGTCTTCATCGCCCATTACGTGCTGATCTCCGCTTTCGCGTTCGGCAATATTTCGGCCGGACTTTCCCGCCTGGCCCCCGATTACGAGGAAGTCGCCTCCTGCCTCGGCGCGCGCCCGGCCTATCGCCTCGTGCACGTGACCTTGCCGCTGATCGCGCCCTATCTCATCGCCGCCTTCGGCCTCAGCTTCGCGCTGTCGATGGGCGAACTCGGCGCGACCGTGATGGTCTATCCGCCGGGATGGGTGACGCTGCCGGTCGCCATCTTCGGCCTCACCGATCGCGGCGACATTTTCTCCGGCGCGGCGCTGACCATGATTCTCGTCGCGGCGACGCTGGCGCTGTTGATCGGCCTCGAGCGGGCGCCGCTGAAATCGGCCGGTCGGCGCGCCTGAACCGACGGCGGGGCCGCGGGACCGAACCGCGCCACATTTTCTTGACAGTGTCACGCCCGCCTTCCTATATGCGACCCGCCCAAGCGGGCGGGCCTCGTTGTCGAGGCGTGGCGGGGTAGCTCAGCTGGTTAGAGCAGCGGAATCATAATCCGGAGGTCGCCGGTTCGAATCCGGCCCCCGCTACCAATCTTGAGCGATCGAGGACGCCGCGCCGAACGTCCGCCCTCATGCGGGCGCTTGCGGCGCGGGCGTCTCGCCGTTCCATTGCGCCACCAGGTCCGACAGCATCGGCACGTAGGCGTCGCCGTGACCGGCGCCGACGGCGAAGGCGAAAGTGTTGCGCACCGCCGCGCCGATCGGGTTGGCGACCCCCAGCGCCTCGGCGAAGCCCGCGAGATAGGTGACGTCCTTGCAGGCGTTGGCGATGGTGAAGCGATGCGCGTTGCGGTCGCGTTCGAGCACGTATTGGAAGAAGGTCCGATAGAAGGGACAATCCATCCGGCCGTCGCGGATGACGCTGTCGAAGACCTTCGCCGACAACCCGGCTTTGGCGCCGATCATCAGCGCCTCGGCATAGAGCGCGGCGTAGCCCATCGACAGGAAATTGTTGAGGAGCTTCATCGTGTGTCCCGTGCCCACCGGCCCGGTGGGGACGATTCGACCGGCGAAGGCGGCGAGAATCGGCCGCGCCCGTTCCACCGCCTCCGGGTCGCCGCCCACCATGACGTCGAGCGTGCCCTCCCAGGCGTCCTTCGGCGTTCGGCTCAAGGGCGCGTCGATGAGGGTGATCGCCTTGGGCGCAAGCGCGGCGGCCAGTCGCGTCGTCGCCGAAGGCTGCGATGTCGAACAGTCGACGACAAGCAGCGGCTTTCCCGCCGCCGCCAACCCCGTCTCGCCTTGAATCACCGCCTCGACTTGCGGCGACCCGGTCACGCAGATCACCACGACGTCGCAGGCGAGCGCGAGTTCGCGGGGCGAGGACGCTTCGGACGCGCCGCGCGACTTCAGGTCTTCGACCGCTTCGCGTCGGCGGTGGCCGAGGACCGTCAGCGGCCAGCCCTTCTCGACGATGTTTTTGGCCATGCCGTGTCCCATGAGCCCGACGCCGATGAAACCGATCTTCTCTTTCATCGCTCTGACGCTCCCCGGGACGAAGGCGCGCGCCGACGCGCGCGGCCGCTCGCCGCGAAGGTCGCAAATTTCCTTGCGCCGCGCAAATGCTTGTCTCGCCGGGCGCGGCGGCCGCCGCCGAAGCAAACCCGGCGCGAAACCGGCCGGAGGCCTCTTCGTAAGGCCCGAGCAAGCTTTTCGTGGTGTGGTCCCGAGCGCAAACGCCGCGCTTGCCAAGCGGACCAAAGGGATCCTCGATTCGAGATCGCCGCGCACGAGCCAACCCGCCACGGCCTTGGCGCCGCCTCGCCATTGGCCCTGGCGAAAGACAGGAAAGTGGATGACGGAAGATCGCTACTTGATCGACGGGCTGCGCCTGCGGCTGCGCGACGACCGCGACAGCGCAGATCTTCTCGAGCTGTTCAACGAGGAGCGATTTCTGCATTACGCCTCCGCCAGAGGGCCTTTTTCCTCGGTCGGCGAGTTGCAGATCTGGCTCGCCAGCATCGCGTGCTCAAAGAAAATCGAGATCGTCGGCGTCATCGCGGGCAAGACGATCGGCTTCGGCGGTCTATACGTGATGGGCGACGGCCTCAACCATTCCGGGTGGATACTCCTCGGCGTGCGCGAGTCGTTTCAGGCGCGGGGAATCGGCGCCAGATTGCTGCGGATGTTGATGGCCCACGCCGGCGCGATGATGGGATTGCGCCGGGTTCAGCTGACGGTCTTCGGCGACAACGACCCGGCGATCAAACTTTACCGACGCTTCGGTTTCGAGGTCGAGGGGCGCCATCGCGACTTCGTGCGCCGCGGCGACGGCTTCGTCGACACATTGACCATGGCGAAGCTCTGCGACGATCGCGGCGTGGCGACGACGAGCCTGCAGGCGGCGCCGCGAAGGGCGTAGGCGGGGGCCGCCGGCAATTTGGCGCCGCGCGGCGCGCTGGACGCGTTCTTCCGCTCGATGAGACCAGCCGTTCTCGGCGCCCGACCCGCTACAGACGCTGCTTGGCCTGCGCGGCGGTGAGGAAGGTGAATTCCTGAATGCCCAAGTCGACGACGACGTCGGCGCTCAACCGCGCGTTGACGTTCTTGATTAAGATCTTCGTCATTTTGTCCAGATCGAAGGTGTCGAGATGGTCGAAGTCGATCGTCTTGTCGTCATAGATATAGCGAAACGCCTCGTCGACGATGAACGCGTCGGGCGGCACCGGACTTTTCCTCATCGCGACCGGATCGACGACATAGGAAAGCTCGGCCACGATGTAGCCCTTCACCACCCCGTCGCGAATCTTGGGAACGTTGATCTCCTTTGTCTTCCTGAGTTCTCGCGTGTCGCTGGAGACGACGACCGCCGGTTTCGTCGCGGCCTCGCGCAGATGGCTCGCCGCGTAGCCCGCCGCGAGCGTGATCAAGCAGGCCCAAAAGCCGACGAGGATGATCTTGATCATTCGTCGTCGTCCAGCCAGGAACGTTCCGAATAGGTGCCGTCGGACTGGCTTTCGCGGATGGCGCGGGCGATGATCTCGGAGACCGCTCGCGCCGCCTGCAGCTGCGTGCGCAGCATTCGGCGGTTGGTCTCCAGCTTGGCGTGGAGGTCGGCCAGCGCGGTGCGAAGAACTGGGCTGACGGGCTTGTTGTTGGCGAGCGCCGGCGCAAGACGGTTCAGTTCGAGCAAGCCCTGGCTCTTGCGCAAATTATAGGCGCGGTAGTCGACCGGTCCGCGGCGCGCGATGTCTTCGTTCTCCTCGTCGATGGTTTGACACAGGCGATCGACGGCCGGAAGAAGCATCGCAAGCGGGCTCTGAGAACGGCCGGAATTCGCGGCGGCGAGGTTGGGGTGACGAATGACCGTCGCGCTCATGAGCGTTTGCGATCCGCAAAGAGGAAGGCGCCGTCATCGGCCGCGGCGCCGGTGGACATCGATAGGGCGTTGGCGCTCATTTGCGCCACGCCATGCGGGTCGGCGGCGTCGCGTCGAGCCGCCTTTTCCAGCGATTCCGCCGACGAAAGCGGATGGGCGGCAAACAGCCGCCTGGAGATTCCCAAAGCGCCGGACTTGGCGATTTGTCGCGACACCTGATCGGCAAGCATGGATTTCCACATGTCGCCCGCCAGGCCTTGGCCGAAGGTCGCAGGGGCGTCCTTCGGCAACATTTCGTTGACGAACCCGTTGAGCAGCACCGCTTCGAAATCGACCTCCGCCTTCGCCGCCTTCTCGTTCGCCGCGAACGTCGCGTCGACGAATCGCGACCGCGCGTCCGCCAACCCCGCGATGGGCGGCGGAGCGGCCAATTGGGGCCGCGCCGTCTGCGCCAACGTCTCGGAAAAGTCCGCCGTTTCCGCCGCCCCAGCGCTGGCGAGCGCGTTGAGCCGTTGCGTAGCCGCCGCGGCGCGGGCGGGATCGGCGGCCTTGACCACGTCGAGGACAATGTCGGAGGGAGGATCGATGGCCATGGAACCGGTGATCAGCGTTGAACCGAATCGAGCTTCCTCCCCAAGCCTTACGCCGAGCTTGACTTCGGGTTGCGCAGCGAGCGTTCGATGAGATCGGCGAGTTCCTTGCGCTCCTTTTGTTCGCGATAGCGCGCATCGACGTTCTCACGAGCGCGATCGGCGAGTTTGGCGCGCGCCCCCTGATCGACGGCCTGGCGCTCCTGCGCCTCGTACGCGGCGGCGATGGCGGCCATCTCTCTTTCCAAGGCGCGAATGCGGCGCGTCGCGGCCGCCGCGGGCGCCCGTAAGCAAGCAGCCCGCGCCCCATCGCCTCCAGCATTCCCTGGTGATTGGCGGCCAGATCGTCGCGCTCGCGCCCGAGCGCGGCCAGCCGCCAAACCGCGAGTTCGTGCAACTGCCTTTGCACCCGTTCGATCTTCTCCAGGGATTCCAGTCGCTTCTTCATCGCCTATCCCGTCATGAGCCAAGACTCGAACGCCGACATGAATTCGCCGAGCATCGGTCTGACCGAAAAATACAACAACAGCAGACCTCCGGCGATGACGAAGGGCGTCGCCATATAAAAGATCGCGATTTGCGGAGTCAGGCGGTTGATGAGGCTCATCGCCAAATTGACGAGGATCGCATAGATGAAAAATGGCGAGCACACCCGCAGCGCAACGCGAAAGGTCTCGCCGAGCGTCGAGGCCACTTGCCGCAGCGAAAATCCCGAATTGAAGTCGGCGCCGAGCGGGATCGCGTGATAGGAGGCCGCCAGGCCGCGCAAGACCTCCCAATGGATGTCGGTTATGAAGATCACCGCCGTCGCCGACATCGTCACGAAACTCGCGAGCGGCGGCAGCGACTGATTCGGTTCGATGTCGATGCCGAACGGATTGGCCATGCCGAGCAACGTCGCCGCTCCCACCGCCATGGTCTCCAACGCCAGGAAGAACATCCGGCCGAGAAGGCCGATCAAACCGCCGATGAGCGTCTCGAAGACGATCAATCGCAGCACCGGAACCGGGTCGGCGCCGAGCGATCGCAACGGCGCCTGGTCGAGAAGAAGCGGCGCGAGCGACAGCGTCACCGCCACGGCGATGAACAATCGGATCTGCATCGGGATCTGCGCGCTCGATATTCCCGGCATCAGCATGAGGCAGCCGCCGATGCGGCAGAAGAGAATGAACGTCGCCAACGTCAGGTTGGGGTCGAGGATCGCGCCGGCGCTGGCGAATATGTCGCCGCCCGCCTCCATCAGGAGATCACGCCGAGCGACTTGATTTCGAACCCGCGCGCGATCTCGAGCTGCGACAGCACCGGCAGCGTCGGGAACATCCGCTCGATGATCATGCGCACATAGGGTCGCGTCTCGGCGGTGGTGACGAGGGCGAAGACATGCTTTTCGTCCATGCGTTTGCGGATCGCCGCCGACGCTTCGGCGGCGAATTGCTCCATCAGCCTGGGATCGATGTCGAATTCGGTTACATCGCCCTTGGCGTCGCGCTTCAGGCTCTGGTGAAAGACCAGATCCCAGCGGTTGCCGAGCCTCAGCACCCTGAGCGCGCCCTGATCCTGCACGTCGCCGCAGATCTGCTGCGCCATGCGAACCCGGACGTGCTCGACGATCTGCTCGGGACGGCGCACGTGCGGCGCGATTTCGGCGATGGCCTCGAGAATGAGATTGAGGTTGCGGATGGAGACGCGTTCGGCGAGCAGAAGCTTGAGCACCGCCTGCAGTCCCGAATAGGAGATCTGCGAGGGACAGATTTCGTCGATGAGTTTCTTGTACTCGGGCTCCAGCCGCTCCAGCAGCCCGCGCATGTCCTTGTAGGACAGCAGTTGCGACAAGTTGTTGTGGATCACTTCGCTGAGATGCGTCAGCAGCACCGACACCGGGTCGATCGGCTTGAAGCCTTCCCGCTTCACGTCCTTGATGTAGGCTTGCGAAATCGAAACCGCCTTCATGCCGAAAGCCGGCTCGCGCACGTCGTCGCCGGGAACGCTGGGACGTTTGCCGTCGCCGATGATCACCAGGAACTCGCTGACGCGCAATTCCTGCGTCGTCACGACCGTGCCATGGATGCGGATCTGGTAAGCCTTGGCCGGCGTCTTGATGTCGTCGGTCAGTTTGATCTCCGGCACGACGAAGCCGTATTGGCGCGCGAATTTCCGCCGCATCTTGGCGACGCGCGAAGCGATTTCGTCGTGCGAGGCCAGCAGCGCCGCGGTCAGTTCCTTGCTGAAGCAAAGCTCGATCTCGGCGGACTTCAACTGCTCTTTGATCGACAGGCGCGCCTCGGCGCGCAGCTTATCCTCGCGCGCCGCCTTTTCAGCCGCGGCGATCGCGCGATCCTTCGCCAGTCGCTGGGGAATGGCGATGCCGACGAACGCCATCAGGCCGCCGAGAAGCGCGAAAGGAATGAACGGCAGGCCCGGAACCACGCCGAGCACGAACATCAGCAGCGAGGCCATGAACAAGGCATTGGGGTAGTGGCTCAGCTGATCGAGCACCGCCTTGTCGGCGGAGCCGCGGGTGCCGCCCTTGGCGACGAGCATGCCGGCGGCAAGAGAAATGATCAGCGCCGGGATTTGCGACACCAAGCCGTCGCCGACCGAAAGCTTGGTGAAGATGTCGGTCGCCGTCGACAATCCCAGTCCGTGCCGGGTGACGCCGATGACGATGCCGCCGAAAATGTTGATCGCCAGAATGATGAGGCCGGCGATCGCATCGCCGCGCACGAACTTCGAGGCGCCGTCCATCGAACCGAAGAAGGCGCTTTCCTCCTCGAGTTCGCGTCGGCGCTGCTGGGCGACCTTCTCGTCGATGAGCCCGGCCGACAGGTCGGCGTCGATCGCCATCTGCTTGCCGGGGATGGCGTCGAGCGTAAACCGCGCGCCAACCTCGGCGATGCGGGTGGCGCCCTTGGTGATCACCAGGAAGTTGATGATCACCAGAATGAGGAAGACGATGATGCCGATGACGAAGTCGCCGCCCATCACCAGCCTGGCGAACCCGCCGATGATGTAGCCGGCTGCGGTCGTTCCCTCGGCGCCGTGCGACAGAATGAGCCGCGTCGTCGAAATATTGAGCGCCAGGCGAAGGATGGTCGCCACCAGCAGAACGGTGGGAAACGCCGAGAACTCCAGCGGTTTTTGGATCCACAACGCGACCATCAGAATCAGCACGGAGAGCGCGATCGAGAGCGCGAGGCCGAGGTCGATCAAGAAAGCCGGAACCGGCAGGAAGAATAGGCACAGGATCAGAACGATGACGACCGCGAAGCCGATGTCCTTGCCGCCGCGGCCTACCACCACCGGCTCCAACGTCGCCGTCGTCAATGACATCGCCAACTCTCCAACGTGCTTCGCGGCGACAATGACGGGCAAAGCTTGCGCGGGTCTCGCCGACCGCTCGGCGTCGTCGGCAAAGGCGGTCGATGCGGCGAAATTGCGCCAGGGCTAGCCCATGTCGGTCGGCCGGCGCGCCCGCGCCGAATCGCGGCGGTCGGGCGCGACGTCGTCGGTTCAGCGCCGATCAGTTGCCGAAGCCGTGCTCGATGCGCGCGTAGACGTTTTCCGTGAAAACGTAGAATTGTGCGCCGACGAAGGACGCGGTCAGGCTGACGACGACGAAAATCACCAGGATTTTCGGCACGAAGGTCAGCGTCATCTCTTGGATTTGCGTCAAGGCCTGCAGCAACGCGATGACGACGCCGACGACCATCGCGGCGCCGACCGCGGGGCCCGCGCCGACGATGACCATCCAGATCGCCGACTGGATGATGTCGAGCGCGTCGCCCTCGTTCATTGCACGTTGGCGCCGTTGGTGAACGAAATCGTGTTCCCGTCCGACAGGGTGGCGGTGGCGGCGCCGGCGGAGTTGACGTCGACGGCGGTCACCTGGCCGGAGGTCGTGCCGTCCGACGAGGTCATCGTCGAGCCGACCGCCAGTTCGGCCTGCGTCAAGGAGTTCGCGGTCAACAAGGAGGCGAGCGTCGTATTGGTTTGCACGGCCTGTCCGACCTCGGAGATCGTCGCCAATTGGCTCACCATCGCCGAGGGATCCATCGGCTGCGTCGGATCCTGGTTCTGCATCTCCGCGATCAGGAGGGTCAGAAACGAGTTGTAGCTCAATGTATTCGTCGCGGTCGTCGAAGACGCCGACGATGTCGACGACGAGTTGGAGCTGCCGACGGGCGAAGTGGCGGGGACGGTCGTCATGATCTGTCCTTTCAGGCTGCGTTCGAATTGACGGGCGCGACGGCGGGAAACATCTCTCGCTCTTCCAGCGGGAACAGGGCCCGCAACGCCTTCAACGCTTCGAAATTGCGCGAGCGGTCGATCTGGTCCGAGATCGTCTTGAGGCCGGCGAGGATCGCGGGGTTTTCGAACGCCCGCAACGCCGCGTCGATGAGCCGGCGCGACAGGCCGGTCGCGGCCGTGGTGGCGCCGGGGTCCATCAGCATGACCTGGACGGCGAAATAGATCTGGCGAAGCGGCGTCGTCGCCTGTTCCGCCTGCATGACGTGGTTCTCCAAAAGGAAGGTCACATCGTTCAGCAACTCGATCGTCGCCTTCCGGTCGACGCGAATGACCGCGCCGTTGATGTAGAGTTTTTCCCCTGCGCGAAGCGTGATATTCATGAAATCCTCACTTCAGGCCGTCGCGAATGATCTCGTTGATTTCGATCATCGGGGTTAGCTCGCTCGTTTGACCGGCGCGCACGCGATCGATTTCCTTGTTCATCCAGATGCCGATCGAGACGATCGCGGCGCGCAACTGCTCCGGCAATTCGTTTTCCGGGTTTCTCAGATCGTCGAGAAAGATCGCCCACAGGCGACGCAGATAGAATAGCGCCTCGACGACTTCGCGCGTGCCCGGCCCGCGAGCGCGGGCCGTGCGCAAGAGATCGATGACCCGATCCATCGCTTGGCGCTCGTGCGCGCGCATCACTTGCGGCGATTCCTCGATCACCTCGGTGTAAGAGAACTCGTACATTGGCGTTCCTAGGCGTTAGAGGTATTGTGCGAGGTTCAG
>CAVWKL010000230.1:0-8756 GCA_963755075.1 uncultured Alphaproteobacteria bacterium
ATCTTGTTCGCCAGCTTCATCGCCGCCGCCAAGGCGCAGAGCCGGCTGGTTTAGACGGGATCGTTTGCTCAGCGCCAACTCGATACGATATGTGTCGCGCGGCCGAAGGCTCCGCCTTCGCCTGGGGAAGGATGGCCGAGTGGTTTAAGGCAGCGGTCTTGAAAACCGCCGTTGGGGCAACTCAACCGTGAGTTCGAATCTCACTCCTTCCGCCAAAACCCAATTCGCACGTGTTCGCCGCCATTCGGAAACATCAAATATTTCGATAGAAAATAGGCGAGCAATCCCTTTGAGCGTTCGCCGGTATCCGCCGTGATCCGCCCCCTGTTGGAGCGAATGTTGGGCTGAGCCCGAATGGCCCGAAGCGTCAGTCGGACTTGCGGCGGCCCGGCGTTTCAATCGCTCCCTCGGTCAAGCGTTCCTTGCCGACCGTTTTGGCGGCGCGTGCGCCCGGGGGCTGGTGCGGAAGGGTCGAAGCGGATCGGCGCGTCAACCGGTTGATATGTCAAGTTGCGCCGGGAACAGCTCACGATGCAGCTTCACAGCGTGGCGCGCCTCGCGCCGCTATAGGTCCACCTTCAACGCGCGACCCTCGGCTGAGCTCCGCCGAGCCAGTTCCAGCAGCCGGATGACGCGGAATCCGTCCTCCGCCGTTACCGCGAGCGGCGCCGCGTCAAGGATCGCGTCGCGCACATTGGCGTAGAAGCCGCGATAGTCGCCGATCTCGGTCTTCACCCGGCTCTCGACCAGCCTCTCCGGAGCGGCCGGATTCGGCGCAACCGTCAGCTTGCCCCACGCCGCCTCCCCCTCCTGCAACCACACGTCCGGCGATCCCTGCGCAGGAACCTTGGCGCCGCCGACCAGCGCAGGCTCCTGCGGATCGAACCCATGCTTGCGAAAGCTCCCTTTCGTGCCGTGCAGCAAGAACCTTGGCGCATTGTCGCAGGCGAGATAGCTCGTCCGGCAGTGCGCCAGCAACCTCTTGCCGTTCGCCTGGGGATAGCTCAGCGTGACGTCGAAGGCGTCCTCGATCGCCGTCTCGTCGCGATCGGCGCGGACGCTCGCTGCGATCGTGTCCGGCAAGCCGAAGAGCGCCAACGCCTGATCGACGAGGTGTGGCCCCAGGTCGAAAAGCATTCCGTTCGCCGGATTCTCCGCCTCCTTCCATGTCCCCTCGCGCGGCACGGGCCGGAAGCGGTCGAAGTGCAATTCGAAGGTGACGAGCCGACCGACGGTCTGCTCGGCGATCAGCTTCTTTACGGTCAAGAAATCCCCGTCCCAGCGACGATTGTGAAACGGAACAGCCAACAGCCCCTTGCTCTTGGCAAGTTGGCTCAGCGCCAACGCCTCCTCGCCGGTCGCCGCAAAGGGCTTGTCGACGACGACGTGCCTGCCCGCCTCGAGCGCCTTCTTTGCCAGCTCGAAGTGCGTTGCGTTCGGCGTGGTGACGACGATCAGCTCGATCGCCCGGTTCGCCAGCATCTCCTCGAGCGAGCGCGCGATCTGCGCCGCGGGATAAGCCCTGGCGGCCTCATCGCCCTTGCGTTGTAAAATCGCGGCCAAACGCAGTCCACTCACTGCGTTCACAAACGGCGCGTGAAAGACCCGGCCGCCCAGTCCGAAGCCGATGATTCCGACGCCAATCTCTCGCTCAGCCATTCCACCCTCTCAATCTCTCTCAGTGCTGATCTCACTTTAAGCCAAATTCAAGCCCTCGACAGCACGCCGCCGGGCCTGCCGATCAAGCCCGGCGAATGCGAGACGATGGTCCACGAATGCAAGAGCAACGGCGCGACAGCGCCGTTCGCGGCGCTCAGATCGTTGCACTTTCCATCGGAGGCAGTGAAGTCGTGGCGCACATCGAACGCTTGGCGCAACCCGCCATAGGTCGTTGAAGAACTGATCCACCGAGGCCGACGGGGCGCTTGAGCAAAAAGACGGACGCCCGCAAGACCCGGTCGGCCGGCAGTCGAACGCCGAGTTTGATCCGATCGCCTTCGAGATACTCACAGACCTCGGGAACTGCAAAGCCGGCGTCGGCGGAATCCGCAATGGATTCCATTCGTGGCATGTTAATCTTTGCTTGCTATATCGCCAAGTTGGAAATCATTCCAGTTCCGATTCAACCGGGCCGAGGGCATAAGGCCGCGCGTCCGTCCCGGTTGCCCTCCGGAACTTCCGTTCGACCAATCAATCTTGCACGAAGGGCGTCGCGCTGTCGCGGCCAAAAACCTTGACGCCGTTCTTGTCGAAACGCTGGTCGAAACAAGGGGTAAATCAACATGATTTTCTTTTCGCACATTTCGAAGAAAAGCGCTCTCTTAAGCGCGCAAGCCGAGCTTAAGGAATTGAAGGAGCGCGTGGAAGTCTTGGACAAACACGCAGGCGTAGGACTATGGCAGGCCGTTATCCATGAAGGCGACCCGATGCATGCGAAAAGCCGATGGACTTGGTCGCCGGAGTTTCGCCGTCTCGTAGGCTTCGCGAGCGAACATGAATTTCCGGATGTCGTCACGTCGTGGTCGGAAAGATTGCATAAGGACGATGTCGACCCGACATTTGAAAAATTTGGCGCGCATCTTTCCGATCGAAGCGGCCGAACCGAGTATGACGCCGAGTATCGCTTGAAGATGAAGGACGGTTCCTATCGCTGGTTTCGCGCTACCGGCGGATGCGCGAGAGGACCGGCCGGCGAGCCTCTGAGGGCATGCGGATCGCTCGTAGACATCAGTGCGCAGAAAGATGCCGAGAAAGGCGCGCAGGAAGCGATCGAGAGGGAACGCGCGACCGTCGTCAACTCGATCGGCGTTGGGTTGAACAAATTGGCCGGCAAAGATCTTACCTACAGGATGTCGACGGACATCCCAGAGGCTTATCGCACTCTCCAAGCGGACTTCAACGCCGCCATCGGACAGCTTGAGGAAGCGCTGCGGAACGTGGCCGTGAACACGGATGCGATCCAGGCAGGCACAACGGAATTGTCGAAAGCTTCAGACGACCTGTCGCAACGCACCGAGCAGCAAGCCGCGAGCCTCGAAGAGACGGCCGCCGCGCTCGATGAAATCACCGCAACTGTCAAGAAAGCTTCCGAAGGCGCGAGTCACGCTCGCGAAGTCGTCGTCGCGGCGGACGGCGACGCCAAGAAGAGCGAAATCGTCGTGCGCCAGGCGGTCGAGGCGATGGATGCGATCTCGAAATCCGCGCAACACATCAGCCAAATCATCGGGGTCATCGACGAAATCGCGTTCCAAACGAATTTGTTGGCGCTTAACGCTGGAGTCGAAGCGGCGCGGGCGGGCGACGCGGGTCGAGGCTTTGCCGTCGTCGCATCCGAGGTGCGCGCGCTCGCTCAGCGCTCCGCCGAAGCGGCCAAAGAAATCAAAGGCCTGATCTCGGCCTCCTCCGCTCAGGTCGGCAACGGCGTCAAGTTGGTGGCGGAAACCGGCGCGTCGCTCGAGCGGATCATGGCGAAGGTCGCCGAGATCAATGAAGTCGTCACAGGGATTGCCGCCGGCGCTAAAGAGCAGGCGACGGGGCTCGACGAGGTCAACAGCGCGATCAATCAGATGGACCAAGCGACGCAGCAGAACGCGGCCATGGTCGGGCAATCAAAGACGGCGAGCCATTCGCTCTCGCAGGAGACGGCGCAATTGTCCGAGTTGGTCGGCCAGTTTCAATTCGGCAGCTCCATGAGCGACGAACCGATGCGCCGCGAACTGCAAAAGGCCGCGCCGCATGCCTTCCGGCAGCCGGGCGCCGCCCCCCGCGACTTTGCCGCCGGCCAAAAGTCGTCACCCCGGCGCGCGCCTTTGAAAACATCCGCATCCAAACCGCTGCCCGCTCCGGCAGCGCCCAAGATCGCGGTCAATAGTCCGCCGACCGCCGCGCGCAAGGAGGAATGGAGCGAGTTCTAATAGCGCGCCAGGCGCGACGATCTATGCGCCGTGAAACTGATGGAGGGGACCGCCGCCGTCCGAGCGGCGGCCGAGGTCTTGATTTCGGCGCGGTCGTCGGCGCCTTCATCGACGACGCGCGAAAATCGGGGGGTCGCATGGCCGTATCGGCGACAAGTTTTCGCCGGAGACGCCATGATGATTGTCGACGACGACGGCCGCCGCCCCGCCGGCGGCGTTCTCCTCCGCCTTCGCGTGAATGGATTCTGGGCGCCGCGACTGCGTTGTCCGCGCCGGAGTCGCCAGAGTCGCCAAGAACGGACGATTCTCGTTCACGATGGATAATCGCCGGGTTGCGGTGATTTTCCCCCGGCAAAGGAGAAATTGCAATTCAAGTGCGAGGGTGGTGCGCCCGCCGGACTGGTGCAATGCGCTTGTGCAGCATTGCAACATTGCGCGCCTTGCGGAGGCCGGGGCGACGTGCTTATCTTCCGCGTCACAAACGGGGGCTTCGGATGAATAGGATGTTTTTCGCCTTTGGTTTCGTTTTCCTGACAGCGTTCGTTGGTCCAACTCAAGCGCAAGAAGCGAAACAAGACTTTAGGCTCGTCAATAAAACCGGATATGAAATTAAGGAAGTCTACGTGTCTCCGAGCAAATCTAGCGACTGGGAAGAAGATATTCTTGGAGAGGGCGTCCTGGAAGACAGCGGAGCGCGCGACGTTCACTTCCATCGTTCCGCAAAGAGCTGCCATTGGGATTTGAAGGTCGTCTACACCGTCGATTCTTCGAGCGCGGTTTGGGGCGATATCGACCTTTGCACGGTCGAGAAGATCACCATCCACTACGACAAGGACGCCGACAAGACGTCCGCCACCTTCGATTGAGCGGCTCGGACGCCGAATGAATTCGGCCGAGAATTCGCCGCCAACGGCCGCCGGGGCGTCTCCGGCGGCCGAAGTCAGTCGGCCGCGCGCGCGATCGCCCCGTCCGGCGGCGCGCGCGGCGCGGCGGCGAACCGCGCGCGATAGACGCCGAGGTTTTCGCTGACCCGCTCGACATAGTCGCGCGTTTCGTCGAACGGGATGCGCTCGACCCAGTCGACGGGATCGATTTTTCCGGTCCGCGGATCGCCGTAAGCGGCAAGCCATTGCGCCACGCGCCCGCCGCCCGCGTTGTAGGCGGCCAAGGCGAGCTCCAGCGAGCCGCCCTCGTCTTCGATCAACTGACCGAGATAGGCGGCGCCGAGCTGCAGGTTGAAGGCCGGATCGGCGCTCAGCCGCGCGGCGTCGAAGGCGACGCCGGCGCGTCGGGCGGTCGATTGCGCGGTCGCAGGCAGGATCTGCATCAGGCCCTTGGCGCCGGCGCCCGAGGCGGCGCGCCAGACGAATTCGCTCTCTTGCCGCGCGACGGCGTAGACGCTCGCCAAGTCGGCCGAATGCGGCAGCGGCGCGAAGGTCGGCGCCCCGAAGGTCGGGAACGCCGCATCGTCGAGCGCGAAGCCGCGCTCGGTGGCGATTTTGCCGAATTCGACGCTGGTCGTCGCGTCGCCGTGGGCCGTCACGACCTTGCCGAGCGCGGCGATCTGCGCCTCGTCCCGCCAGCGCCCGGCCGCCGATTCGGCGAGCGGCGTCGCGAGGCTGTCGAGACCCGCGGCGTAATAGAGCTCGATGACGCGCGTCGCCTCGTCGCGCGCGTCGCCGACGGCGAGCCTCGCCGGCGCGCGCAAACCGATCTCGGCGCGGCCCAGACGTTTGGCGGCGAGTTGGCCGTAATAGGCGATCGGCATCTCGGCGGCGCGCTCGAAGAACCCTCGCGCTTCGTCGCCTTGGCCCATCGCCTCGGCGGCGCGACCCTGCCAATAGGCGGCGCGGGCGATCGATAACGGCGTGTCGGCGATCGCGCTCGCCGCCGCGAAGCGGCGCGCCGCCTCGGGCGCGTCGTTGACGAAGCGCAGCGCGATCCAGCCGGCGTGGAAGTCCGCGTCGACGCGCGCCGCGGTCGTGGCGGGCCTCGCCGCCGCGCAAATTTCATAGGCCTTCTGAAACTGTCCGAGATCGAGCAACTCGCGCGCGACCATACGCTGTTCGCTCCACCACTTGTCCGGATCGATCAGCGCGCTCGGCTCGCTCGGCGCCCTCGCCAGCCAGGCTGCGGCCTCGAGGCCGCGATTGGCGCGGCGCGCGTCTTGAACGCGCGCAAACGTCAGGCCGGGATCGCCTTGCAGCGCCGCCGGCACCGCGGCGATCGCGCGCGCCGTCAGCGGGCCGGTCATCGCGGCGATGCGCGCCTCGGCGAGCGCGATCTCGTCCGCGCCGGCAAGCGCTGCGGCGCGCAGCGCCGGCGCGGTCTTTTCCGCATAGAGCAGACGGTCGGCGCGATATTTGTGGTCGGCGCGCGTCAACGCCGAGGCGAATTCCGCCAGAACGGCGCGCTCGGTCCAGGCGTCGAAATCGCCGTCGCGCCACAGCGCGCGCACGATCCCCGCCGCCTCGTCGCGCCGCCCGGCTTCGAGCGCGGCGCGCGCGGCGGCGAGCTTGCCGGCGGGGGTCGTCGGCGGATCGTTGGCAAACAGCGCGGCCACAACCGGGGGCGCGGCGCGCGCGGTGTAGAGATGAGCCTCCCGTTCGGCGCGAATCCAGTCCGCGCCGGGCCAGTCGGGATGGGCGAGGGCGAAAGCGACGAGGCGGCGATCGTCCGGTTGAGCCGGCGCCCGCAGGGCGGCCCATTCGAAGGCGACGCGCTGGAGCGGGTCGGAGGCCTGCCGGGCGAGCGCGTCGCCGCCCGCCGCGTCGCCCTTGCGGTAGAGCGCCGCGGCGGCCGCCAGACGGCTGACGTCGGCGGCGGCGACCGGCTTGGCGGCCGGCTCCGGCGCGACGGCGACGATCGGGGTCGGGGCCGGGGCCGGGGTCGGCGCGGGCGCGACCTCGATGCTCCCGGTCGGCGTCGTGTCGATGGCGGCGATGGTCGCCGGCTGCGGCGGCGCGGCGGCCACGATCGCTGCGGCCGGCGCGCGCTCAGGGATCGTCGCCTCGCTCCGCGCGGCGGCGACCTCGCGCGCCACCGCGGCTCGGCGCGCCGGATCGTTCGCCGCGCCGAGCCCGGCAAGGTAGAGAGCGCTCAAACCCGCCGCCGCCGCGGCGAATCGCAAGATGATCATGGTCATGACCCCGGCGGGAATCTTGCCCTGGTATTGCTGAGCAATCGTTAACCACGACGCAATCGGCGCCTCCCCCTTTCGCCCGCCGGGCCGAGGGGGTATGTGTCGGATCGGGCTCGCCGCTCGCGGGCTCGTGTCATGACGAGTTGGAAACGCGAGATGGACAAGCGCGCCAAGTTTCACGGATCGATGCCGGCCCTGATCACCCCGTTCAAGGAGGGGAAAATCGACGAGCCGGCCTATCGCGCCCTGATCGACTGGCAGATCGCCTCGGGCTCGCACGGGCTGGTGCCGGTCGGCACGACCGGCGAAAGCCCGACGCTCAGCCATGAGGAGCACCGCCGCGCCGTCACCATCTGCATCGACGAGGCGCGCGGCCGCCTGCCCGTCATCGCCGGCGCCGGATCCAACAATACGCTGGAAGCGGTCGAACTCGCCCAGCACGCCGAGCACGCCGGCGCCGACGCGGTGCTGGTGGTGACGCCCTACTACAACAAGCCGACCCAGGAAGGCCTCTATCAGCATTACCGGGCGATCAACGACGCCATCGGCATCCCCATCATCATCTACAACATCCCCCCGCGCAGCGTGATCGACATGTCGGTGGACACGATGAAGCGGCTCTATGAGCTCAAGAACATCGTCGGCGTGAAGGACGCCACCGGCGACGTCGGGCGCATCTCCCGCCAGCGTCACGCCATGGGCCCGGAGTTTATCCAGCTTTCGGGCGAAGACATGACCGCGCTCGCCTGCATCGCGGCGGGGGCCGCCGGCTGCATCTCGGTCACCGCCAACGTCGCCCCGGGGCTCTGCGCCGAATTGATGGAATACGCGCTGAAGGGCGACTTCGCCCACGCGCTTCGCCTGCAGGACCGCCTGACGCCGCTGCACGCCGCCATCTTCGTCGAACCCGGCGTTTGCGGCGCCAAATACGCGCTGAGCCTGCTCGGGCGGGCGCGCAACGAGGTGCGCCTGCCGTTGCTCCCCGTCGGCGTGCCGACCGAGGCGATCCTTCGACGCGCCATGGTCCACGCCGGCGTGCTCAACGCGTAAGACGCAAGGGAACGCCAAGCTTCGTGGCCGCCGCCAAGGAAAAGCCGAACTATAAGGTCGTCGCCGACAACCGACGGGCGCGCCACGACTACGAGATCGGCGAGGTCTTCGAGGCGGGCCTGATGCTGACCGGCCCGGAGGTCAAGTCGCTGCGAAGCGGCAAGGCGACGGTGGCCGAGAGCTACGCCGCCCTCGACCGCAACGGCGAGATGATCCTCTACAACGCCAACATCCCGGAATACCTGCAGGCCAACCGCTTCAACCACGAGCCGCGCCGGCCGCGCAAGCTGCTGCTGCACGCCAAGGAGATCGCCAAGCTCGCCAAGGGCGTCGAGCGCGAGGGCATGACGATCGTCCCCTTGCGGGTCTATTTCAACGCCAAGGGCCGCGCCAAGATCGCCATCGCGCTGGGGCGCGGCAAGAAGCTGCACGACAAGCGCGAGGCCGAGAAGAGCCGCGACTGGGACCGCGACAAGTCGCGGCTGATGCGCGAGAAGGGGTGAGACGGGGGACCGGTCGAGACAACGCCGCGGCCCGAGCCTTCTCCAAGGATTTCCAAAGATTTCCAAATTTTTCCAAGTTTTTCCAAAGAAATTCCAAGGAAATTCCAAGTTTTTCCAAGGATTTCCAAGCTTTTTCCTTGGCGGTTT
>CAVWKL010000231.1:0-6288 GCA_963755075.1 uncultured Alphaproteobacteria bacterium
ACCGGATTGGCCGGATCGTCCTCGATCTTGCGCCGGAGTCGGTTGATCTGCACGTCGACCGTTCGTTCCTGGGCGCCCACGCCAGACCCCGACAGCGCCTCGCGCGACACGCTCGCGCCGGCGTTGGCGCAGAGCAGGCGCAAGATTTCGCGCTCGCGCTCGGTGAGACGAACGACCTCCGCCCCATTGCGCAGTTCGCCGCGCTCCAGCGAAAAGGCGAAGGGTCCGAAGCGCACGACCGCGCCCTCGGACTTGGCTCCCGCGGCGCGGGTTCGCCGCAGGACCGAGCCGATGCGCAACAGCAATTCGCGCGGCTCGAAAGGCTTGGCCAGATAGTCGTCGACGCCGATCTCGAGGCCGCGAACCCGATCGGCGGGTTCGGCGCGCGCGGTCAGCATGACGATGGGCACCTCGGAGCGAAGGCGCAGACTGGCGGCGAAGGCAAATCCATTCTCGCCCGGCATCATCACGTCGAGCACGATGATGTCGAAGGCCAGGCTTTCGAGAAATCCCCGCGCCTCGGCGGCCGATTCGGCGACCGTGACGCGGTGGCCGTGTTTGCTCAGATAGGTGGAAAGCAGATCGCGCAAACGCCGGTCGTCGTCGACCACCAGCACATGGGCGGCGTCGTCCTGCGGCGCAACGTAGGGTTCGTTCACGCCTGCCTCCGAGGGCTGGCCCCGATCAATTCGATGATGCGCGCGCGCTCCCCGGGGTCGATCATCGCAATCAGGAACGCCGCCGCGCGATCCTTGCCGCCCGGGCCGAGGCGCTCCATGGCGCCGGAAAAGCGCCGGGTCTGCAATTGCGCGAGTTCGCGCGCCAGTTTCTCGCCCTCTTGCGTGGCGTAGAGCTGACGATGGCGTCGATCGTAGGCCCCGGCGCGCGCGTCGATGAAATTCGTGGCGATCAATTCCTTGAGCACCCGATTGAGGCTCTGCTTGGTGATCTTGAGGATGTCGAGCAGAGCCGCAATGGTCAGACCGGGATGCCGGCTGACGAAGTGCAAAACCCGATGATGGGCGCGGCCGAAACCATAGACCTCGAGCAGCCGATCGGCGTCGCCGACGAAATCGCGATAGGCGAAATAGAACAGCTCGATGAGATCGTACATCGGCGCGCCATCGCGCTCGGGCGCGGAGCGCCCGTCCGCCTGGGCGCTGGTGCGCGGCGCCTCGATCATTAGGTCAGCATTGTTGACATATTGCAGCGCCCCTGCTAGGAATTGGCGACGCAAGCGTAGCTGGGCTATTTAATCCGTGCGCGAATAAAATCAAAACCGCGCATGCGCAATCCAAGGAGAACGCCATGGCCGGACCGGCATTCGACGATCGAGACGGATGGATCTGGTTTGACGGTCAGCTGACGCCCTGGCGCGAGGCCAAGGTTCACGTCCTCACCCACGCGCTGCACTACGCCAGTGCGGTCTTCGAAGGCGAGCGCGCCTATGGCGGCGCGATCTTCAAGTCGACCCAGCATTCCGAGCGCTTGAAGGAATCGGGACGCATTCTCGATTTCGAGATCCCCTGGAGCGTGGCGGAGATCGACGCGGCCAAGGCGCTGACCCTCGCCAGGAATGGATTCGTCGACGCCTACATCAGGCCGGTGGCCTGGCGCGGCTCGGAAATGATGGGCGTTTCGGCCCAGCACAACAAGATCCACCTCGCCATCGCGGCCTGGCAATGGCCGAGCTATTTCGACCCGGCGCAGCGCATGAAAGGCATTCGCCTCGACATCGCCGACTATCGCCGCCCCGATCCCGCGACCGCCCCCTCGCGCTCGAAAGCCGCGGGCCTCTACATGATTTGCACGATTTCCAAACATCGCGCCGAGCGGCGCGGCTACGCCGACGCCCTCATGCTCGACTGGCAGGGCCGCGTCGCCGAATGCACCGGCGCCAACATTTTCTTCGTCAAGGACGGCGTCATCCACACGCCGATCGCCGACTGCTTTCTCGACGGCCTGACGCGGCAGACGGTTATCGAACTCGCCCGCCGCCGCGGCGTCGAGGTGGCGATACGCCGAATCGGCCCTGAGGAGCTGCCGACCTTCAGCGAATGCTTCATCACCGGTTCGGCGGCCGAGGTGACGCCGGTCGGCGAAATCGGTCCGCACACGTATGCGCCGGGCGTTCTGACCGCGGCGCTGATCGACGATTACAGCGCCGAGGTCCAGCCAAAGTCGAAGGCCGCCTGAGCGAAAGCTCAGTCGGTCCGGCTGACGAAACCGTCGAGCACCATCTTGCGGCCGGCCCGATCGAAATCGACGGTGAGCTTGGGGCCGTCGACCGCAACGACGCTGCCGGGCCCGAACTTGACGTGGAACACCCGGACGCCGGCGGCGAAGGCGGAAGGCGCGTCGACCCGCGAAACGGCGCAGCCCTCGAGGAATCGCCCCATCGCGGGTCCGGCCGACTCCGGCCGCGCCGCGCTTTCCCGGGCGCGCCGCCAGCCCGGCGTTTCGTAGCGCGACAAGAATGCGGGCTCGCGCTCGAAACGCGCGACGCCGTAACCCCCGTTCGCCGCGCCCGCGCCTTCGACCGCCTCGACGTGATCTTCCGGCAATTCGTCGATGAACCGCGAGGGGAGCGAACTCTGCCACAGCCCGCGCACCCGCCGGTTGGCGGCAAAGTAGATCTTGACCTTTCGGCGCGCGCGCGTGATCCCGACGTAGGCGAGGCGCCGCTCCTCCTCGAGCCCGGCGCGTCCGTTCTCGTCAAGCGCGCGCTGGTGGGGAAAGAGCCCCTCCTCCCAGCCGGGCAGGAACACGATGTCGAACTCGAGCCCCTTGGCGGCGTGCAGCGTCATGATGGAGACGCGCTCGCCGCCTTCGCCGCTCTCGACGTCCATGACCAGCGAGACGTGTTCGAGAAACGCCGCCAGCGTCGGGAATTCGCCCATCGAGCGGACGAATTCCTTGAGGTTCTCCAGCCGTCCCGCCGCGTCGGCGGTGCGCTCGGCCTTCCACATGTCGATGAGGCCGCTCTCCTCGAGGATCGTCTGGGCGAGTTCCTCGTGCGGCGCGACGTCGATCCGGGCCGACCAGCGCTCGAAACTGCGCAGCAAGTCGCGCAAGATCTGGCGCGGTCGGGCCTTGAGCTCCTCGCTTTCGACCAGCACGCGCGCCGCGCGCATCAGCGAGACCCCGGCGCTGCGGCGATAGGCGTGCAGCACGTTCAGCGTCGCTTCGCCCAGGCCCCGCCGCGGCAGGTTGTAGATCCGCTCGAAGGCCAGATCGTCGTCCGGCTGCGCGACGCAGCGCAGATAGGCCAGCGCGTCGCGGATTTCCGCCCGCTCGTAGAAACGCGGTCCGCCGATGACTTTGTAGGGGATGCCGAGCGCGATGAAGCGTTCCTCGAATTCGCGCATTTGAAACGAGGCGCGCACGAGAATGGCGATTTCGTCGAGCGGCGCGCCGGCGCGCTGCGCCGATTCGATCTCCTCGCCGACGACGCGCGCCTCCTCCTGGCTGTCCCATAGGCCGCTCACGGTCGGTTTTTCGCCGAGCGCGGCGCTGGTGTAGAGCGTCTTGCCCAGGCGATTGCTGTTGTGGGCGATCAGCCCCGCGGCGACCGCGAGGATATGGCCGCCCGAGCGGTAATTGCGCTCGAGGCGGATGACCTTGGCGCCGGGAAAATCGTGCTCGAAGCGAAGGATGTTGTCGACGTCGGCGCCGCGCCAACCATAGATCGACTGGTCGTCGTCGCCGACGCAGCAAAGATTGCGATGCCCCTGCGCGAGCAGTCGCAACCACAGATACTGCACGACGTTGGTGTCCTGATACTCGTCGACGAGAATGTAGCGCCAGCGCGCCTGGTATTGCGCGAGAATCTCGGCGCGCTCGCGAAACAGGCGCAGGCTTTCGAGCAGCAAGTCGCCGAAGTCGACGGCGTTGAGCCCTTTCAGACGCTCCTGATAGGCGGCGTAGAGCGCGCCGCCGCGTCCATTGCCGAAGGCGCTCGCCTCGCCAGGCGGGACGCGGGCGGGCTCGAGGCCGCGATTTTTCCAGGCGTCGATTAGGCTCGCCAGCGCGCGCGCCGGCCAGCGCTTGTCGTCGATATTCTCGGCCTGAAGGATCTGTTTGAGGAGACGGATCTGGTCGTCGACGTCGAGGATGGTGAAATTCGGCTTGAGGCCGACCAGTTCGGCGTGACGGCGCAAGACCTTGGCGCCGATCGAGTGGAACGTGCCCATCCATGGCATGCCCTCGACGACGCCGGTCAGCGCGCCGACGCGCTCGCGCATCTCGCGCGCGGCTTTGTTGGTGAAGGTCACCGCCAGGATTTCGTGCGGCTTGGCGCGGCCCGCGGCGATGAGATGGGCGATGCGCGCGGTCAGGACCCGCGTCTTGCCGACGCCGGCGCCGGCGAGCACCAGCACCGGCCCGTCGAGGGCCTCGACGGCGCGGCGCTGCTCCTCGTTCAGGCCCTTGAGATAACGCGGGCCCGCGCCGGCGGCGGCGCGCGCCGAGAGGCTCCGCGTCTCGACGACGGCGCCCGCCTCGGGCGCGATCGGGCCAAGACGGACGGAGGATCGGGAAGTCTCGCGGCGCATGGCGAATCATGCGTCGACGCGCCGCGCCGCGCAACGGAAATCCGCTATTCCCGGCGCTCGCCGTTCAATTCCAGTGGTTGATCTGAATGGCCGCCGGCGTGAGAATGGCGGCGAAGAGCCCCGGCAGAAAGAAGATGATCATCGGCACGGTCAACGTCGGCGGCAGCGCGGCGGCCTTCTTTTCGGCGGCGTTCATGCGCTGGTCGCGGCTTTCCTGGCTGAGCACCCTGAGCGCCGAGCCGAGCGGCGTTCCATAGCGCTCGGATTGAATCAAGACGGTGGTCAGGGAGCGAATGGATTCGAGCCCGGTGCGGGCGTTGAGATTCTCGAAGGCGGTGCGGCGATCTTGAAGGTAGGACATTTCCGCCGCCAGCAAGGTCAGTTCCTCGGCCATGTCGATGCTCTCGACGCCGACTTCCGCGCTCACCTTGCGCACCGCATGTTCGATCGACATGCCGGATTCGGCGCAAATCAGCATGAGATCGAGCGTGTTCGGAAAGGCGCGCTCCAACGACTTCTGCCGCTTGGCGGTTGCATTGCGCAGGTAAATCTCCGGCGCCTTGACGCCGAGATAGATGGCGAACATCACAAAGCCGATCCTCATCGGCAGCGCCTGAGTCCATTTGGCGATGACGAAAATATAGACCGCCGCCGCCACCGCGAAGGCGATCGGCGCAAAGAGGCGGAACGTGACGAACGCGTATTCGGCCCCGGCGCCGCGGAACCCGGCTTTCGCCAGCGTTTCCTTGGCCTTCTCGGTGCTCAGCCAGCTCGTCAAGTTGAGCGAATCGACGATATTCTTCAAGAGGGTGCTGGGCCTGACGCGCAGTTGCGTCTTGCTTTGGCTGGCGGCGAGCTTCTCGCGCTCGCGCATGCGGATGCGTTCCCGCTCGGACCCGACCGCCTTGATTCGGCGGGCGAGGTTGTCGGTCTGCAGCAACGGCACGAGCGCGATCAAGGCGGTCGCCGCGCAGCCAAGCGCGGCGAGGAGATAGGCGATGAACCGCGGATCGCCCAACTTGCTGAGAACGTCGTCCAACATCGCGCTCGTCCGATCAAAAATCGAAGCTGATCATCTTCTTCATCATCACCACGCCGATGCTCATCCACAGGATGGCGATCGCCGCGACGATCCGACCGTGCTGCGTCGCCCACAGCAGGCTGATGTATTTCGGCGAGGAGAGGTAGAGCAGACCGGTCACGACGAAGGGAACCGCGCCGATGATCGCCGCCGAAGCCTTCGCTTCCATCGCCATGGCGCTGATTTTTCCTTTCATCTTCTTTCTCTCGCGCAAGGTTCGCGACAAGTTGCCGATCGCCTCCGACAGGTTGCCGCCGGCCTTGGCCTGGATGCCGATGACGATCGAAAAGAAGTTCGTCTCGCTGACGGGCACGCGCTGCGCCATTTTCTCGACCGCTTCGGCCACCGACAGGCCGAGCGTCTGGTTCTCGACCACCTTGCGGAATTCCGAACGCACCGGTTCGGGCGATTCGTTGGCGATGATGCGCAAGGTGTCGCCGAGCGGCAGACCGGCCTTGACGCCGCGCACGATGATGTCCAGCGCGTTGGGGAATATTGCGACGAATTTGTTGATTCGGCGCGCGCGGAGGCGGGCCAGAACGAGATTGGGGAGGCCGAGGGCGCCCATCGCGGCGACCAGTCCGGCCAGCAGCAGGCTTTCCGACTTTATGTAGGTGAGGCCGGCGAGCCCGATGGTGACGGCCGCAATGATCA
>CAVWKL010000232.1:0-3696 GCA_963755075.1 uncultured Alphaproteobacteria bacterium
TATGTGTAGGGGGGGCCGTGCGATCGATGCAACGGCAGAAATGGGCGGAGAGCTGCCCGTCCGGTATCCGCTCTCGGCAACGCAGAACCAAATGTTCAGACTCGGGCGAGGTTGGCCGACAGCGGGCGGGCGGGTCTGGGCGACCGAAAACGTGCGAGCGGACATTCACGTGCGCAATGCATGATGACGCTCTCGTCGGGCTGGAACCGAGAATTGGCCTGTGCCGTTGGGCGGCGGCGCGCGCCTGCGGGCGAGACGAAGGCGGCGGCGGCCTTATGCGAAAAGCTCCACGACGTTGTCTCGCGGCCGGCGCCAGTAATAACCGTCGCCAGTGAGATCGACGATGACAAAGCGCGTTCCCGCGGGCAGCGGCGCCGCGCCGCGCGTCCAGCGGCGCGCGAAGGTTTCCCCCGCCAGCTCCGCTTCGTGCCATCCCGTGGGCAAATCCACGCGGCCATCGAGCGCGACGTCGGCACCGTCGATTTGCAACCCGAGACGCACAGCCCGAGTTCGCGATCTTCCCTATTTCTGGGCGTGGTATGTGCGGGGACAAAGATCTTCGAATGTAACGCGATCCTCTGGCAACCGGCCGGCAGCGCGAAAGCGAACCGCCATTCGCCGAGCCACGTCGGCTCAATGCGCGGGCCTCGGCTACAATGTGCGGATCCGCGTCTTGGACGATCTCCCAGCCCTCGCCTTTGAGCCGCCCAAATTAGCCGTTCTTTCGTCCTGACGACCTGTGGCCCCTCCTTGACGAGCGGCAGACAAGTCTCGGCCCAATTCTTGGGCTGGAAATCGGGATGAGCCTTCAGGAAGGTCTCGCCGCCAGCGAAATCGCCGCGGTTGCCACAGTCGAGGTAGACGCGCACCCTTGGGCGGTAATCCTTCGGCGATCAGAATGTCGTGCGCGTCAAGCTCAACGTGCCAGTATTCGACCCTGTCTCTATAGACCTGGGCGGTCGATTGGCCGTTGAGGAGCGACGAGATCGGGATGAGCACGCCTTCCGAGGCGATATTGTGCCCGGGCTGAGCCACAGATCACGGCGCGGCAGATTTTCGCCGAAGGCGTTTTTGCCCACCCGCACCGGCCAGACGCTTTCTGGGTCGGGATGATGGGCGCAATCGACGCCGCGATGGCCGATCCAGACGATGCCGCGACGGCCGCCACTTGCCGTCACGACGCTGTCGCCGATCGCCAAATCCTCGACCGCGACCTCGCCGCGCGCGGTGAGAATGCGGGTTCCCGGCAATAGCAGGGAACCGTGTTGATCACTGTGCCGCCATTGCCGTCGTCGTGCGCGAAAAACGTCGACGCGCCAGGATTGGCCAGCGCAAAATTTTCGGTCTCGCCAGTCTCCGTGACGGTCAATACGCCGGCCGAGAAAGTTGTGGCGGTCGCGCCGGTAAAAGTCAGGCCGGCCAGATCGAGACTGTCGTTAGCGCCGAAGCCGGAGAGCGTGTTGGCGAAAGTTCCGCTGACCGTCTGGCGGCGCGGTCGCAGCACGAGCGCCGCGGCGCCGCCATTGACGGGCTGGAAGGTGATCTCCCCGCTTCCCGCCGCGCCGGACGCGCCGAGCGCCAGCATGGCGTCGCCAATGGTGACGCCGCCGGCAAAAGTGTTGGTCGCGTCAAGGACCAGTTTTCCGCTGTTCACCGCCAGACTTCCGGCGGGCAGGCCGCTGGCGCCGAAGCCGCCCTGGCCGGAGGTGAGCGCGGGAGCGGAGCCCGCCTCGTCGGCGATCACGCCTGATATCGTCACCGTGTTTCCGGCGCCCGGGTCGAACACCGCCTGCTCGCCGCCTTGCAAGAACATGCCGCCGCCCAACCCCGCGCCGCCGGAGGCGCCCGAACCCGGGGTCGCGCCGCCGCCCGACGCGTTCCCCGGGCCAAGCTGCGAATTCGCCCTCGACGGTCAGCGAGGCGCCGGCCATGACGAAAATATCGCCGCCCGCGCCTAGGCCGCCGCCGCCGAGAATGGCGCCGTGGCCGAAGGGGCCGCCGCCGTTGCCGCCATCGCCGCCGCCAAAACCGCCAGCGCCGCCGCCGCCTGTGCCGGCGCCGCCGCCGCCGCCGAAGCCGCCGGCGCCTCCCTTCCCGTTGGTTCCGAAGCCGAGGCCGCCGCCGCCGCCGAAGCCGCCAGCGCCGCCGATCCCGCGTAATCCGCCGTTCGCCGTGCCGGCGCCGCCGCCGCCGCCGAAGCCGCCGGCGCCTCCGATCCCGGGCGAGGGGGCCATTCCGCCGACGCCGCCGCCGGCGCCGCCGCTGCCGGCCACACTGGAGCCGCCGCCGCCGCCGCTCGGCGCGCCGGCGCCGCCCACGGCCGCGCCGCCCCCCGGCGCATCGAAAACGATGCCATTCCGTAAACCAAATCCTCCGGCGAAGAAGCCGATCCCGCCGCCGCCATCGAAGAGGGGCGCATCGCCACCGAGGCCGCCGCCACCGAAATTACCTGCTCCGATGCCCCCTCCGCCGCCCACTAAGTCGTCGGCGAAGGCGACGTCGTTCAGCGTCACATGGCTCGCCACGGCGTCGGGGTCCGCGCCGCCTGCGTTGTCGGCGACGAACAAACCGCCGCCGAGACCCGCGCCGCCGCTGTCGCCGTCGCCGCCAAGCGCCTTCATGTCCGCGATCGTCAGATTGTCGATCTGGACATCGCCGGAATAGACGAACAGGCCGCGTTGCGCGCCGCAGCGCCCTCGAGCGTGGCGTCGTTCGACCCGACAATGTAGAGCGTGATTCCGCTCTTCAGATTGATCGCCTCAAGCGCACTGGAGACCGAGATCGTTCTGTTTGACATCGATCTCGAAACTGCCGCTCGTCGCGTTGTCGGCGGCTGTGATGAGCGCGTTGAGCTCGCCCACGTTGGCGGCCGAACCGTCGAACACGCCGGCCTGGACCTGCTGATAGACGCCCGCGGCCGTCACGGCGCCGGCGCCGAGCGACTGCGCCGTCGCGCCGAACGTGTCCCATCCTGCCTTGGCGCTTAGCGCGTAGGTCGTCCCGTCCATCGCCGCCGTCCCATCGAGGCCGAGCAAGGCGGGGACCTGGATCAAATCGTTGTCCGAGAGCTGGAAGGTAACGCTGGTCGCGCTTGGAGTCCCGACGAACGAGGCCGAAGATTGCAGCGCGTAAGACTTGCCCGCCCTCGCCCGTCAGCGTCAGATCGGCGAGATTGTAGTCGCTGGCGTTCGTGGTCAGCGCCGAGCCCTCGAGAGTCAGCGTCCCCTGGGAGGCGTCGTAAACGACGGATGTGATCGTCGCCGGGGTTTGCACGACGTCGTAGGTTTGGCCGGAGGTGAAGCCGGCGGTCGCCTGAAGGCCCGCGGCGCTGGTGACATTTGTCGAATTCGCGTTGAAATCAAGCCCAGCGTCCCGTCCCCGGTCACGCCGCCGACCGTCACCGTCCAGGTCGCCCCGCCGCCCGTGACCGACGCGATCCCGGAATCGGACAGCGGGATCTCGCCAGCGCCGTCGTATTGACCGTAGTCACCGTGAAGTCGCCGGCGTTCACGCCGGTGACGGCTTCGTTGAACGTCACCGTGAACTGATCGCTGGAAGCGTTGCTGGGATTCGCGCCGACCGTGTCGATCGAAGCGACGGCAGGCGGAATGGGGTTGATCAGCGTGACGTCGGTTCCCGTGCCGCTGTCGGGCGTCGCCTGGAATCTGTCGCCCTGGGGAACGGTCACCGTGAAGA
>CAVWKL010000233.1:0-24054 GCA_963755075.1 uncultured Alphaproteobacteria bacterium
CCGCCGGTGAGCCCTTGCGCCATGCGGCATACAGTTGGCCGGCTTGGCGCGTATCGCAGTGATGCTGTGCCAAGATGCGCCATCCCGCTGGCAGTCCTCCAGGCTTCGGCGTGCCACTGGCACCAGAAACTTCAAGGCTGCTTGTGCCGAAACCTGGCCCTCGCGCACCTGCTGCTGGATCGCCTCCGGCAAAACCTCCACCAGCGCCAACCGCCGCGATACCCAACTCACGCTGCGATCGAACCGGCGCGCCAACTCGTCGAGCCCGTAGTCGAAGCGCCGCTCCAACTCCGTCAATAGCCAGCCCACTCGAGCGCAGTCTCGTGTTCGGTCAATCGCATCGAGCGGTCCAGCAGCACTGCCGCTGCTTCGTTCATTCGGCCATACCACCACTTCGACGGTGTCCCGGCCCAACTGCTCCAGCACCGCGATCCGCTTATATCGCTCCCAATCATCTGTTCAGGACAAGCGCGAAGGACGGACGGACCAAGCTCACCCACGGTTCCAAGCCAAGGGGCATACGGTCCCGCCCGCCCGACGCTCGGGGGATGGCCATCCCCCGAGCGTCAGCTCGAAATCTTCGCAGATTCGCGCCAAAGCGAACATGCAAGGGGGCGCGCCCTTCGTGCGCCGCCGTCTCGATTCGATAGCCGAGTATGAATTCTTGCGCGCGCGGGAATATCTTGACCGTCGGAATCCGCCACGGAAGGAACTGAAAGTTGGCCTCCCGGGCGGGGCCGGGGACTCGCGCCGCGTCGGCCATCGAAACCGTCCGGAAGAACTTCGCCCCTGGACCCCAACGTAAAGGGGCGAAGACTCAAGGGGTAAGCGTCCGCCCGACCCGGAAGCCGAGGCTTTCGACCCGGCCGCCGGTGGGGATCCAGCTGCGGCAGGCCGAGCGAAGGAACTTAGGCCCGTCGCCCCACGAATCGCCGCGAACGACCCGGCGACTGCAATCACCGGTTGTCCATGCGGCGCCGTCGCTCGGCGCGCCGGCGTAGCTGTCGTGATAACAGTCTTCGACCCACTGCGATACGTTCCCACCCATATCGTACAGCCCAAAGGCATTCGGCGCGAAGCTGCCAACGGGAATGGTCTTTCCTCGATACACGCCTGTCGGTCCCCCGTCGTAACTTCGCGTTCCGTCGTAATTCGCTTGGTTCGGCGAAATCGTCGCCCCTTGCCAAAACGCCGTCGTCGTTCCAGCCCGCGCCGCGTATTCCCATTCGGACTCGCTCAACAGGCGGTATGGCTTGCCCGTCTTGCTCGACAGCCATTTCGCGTAGAGCTGAGCGTCATTCCATGAGACGTTGATCACCGGCCGTCGGCCGCGGCCCCAACCCTGATCGCTCGGCGTGTAGCCGCCGCAGCCGCCGCCGGCAAGGCAGGCGTCCCACTCGTCGAACGTCACCGCAAATGCCCCCGCCGCGAACGGCTTCGCGATCCGCACGTCGTGCTGTGGACCCTCGTCGGCATAGCGGTCTTGTTCGTTTGCCGGCGATCCCATCATGAACGACCCCGCGGGAACGACGACCATCGCCGGGCAATCCACGCAGTCCCGGAAGGCGTCTTTCGGCATCGGTGGCGCGATGGGGCCGGACGATCCATGGGTCAGCGCACCGATGACGCCCAACGCGATGACGAAAACCAACGCAAAGGCGATGCCGATCCAGAGACCGGTGCGCGCCGGACGGCCCGGCGTGGGGCCAGCCGACTGCGGATCGGCGGCCGGCGGAGGCGCGACGGACACCGCGGCCGGCGGCGTTTCCTCGATTGTTTCCGCCGCGCTCCCTCTCGTCGCCTCGTCCGACGGCGCGCGTTCCGGCGCCGGCGACGCAGCGGGGGCGACGGCCGGCGCCGACGGATCGGCGGTCGGCGGAGGCGCGAAAGTCGGTGCGGCTGCCAGCGCTTCCTCGATTGTTTCCGGCGCGCCCTCTCTCGCCGCCTCGCCCGACGGCGCGCGTTCCGCCGCCGGCCGCCGCAGCGCCCTCAAAATGTCGCCTGCCAGCCCGCCCGCCCAACGCCGCACCTCCTGAGATTTCGGGTCGGCGTAGAACAGCGGCCGGAAGTCGATCCAATTCGAGCGCAGCAAAATAGCCAGATCGTCGCCGAAAGCCGTGTCGGCGGGCCGGAGATCGTCCAGGCCGACATCGACGTAATGGATCGGAAAGATCAGATCGTCGCGGCCAAGCGCGACCATGCGCCGCCGATACGACCGGAATTCAGCGAGGCAGTTCACGCTCTTGAGAAAACGCGGCGTGATCACTGGGATGAAAAACGTCGTCTTGCCGATCGTCTCCTCGATCGTCCGCGCCCAGTCCGCGCCGTAAGGCAGGGCGGCGACATCCTGCCAGAGGATGGCCTTGCCGCCATGTTGGAGGACGATCGCCTTGCCGACGATCGCGCGCAATTTGCTCAACTGCCCGTCGCTGTGCTCGTCATCCAGACGCGCATAGCTCCAGAACCCGACGAGATCGAGCATGCCCAACGCCCTCGACTGGCTTCCCCCGGCGCGGCGCGACCCGCCCTCGCCTATCCGATCGATCGCCGCCGACAAAATGCCCCGATCCCACGCGGCGGACAAGGCAAAACCGCGCCGCAGGGAGAAGTTCGACCCCTGCGCCGTTGCGTCGACTCCTTCCACCCCCTTGCCACCCCCTTGCCACCCCCTTGTTCGGCGGCGCGGGCGAAACCGGCCTGGCGCTGCGCGTTAACGACCCCGCGCGATAAGACTTGCTCGGAACCGGCCGTCCTGCGATGGGCAGGCCGGAGTTCGGCGGATGTCCGTTCAGAGAGCCTATCGTGTTGGGGCGGCGGCGCGCCCCACGCGCGCGCCAGCGACGGCGGCCCCCTATCGTCGCGTCGCGCTGGCGCTCCTGCCGCTTTTGCTGCTTTGCTATATCGTGGCGATGATCGACCGGCTCAATGTCGGTTACGCCAAGCTGCAGTTCATGGCCGATCTTCATTTCGACGAAGCCGTGTTCGGCATGGCCGCCGGAATTCTCTACATCGGCTACATCCTCTTCGAAGTGCCGAGCAACCTGATGCTGGAGCGCGCCGGCCTGCGGCTGACGCTCTTGCGCATCATGACGCTGTGGGGCGTCTTCTCGATGGCGATGGCCTTCGCCGCCGACCGCTGGGGCTTCTATGGCGCCCGCTTCATGATCGGGGCGGCCGAGGCGGGCTTCTTCCCCGGCGTGCTGTTCTATCTCACGCTATGGTTCCCGAGCCTCTGGCGGGCGCGGATCACCTCGCTCTTCGCCCTCGCCGTGCCGCTCTCGGGGGTCATCGCAGCGCCGGCGTCGAGCTGGATCATGACGCATATGGCCGGGGTCGCCGGCCTCAAGGGTTGGCAATGGCTGTTCCTGATCGAGGGCGCGCCGGCCCTCGTCCTCGGCGCCGTCGCTTATTTCGTCCTGCCCGATCGGCCGGCGGGCGCGCGCTTCCTCTCGAGCGCCGAAAAGGCGGCGATCGCGCGCGATCTCGAAGCCGACGTCGCGCCGGCGACCGCCTGCGCCACATTCGGCGAGGCGCTGCGCAGCCCGCGGACCTATGTCCTGGCGCTGGTCTATTTCGCCTTCTATGCGACCCAGAGCATCCTCCTGCTCTGGGTTCCGACCCTGCTGCGCAACGCCGGCGTTCACGATCTTAGCGAGATCGGCTGGCGCGCCTCGGCGATCTTCGTCGCCGGCGCGGTCGGCATGGCCGCCATCGGGTGGAGCTCGGACCGCACGCAGGAGCGCCGCTGGCACCTCATGGGTTGCGGGGCCGCAGCCAGCGCCGCCCTTCTCATGCTGCCGCTCGTCGCGCAAAGCCCCAACGGCACGAGCCTTTGCCTGATGGCCGCCTCGGTCGCCATCTTCGCCTTCCTCGCCCTCTTCTGGACGGTGCCGACGGCGGTCTTCGGCAAGGGCGCCCGCGCCGGCGGCATCGCGCTCGTCAGCTCGATCGGCGCGTCGGGATCGGCGCTGAGCCCGGCGCTCATCGGCTGGACCCAGGTTCTCACCGGCAGCCTGTTCGGCGCGATCGCGGCCTTGGCCGTGATCTTCCTGGCGAGCATGGCGGCGCTCTATGTCTGCGCGCCGGCGCGTCAGATCACGTAGGATTTCAGCGGCGGGAAGCCGTTGAAGCCGATGGCCGAGTAGGTCGTGGTGTAGGCGCCCGTGCCCTCGATGAGAACTTTCGCGCCGATCTCGAGGCTGACCGGCAGCGGATAGGGCGTCTTCTCGTAGAGAACGTCGACCGAGTCGCAGGTCGGCCCGGCGACGACGCAGGGCGTCATGACGTCGTCGTCGCGGTCGGTGCGGATGGGATAGCGGATCATCTCGTCCATCGTCTCGGCGAGGCCGTTGAACTTGCCGATGTCGAGATAGACCCAGCGCCGGGGATCGTCGTCCGACTTCCTGGCGATCAGGACGACCTCGGCCTCGATGATTCCGGCGTTGCCGACCATGCCGCGGCCCGGTTCGATGATCGTCTCGGGGATGCGGTTGCCGAAATGTCGGCGCAGCGCGCGGAAGATCGTTTGGCCATAGGTCTTCACGCCCGGCACGGCCTTGAGGTAGCGGGTGGGAAACCCGCCCCCGAGGTTGATCATCGCCAGCTGGATGCCGCGTTCGGCCAATTCCTTGAACACCGCCGCCGAGGCCTTCAGCGCGCCGTCCCACATGCGCGGGTTGGGCTGCTGCGAGCCGACGTGGAACGACAGGCCATGGGCGACGAGCCCAAGCCGATGGGCGCGCTCGAGGACGTTGACGGCCATCTCCGGCGCGCAGCCGAACTTGCGCGACAGCGGCCATTCCGCCCCGGCGCCGTCGCACAGGATGCGGCAGAAGACCTTCGCGCCTGGGGCGGCGCGCGCGATCTTGTCGACCTCGGCTTCGCAATCGACCGCGAAGAGACGGATGCCGAGCGCGTAGGCGCGCCCGATGTCCTTCTCCTTCTTGATCGTGTTGCCGTAGCTGATGCGCTCGGGCGTCGCGCCGGCGGCCATCGCCTGCTCGATCTCGGCGAGCGAGGCGGCGTCGAAGCATGAGCCCAGACGGGCCAGCAAATCGAGGATTTCCGGCGCCGGGTTGGCCTTGACGGCGTAAAAGACCCGCGTGTCCGGCAGCGCCTTGGCGAAGCTGAGATAGTTTTCGCGCACCACTTCGAGATCGACGACGAGGCGCGGGCCGTCTTCCCTGGTGCGGGCGAGGAATTCCTTGATGCGATCGGTCATAGCGGCATCCTCCGTCGCGCGGGCGTTTGCTCCGCGCTGGGCAAGACAAGGGATCGGAGGCGATGCGTCGGCCGGCCCACGCGTTGGAGACGCGAACCGTCGACGTTGACCCGCCCCCGCGACCGCCCGCTTGGCGCTTCAAGCGCGGCGGAGAGCCGCGTGAAGCGCTGGTCGCGCGATCAGATGCTGCGCCGTAGCCATGGATTTCGCCGCGGGGGAGACCCGTCAGCGTAAGTCACGGCCATCGTTTGGAGGGGAAAGACCCTTCCGCACACCCGGCAAGATAGACAAGCCTCTTCGGTAAGCCGACCTTTGGAGGGCCGACAGAGACGAAAAAGCCCGGTCCGTCGTTGCTTCAAGTCGCGTCCCCCGTTTGGCGGGGTGCGCCGGTTTGCCTCCGGCTGCCGGTCTTTTTAACGGGCGGTTAACTGGCCTCTTGTCCAGATCCCCGCCGACCGACACACGACCACAGGCACGTGCGTATTGGGCGAATGGTTATTTGTGCGAATCGTCGGCGAACGCAAGTGTTTTTTTGGGCGCCGCGACGCTTTTTTCATCTCGTCATAAAAACTTCATAAATCAGCCGCGCCGGGACGCCGAAATCGGCGCGGCGCCGCGCTTGTCGGCCAAGGCGCGCCGCGCCGCCGCCACGTCCCCGCCTCACCTGCAGTCGATCCAATAGATTGCTCGCACAAAGCTTAGCCGGCTTGCTTTCGACGCTCTTTGTCCATGCACAAAACTATTACTGTCATACTATTGAGTATGATTGCGACGTCATTCGTCTACGTCGATCAGCAAGACAACACTATATAAGATTTCGGTTGAATTTAGAACAATTCTAAAACAGAAAAACTTTGTTGCTCCCGCGCTTTTTCTTGGGTAATGACGAACCGGCGACAGCGGGCCTTGAACCCGCGAGTTAGCGAGGACGACAATGGGGAACGCGGTTCGGGCGCGGCGAGCGACCCGCCTTCCGGTAACGGTCTGCGGCGCGATGGGCGCCGTTGCGGCGAGCGCAATCGCTTGCCTGGCGCAGACGGCGCCAAATCCCGCGGGCGCGGCCGAAACGAGCGCTCCGCTCCCCGATCCCTTCCACGAGCTCGAGACCAAATACCTCTTCGGTTTCACCGAGGGCGCCGATATCGGCGCCGAAGGCGAGCAATCGGTCGAATTCGAGACCACCGCCGCTCTTCAGAAGCGCGGCGGACGCTATGGCGCGGTCGAGCAGGAGATTGAATACGAGGGCGTGCCGTCGCAGTTCTTCGGCTATGAACTCAGCGCCCACGTGAGCGGCTACGACGTCGAGGGCGTCCAGGGCCTCGCCAACGCCCATGGCGTCGCCTTTAGCGGCCTGTCGACGGAATTGCGTTATCTCGTCATCGGGCGCGGTCCGGGCTCGCCGTTCGGCCTGACCCTGATCGCCGAGCCGGAATGGGCGCGCATCGACGATTCCGGCCAACCCATCGCCGACTACAGCTCGGCCTTCGGCGTCGTCGCGGACGCCGAGCTCATCGCCAATCGCCTCTATGGCGCCGTGAACCTGATCGACACGCCCGACATCGCCAAATCGCCCGGACAAAGCTGGCAGCGTTCCTCGACGATCGGCGCAACGACCGGCCTTGCCTATCGGCTGACGCCCAAGATCACCGGCGGCGGCGAAGTCGAATATTACCGCGCCTATGACGGCCTTGCGCCGCAGTCGCTGCAAGGCCAGGCGCTCTTCGCCGGGCCGACGCTGCACATCCAGTTCACCGGGCAGACCATGCTCGCGGCGGCGTTCTCCAGCCAGATCGCCGGGCGGGCGGCCGGCCAGAGCTACGGTCTCGATCTCGTCGATTTTCCCCGATACCGCGCCAATCTGAAGCTCGAGTTCGAGTTCTGAACGGGCGCGGTCGACCCCGGAAGCCAAGGAGACGCTATGAGCCCGTCAACACGTAAGTTCGCCATGAGCCTCGCCGGCGCGGTCGCGCTCGGCCTGCTCGCCACGCCGGCGCCGGCGCAAGACGCCGCGCTCGTCCGCCTCACGCTGAAGGACCATCGCTTTTCGCCCGCCGAGCCGACCGCGCCGGCGGGCAAGCCGATCACCATCGAAGTGACCAATCTCGACGCCACGCCGTCCGAATTCGAGAGCAAGAGCCTGCGCGTCGAGAAGGTCGTCGCCGGCGGCGGCAAGATCACCCTCAACGTGCGCGCGCTGAGCCCGGGCCGCTATCGTTTCTTCGACGACTACCACGAGGACACGACCGAGGGCTTCCTCGTCGTGCAATGAACGGAAGGGACGGGCGATGCTCGGCGCGCTGATTATCGTTTTTCGCGAAGTGATCGAGGCCGGCATCATCGTCGGCATCGTCATGGCGGTCACCAAGGGCGTGCCGGGCAGCCGGCTGATGGCGGGCGCCGGCGTCGCGGCCGGCGTTCTCGGCGCCGCGCTGGTGGCGGCCTTCGCCGGCGCGCTCGCCGACGCGCTGAACGGCGTCGGGCAGGAGCTGTTCAACGCCGCGATCCTCAGCCTCGCCGTCTGCATGCTCGCCTGGCACAACATCTGGATGGCGAGCCATGGGCGCCAACTCGCCGCCGAAGCGCGCCAGCTCGGGCAGGACGTGCGCAGCGGCGCGCGCTCGCTCGTCGCCTTGGCGATCGTCGTGGCGGTCGCGGTGATGCGCGAGGGCTCGGAGGTCGCGCTGTTCCTCTATGGCCTCATGGCCGCCGGGGGCACGACCGCGCGCGATCTTCTCGTCGGTTCGCTGCTCGGTCTCGCCGCCGGCGTCGTCGTGAGCGCGGTGACCTATTTCGGCCTGGTGACGATTCCGGCGCGGCGGCTCTTCGGGGTGACGAGCGCGCTCATCACCTTCCTCGCCGCGGGCCTCGCCTCGCAGGCGGCGAACTTTCTTCAGCAGGCCGGCCTCGTCACGATCTGGAGCGACACGGCGTGGAACACGTCGGCGATCCTCTCCGACACCAGCCTCTTCGGCCGCGTGCTGCACACTTTGGTCGGCTACGCCGACCAGCCCTCGGTGTTGCAAGTCGTCGTCTACGCGGCGACGCTGGGGGCGATATTCGCCCTCTCGAAGGCCTTCGCTTCGCGCGCCCCTTTGCGCCGGCCCGAGGCGCCCGCGCCGACGATGTCATAATTCGGAGTGAGTTTCGGCCGAGAGTTGCGCACCGTCCGCAAAGATCGCATCGTCGGCCGCCCCAACCCCCGGAGGACACCATGGCTCGTTTCGCTCGCTCGCTCGTCGCCGCCCTCGGCATCGCGTTGTCGCCATTGGCGATCGCAGCCGGGCAAAGCGCCGCCCTCGCCCAGACCCAGCCGGCCGGCGCGCCGGACGAACCGCTCATTCAGATGGCGCTGAGCGAGGCCCAGATTCAGGCCTATCTCGCCGCCGCGGCCGAAATCGAGCCGATCCTGGCGAAGGCGCCGGAGGGCGCGTCCGACAAGCCGGACCCGAAGGTGATGGCGCAACTGGACGCAATCGCCAAGAAATACAAATTCGCCTCTTTCGACGAATTCGACAGCGTCGCCGAAAACATCGGCCTCGTGGCCGACGGCGTCGATCCGCAGACCAAGAAATACGTCGGCGCCGACGTCCTCTTGAAGAAGCAGATCGCCGAGGTTCAGGCCGACACGAAAATGCCCGCCGCCGACAAGAAGGAGGCGCTGGCGGAAATGAACGCCGCCCTCAAGGCCACCGCGCCGGTCAAGTTCCCCGGCAACATCGACCTCGTCGTCAAGTATTACGACAAGATCGTCGCCGCCATGCCGCAGCCGTCGCAGGAGAACTAACAGGCTGTTGAAAAAGTCCGGAGCACAGGGACGAAACCGTGAACACACCGGAATCTAACAGTGCCCAGAACGGAATCCAACTGCGGCGGAAATGAGTTTTTCAACAGCCTGTTAAAGGCGGAGCGGACGACGGCCGCAAGCGCCGCGCGCTCCTTGGCGCAACGCCGGATCAGCCGAGGGCGGCGACCGCCCGTTGGATGGCGCGGATCTGGGCGGCGAAGTCGTCGGCGGGGGCGGCGAAAGCGCCCTCGATCGCCGCCGAGCCGATGGTGAAGCCCGCCGCGCCGCTCTTGGCCGCCGCGCCGATGCGGTCGGCGTTGTCGATCGAACCGGCGACGATCACCGGCTTGTCGACCGCCTCGACGACGGCGCGCATCAGGGCGGGAACGTCGCCGGCGCGGCGATAGGCCAAGAGATCGAGCCCGGCGACGCCTTCGAGCGCGCCGAGCGCGCGCGCGCTCGCCGCGATCTCCGCGATCGCGCCGACGAGCGTGCTGGGATGGCCGACGATTTGCCCCGGGAACGGCGCATAGCGGATGTCGGCGCTCGCCGCGATCGGCGCGACCTCGCGCGCCCGCACCCCGCCGAGCAGCCAGTCGACGCCGAAATCGGCCGCCGCCGCGGCCGAGGCGAGTTCGCCGTCGCGATCGAGCGAGACGACTTCGAAGAACGCGCGCGCGCCCCCGGCGCGAATCGCCGCCGCCAGTTCCTTCAGCGCCGCGCGCGGCAGGCCGATGTCCTTGAAGCCGATATTGCGCACCTCGAGCGCCAGCGCCGCCTCGATCAGGGCGCGCGCCTGCGGCACGGTGCGGTCGGCCCGCGTCGCCATGAAGATGAAGCCTATCGCCATCGGCATGAGGGCCTCGCCGTCGCGCCGGCGCCCGCTGTCCGATGCGACGCCTCAGAGGCGCAATCTAGCGCGATTTTCCGCCGCCGCGAAGCGATCGTCGCGGCGGGGTCGTGTCTCTGTCTGGATTTCGGCTTTCGACCCCGGTCCGTCCCCGCCAAGCGCGTCCAAACGACCGAACTTGGCCGGGGGCGGACTGGCGGCTTCGGGCAAGCCGGCGGGCGGTTGTTGTTCCCTCTCGTCAGCCGGCTCTACGAACGCGCCTCGATCGTCCTCAAACCCAACCTCGCCTTCGGAGAGTGGCCGAGCGTCTTCGGCGATCCGAAGATGACCGTTGCGCTACTCGATCGCCTCACCCGCCACCGCGACGTCGTCGAGACCGGCAACGAAAGCTGGCGCTTCGAGAACCGCGCCTGAACCTCGAGAATCCGCGTTGGTGAAAACCCGGGATCCCGTTTCCGTAATCATTGACAGGCTACGATTCAAAACGAAGACGCCGCTCAGGGCGACGCCATTCCACGCGATCTCACAGGCTTCCATGGTCTGCGCGACACATTCGTCAGTCATCTCATCGTGAAACGCGCGCCGCCTCTGACTGTGTGGAAATTTGTCGGCCACGCCGATATGCGGATAACCGAGAAATACTATGCCCGCCTCGCTCGGGACCATCTGCACAAGGCGATCGACGATCATCTTCCCCATTTTTGACGCGGTGAAGTTCGGTCGGGATTGCTCGGCGAACAAAAGTGAAGCAGCATGGGTGCGAAATCGTCGGCGTTCTGGCGAATATCGGCGAAAAGCATCCACTCTCGGCAATCGGTTCACTGCGCGCCGGCGCGTTGGAAGGCCAAGCGCGGGCAAGGAGTTTCTTTTTGGACATATCGGTCATTGGGCTCGGGCATCTCGGCTTGCCACTTGCGGCGATTCTAGCGGCCGGCGGGCATAGCGTGTGGGGTGTGGACAGGGACAGCGCCCTTTTGGATCGCCTAGCGGATCGCGATGCTTTGTGGAGCGAGCCTGGCCTAACCTCTTTGTTGCGTTCGCAGACGCGGCTACGCCTGACAACCGACTTGGAGGAAGCGTGCTTCGCCAGCGAAGTGGCGATTGTCGCCGTTCAAACGCCGAGCGCCGCCGATGGCGCCTACGATGCCGCGAACATTCGTGACGTCGTCGCCAAGGTTGGCGCGACACGGCGCTGGAACAAGCGTCCCATCGTCGTCACGGTGCTCAGCACGGTCATGCCGGGAACCTGCGACGGCGAGCTGGCTCAAAGTCTTTTGGAGGCTTCCGGCCGATCGACGGGCCCTGGATTGGGCCTGTGTTACTGCCCAGCCTTCGGCGCGATCGGCTCTTTGCTCCATGACTATCGTCAACCGGATTTCCTGCTTGTCGGCGAGTCGGACCCCCAATCCGGCGCGATCGTCGAGGCGGCGTTCGGCTCGATCCATGTCGCTCCCGTTCCGGTGCTGCGCCGCACTCTGATCAATGCGGAGTTTGCGAAAATCGCCCTTAACAATTTTGTGATGACGAAGATTTCCTTCGCGAACATGATTGGGGGCATTTGCAGTCGCGCCAACGGCGCCGACGCTCGGCAAGTTCTCTCAGTGCTTGGACTCGACAGCAGGATCGGCTCTAAGTATTTGACCGCCGCAATGCCGTATGGCGGTCCATGCTTTATGCGCGACGGCGAAGCGATGGACGCGCTGGCGCGCCGCTATTCGGTCGCAGCTCCACTGGCCGAGGCGACCAGGGCGATCAATATCGGGCTGAAAGATGCGCTCGTGGAGGCGATCAAAAAGGCGACGCCGCCCAGTGGAAGGATTGCGATTCTCGGGCTCGCATTTCGCAGTGGGACAGACGTCACGATTGGCAGCCAAGGCCTCGACATCGCGGAACTTTTGGGACGGATCGGCTATTGCGTCAGCGCTTGGGACCCGCTTGCCAAGCCCTCGGATTTGCAAGACGTTCGCATCGCGCCGAGTCTCGCGGCCGCGGTCAGCGGCGCGGACACGATCTTGATCGCCAACGACGATCCTCAATGCGCGGAATTGCCGAAGACCACAGGACGAAACGGCAAAAGGCCCGTCGTATTCGATTACTGGCGCCGAACGCCGGACCATGCGATGGATTTCTATGATGTCCGTAGGGCTGGATGACTGAGCGGTTGCGAGCGCAATTCAAAAATAAGACGCTGGTCATTTGTTCGCGAAATGGCGGATTTTTCTCGAATTTCAACTGCGTTTTGAACAACCTCGAACGTCATTTGGGCAAAGGAGGCGTCTCGGCCGCCGAAGTCTCTTGGCCCGCACAACGGGATCTCGTGCATTTCTCATATGGCCGACCCGAAGACGGCAACATCTGGCTGCATTTTTTCGAGCCGTTGGCCTTCCCCGAATTTCCGCCGACGCGGGTCGAGGTGCGCGAATACGCAACGTGGGGGGCAACGCAAATCACCGCGATAGACGCCTACGCGACCTACAAGCTCAACTGGCGATGGCGTCGCATCTATCATCGTCTCTTTACGAAACACATCAAGATCAAGTCGTTTCTCCTGGATCGCGTCGAAGCGATCGCGCGGGATCGGATGGCGGGACGCTTTTGCATCGGGGTCCATTATCGCAACCCGCGGCACACTTCGGAATGTCCGCACACAATACCGACGGCGGAAGAATTCGTTGCGCGCGTCAGGGATTTGACGCCGAAGAGGAAACCGACGGCCGTGGTGTTGGCCAGCGACTTCGAGCCCGCCGTCGAATTGTTTCGCAAGGCTTTCGGCGAGGCGCTCGTCGTACAACCTGATGTAACCCGAGCCGCCTCCCTGGCGACCGATCAGATGCATCATGGCGTTGTTGCTCCGGCAATATGTCTCGGTGAACAGGTGCTGATCGATTGTTTGCTGCTTGCACGTTGCGATGTTCTTTTGCACGTAACCAGTAACGTCGCCACCGCGGCGGGTTACATCAACCCGAAGTTGAGGATGGTCTACTGCGAAACTCCCGCTGAAGCTTGGCGCGGCTACCGTTGGGCGGCGCGACGCTGGTGGGAATTGAAGCGCGTATCGTTACGCGCTCGAGCGAAGCTGGCGCGAGACGCGATAGCGAAACTTTGGCGACGCGCCCGACGGGCGCGGCCACTTTCCGGCCCATCGGGTTGAAAACCCTGGCGCAACTCCGTCCCGCGGCAAGCGCGGGCGCAACGGCGGCGTCACGTTGGCGCGCGACCTACCCGAGCGAATGGAAATCGCCCGATCGATGAAGCCCACAACGGATTTCTTTCTCTATCCATTTGTAGGTTCTTGCGAGCCCTGAATCGAGCGGGATGGCCGGCTCCCAGCCCAAGAGACTGCGAAAAAGCGTGTTGTCGGAATTGCGTCCTCTGACGCCGACCGGCGCGTCGAGATCGTAGCTGCGCTCGAGGCGGACGTCAGCGATGGCCTCGACGAGGTCCACCAACTGATCGATCGTTACCGATTGCGCTGAGCCGAGGTTCACTGGAACTGAGATATCGCGGGAGGTGAGCTCCAACGTGCCGCGCACGCAATCGTCAATATACATGAAGCTTCGGGTTTGCCGTCCATCGCCCCAAATCGAGATACGATGGTCGCCGCTGTGGACGGCCTCTATAACCTTTCGGCAGATCGCCGCCGGCGCCTTCTCGCGGCCGTCGCTCCAACTTGAGTGGGGACCGTAAACGTTATGATACCGGGCGCAGATTGTGCGAAGGCCGAAATCTTCACGAAAATGTCGGCACAGCCGCTCGGAAAAAAGCTTTTCCCAGCCGTAGCCGTCCTCCGGCATGGCGGGATAGGCGTCCGCCTCTTTGAGAGGCGCGGCATCCGTATTCTTCTGCTTCTCCGCCGCGTACACGCATGCGGAAGATGCAAAGAAATAGCGATCGACTTTGGCCTCGCGAGCGGCGATCAACAAGTGGGCGTTGATGAGCACCGACAACATGCACGCGGCCTTATTCGATTCAATGAAACCCATGCCACCCATGTCGGCGGCCAGATTAAACACCCAGCGGGCGTCGGCGACGGCCTCCCGACAGGCTGCGAGATCACGCAGATCTAGGACGCGATTGTCAGCCGAGTCGTGAACCTGCCACCAAGCCCCGATCGGTTTCTTATCGACGCAACGAACGGCCCAGCCTAATTCCAGGAGCCGCATGCCGAGCCAGCCGCCGATGAACCCGCCCCCGCCGGCGACCACCGCAAGTCCGTGACCCATTCGAAACTCCCTCCGACGAATATTATTCCCATTGCATTGGCGGAGGGCCACTCACGCAACGCCTCGCGACGACATGAGTACGACAAAATTGCGAACGCGCCCAAATTGCGGCACAGAACCTGTATTTTCAGCTTCACGCCGCAATTTTGGGCGCAGCGCGGTCGCCGCTCCTGGTCGGACGCAACGTCTGCCCACGCGCTTGGCGCAAATTCAAACGGCGACGCCGCCTGCGGCCAAGCGGTCGATTGCGCCTTGCCCCCCTCTCCCGAACGGCAGAGGGGGGGAGCGCCCGCGTCAATTCATCAACGGCCCCCAGGAGGGGTCGCTGGCGTAGCTCGGCGTCGGCACCTGGAATTCGCCGTGGCCGAAAATGTCGGCCATGTAGATTTTGGCGCCCGACTCGCCACCGGGGTCGCGGAAAAACATCAGGAAGAGGCCGTTGGGCGAAAACGTCGGGCCTTCGTTGTGGAAGCCCTCGGTGATGATGCGCTCGCCCGATCCGTCGGGCTTCATCACGCCGATGCCGAACAAGTCGGACTTCTGCCGGGTGAAGGCGATGAGGTCGCCGCGCGGCGACCACACCGGCGTCGAATAGCGACCCTCGCCGAACGAGATGCGACTGGCCGAGCCGCCGTTGGCGCTCATGATGTAGATCTGCTGCGTGCCGCCGCGGTCGGATTCGAAGGCGATCTGCGAGCCGTCGGGAGAAAAGCAGGGCGAGGTGTCGATGGCGGAGCCCTCGGTGAGGCGCGTCGTCGCATGCGAGCGCAGATCCATCACATAGAGATGGGCCGAGGAGCCCTCCGACAGCGACATGACGACGCGCTCGCCGTCGGGCGAAAAGGCCGGCGAAAAGGTCATGCCGGGGAAATTGCCGATCGCCTCGCGCCGGCCCGACTCGAGATCGAGCAAGGTCACCTTCGGGTCGGTCTCGCCGAACGACATGAACGCGACCTGCTGCGCCGAGGGCGAGAAACGCGGCGCCACCGCGAGCTTGTCGCCGGTGGTCAGGTATTTGACGTTGGCGCCGTCCATGTCCATCACCGCCAGCCGCTTGCGGCGTTTTTCCTTCGAGCCGGTCTCGTCGACGAAGACCACGCGCGAATCGAAGAAACCCTTCTCCCCGGTGATGCGCGAGAACGCCGCGTCGGCGATGAGGTGGCCGACGCGGCGCACGTTGGCGGCGTCGGTGGTGTATTGCTCGCCGGCGACCTGCGCGCCGGTCGTGGTGTCCCAGAGGCGGAACTGGGCGGCGATGCGCCCGCCCGCGGCGCCCGTGACCCGTCCGGTCAGCACGAACTGCGCGTTGACCGTCTTCCAGGCGTCGATGTTCGGCCGCGCGTCGGGATTGGCGACGTTTTCGGGAAAACTGGTGGGATTGAGCGGCAGGAGGAAGACGGAGTGGGCGAAGTCATTGACGATGACCGGGCCGATCTTGGTCGCGCCCTCATCGCCCGCGAGCGGCGTCACCGCCACGGTGACCGGGGTGAAATTGGCGCCGGCGTGAACATAGATGTCGCCGGCGGCGCGCGCGGCGGAACCGGCCAGCGCCACCGCCAGCAGCGCGGCGGCGAAGCGGGAGAACAACTTTTCGATCATCATGACGGCTCGGTCTCGCTGTTTTGAAAGTTCGGCTTCGGCGCGCCCTCGTCAGCCCAGGGCGCTCTGCGGGTCGAAAAGAACGTTCTTCGTTCTCCACTGCTCGAAATAGGGCGCGTATTGCGGCGGCACGTGCAGCGGATTGCATTTGAGCGCGGCGCGCATCGCGCTTTCCGCGTAGGCGCGCCAAGCCGGATCGGAGGGCGGATTGAGCAACTCGGGCGGGCGGACGAGCGCGCCGTCGGCGTTGAACTCGACGCGAACGTGCGCGATGTAGCGCTCGCCGTCCGGCATCGTCGGCGGCGGCGTCCAGCAATTGAGATAGGCCTCCTGCAGCCATGCGTCGAGCGCGGCCGACAGCGAAGGCGACATGCGGGGGGCGTGCTGGTCGGGCAGCCCCAGCGGCGTGGCGGCGCCGGTCGGCGTCGGATCGACCGAGGCTTTGCTCTGACCGATCAGCTTGGCGATGGCGTTGGGGTCATAGGTCTTCTGCGGCTTGGCCGGTTCGTCGGGCTTGGCCTTCTCCAGAAGTTTGGCGACCGCCTCCGGCTTGAATTTGTCCGGCGGCGCCTCCTTCGGTCTGACCGGGGGCGCCGGCGCATCGTCGGCGGTCGGCTTCGGCGGGGGCGGCGGCGGCGCCGGCTTGGGCGGCGGCGGAGCCGGAGGCGGCGGCGGCGGCGTCTCGGCGGCCTTGACGTCCGGCGGCGGCTCTGGAGGCGTCGGGGCGGCCGGCGGTTCGATCGCGGCGACCTGGCGCGTCGGCTCCGCGGGCGGCTCTTTCACCAGCTTGGCGTTGCGCTCGCCCTTCATGATTTCGTTGAATTGCGACGGCGTGACCGTGTCGACCGGAATGGATTCGGGCGCGTCGTCGAATTTGGGGGCGGAGGCGAAACCGAAGAGAATGAATGCGAGCAGCGCGGCGTGGAGCGCGCCCGAAACGTAGAGCCCAGTTTTCGACGGCTGGTCGCTCACGCCAGAATCTCGCCTCACCGATTGTACGGCTCGGTGACAAGCGCCACCTTCTTGTAGCCGGCCGCCGTCACCGCGCCCATGATCTCGGCGACGCGCCCGTAGGGCACCACTTTCGAAGCGCGCAAATAGATGCGCTGATCTGTGCCGGCCGTGGCGAGCGCCTGCAATTTGCCGAGCAGATCGGCCTCGGCGATCGGCTGATCCATCAGGAACACTTGCCCCTGGTCGTCAAGCGCGATGGCGATCGGCTTCTGCTCGATGTTGAGCGCCGCGGCGTTGGCCTGCGGCAGGTCGACCGCAACTCCGCTGGTGAGCAACGGCGCCGCGACCATGAAGATGATCAGCAACACCAGCATGACGTCGATGAACGGCGTCATATTGATATCGGCCATCGCGCCATAGCGCGGCACGCCGCGCCGTCCGCGCCCGCTCTTGCGCCCCGCGCCCACTGTCACGCCCATCGGCCCGGTCTCCTCGCCGCTCCGTCCGGCCTCACGCCGCCTTATCCCCAGAAATGTGCTGATCGATCTGCCGCGACAGGATCGATGAGAATTCGTCGGCGAAACTCTCCATGCGCGCCTGCGCCCGGGCGACGTCGCCCTGCAGCTTGTTGTAGGCGATGAGCGCGGGAACGGCGGCAAAGAGCCCGATCGCCGTCGCCAGCAGCGCCTCGGCGATCCCCGGCGCGACGACGGCGAGCGAAGTGTTCTTCGAGCCGGCGATCGAGCTGAACGAATGCATGATGCCCAAGACCGTGCCGAAGAGGCCGACGAACGGCGCCGCCGAGGCGACGGTCGCCAGAAACAACAGATTGGATTCCAGTCGCTCGATCTCATGCGCGATCGAAACGTCGAGCACCTTGTCGAGGCGCGCGTGCAGGCCGCGGAAGGAGGCGCTGGGGTTCTGGAACGAGCGCTTCCATTCGCGCATCGCCGAGACGAACAGGCTCGCGGCCCCGCTATTGGGCCGCTGCGAAAGGGATCCGTAGAGTTCCTCGAGCGACTGGCCGGACCAGAAGATCTGCTCGAAACTGTCCATCGCGCGCTTGAACTTGGCGAACAGCAATGTCTTGTTGACGATGATCGTCCAGCTCCAGAACGAGGCGGCCAGCAGCCCGATCATCACGATCTTGACGCCGATTTGCGCCGACCAGAACATGGAAAGCAGCGTGGTCTCGGGATTGGCCGCGACCGTTGCGGCGGCGTCTGTGGCGTTCATATCGGCGGGAACCTCTTGGGGGAGCGGCGAGGGTTGGATCGACGTTCGGACCGGACGGCCGTCGGTTCGTTTCGGGCGGGTCTGCGCCGCAAATGGGCCAAAACTTGGGCTCGTCCCAAACGATCCCAACGCGCGGATTTTACCGGTTCAGTTAAGCCGCCGATAGCGTTAACGCCGGGTTAGCGCGCGCTCCGGCCTGGCGGCGACGAAATCGACGGCGGCGGGCCGCTTGCATGCGACAAGCGGGTCGACGGATATTGCTTTTTTTGCAACTTTGTCCTTCAGCATAAGCGACGCGCTCCGCCGAGTCGCTCCCGTCTTGCTTTTTTTGCGATCGGTCGGCCCGGCCCAACCCAGGACGTTGAAGGCTCCTATGAAACGATCGCCTCCCAGTTTCGTCGTCGAGGTTCGGCGGCAACGACGGTCGACGAACTCGGACCGAAAATCCTGGGCGGTGGAGCCGGCGCTCGCCGATGCGGCTCTGGGGTCGGGGCGCCTCGCCGGCGCATCCGCGCTGTTCGAGCCCGAACCCAAGACGCCCCCGCCCCCCGCTTCGGCCCCGCCGTCGCGTCCTCCCGGCCGGATTCTTCCCAGCCTCGCCGACATCGAGCCCGTCGCGCCGCCCGCCGAGACGGCGACGGCCTCGCCTCGGCGCAAGCGGGAAAGCCTCGGCCCGCCGCGCACGCCCAAGACGAAGCCGAGGAACGAACAAAGGAGCGGATCGCGAATTCGCGCCGCCGTCTCGCCCATCGTTCGCCGGGTCATCGGCGCGCGGCGGGGCGACGGCCGATGCTGGGCGAAAGACCAAGGCCCCGCCGCCCGTCGTCGAGCCCAAGCGCGAAATCGCGCCGACGCAACCGCCCGCCGTCCGCGATCTCGCCCCGGAGAGCGCGGCGGCCGCACCCGGCGAGGCGCGCCAAGCCCGGCATCGTCGCATCATGGATCGTTACGTGCGCGGCGCCGAGCCCAAGCCAGGGCAACACTGGAAGCGGCGGCCGCAGCCGGGGCGAAAGTAGGGTCGGCCCCGGAGACGGGCCGCCAGCCGTGGCTTTGCGCGGCCTCGCCGGCGCCCATGCGCCTACCGCTTCAACGCGACGCCCTGACCCGCCAGCGGCGGGACTTCGAGGCCGCGCTGGGCCTTGGCCAGAGCGTCGAGCGCCGCCAGGGTTTCGGCGCGCCAGGGCGCGGCGCGCCCGCCGTCCTGGCTCTGATCGATGGAAAGCAGCAATTGCTCGCTGGCGGCCAGACGCGCGCCCTCCCGCCCCGCCTTCATCTCGAGCCAGACGCGCATGCGCTTGTCGTCGTGCTCAAGGAGATGGCAATGCACGAACAGGGCCTCGCCTTCGCCCGCCTCTTTGAAATAGTGCAACATCGCCTGCAGCGTGAACAGCGTGCGCCGGTTGGCCTTGCGCGCGGCCGCGTCGAGGCCGATGCGGTCCATCAGCGCGTCGACGGCGCGGCTGAACACCAGCGCGAAGGCCGCGTCGTTCATATGGCCGTTGTAGTCGACCCAGTCGGCCGCGACTTCGGTCTCGTAGACCGGCAGCGCCTCGTTGCGATGCATGACGCCCTCCTTCGATCGGCGCCGATTGGCTCGACGCTCCGCCTCGGCGGCATTTTTGCGCCGGCGCCGCCGGTTCGGCAAGGCGTTCGTCGCGCCGCGCCGCAAATTCGCCTCGCTAACCCGCCAGCAATCGGTCTATGTGGCCGCAGTCGAACCCGCAACCCGAGAGCGACGCAAATGACGCGCGACGACGAAGGCGATCGCTTTGCCGCCCGCGCCCGGCGCTACGCCAACCTCGGCGTCAACGCCGGCGCTTTGGCGGCCCGCGTCGGCGCGAGCCGGCTGATCGGCGGGGGGCGCGGCGGCAATGCGCGCGCCCTGACCGAGGCGCTGGGATCGCTCAAAGGGCCGATGATGAAAGTCGCCCAGATGATGGCGACGATCCCCGAGGCGCTGCCCGCCGATTACGCCAGCGAGTTGATGACGCTGCAGTCGCAGGCGCCGCCGATGGGCGCCGCCTTCGTTCGCCGCCGCATGCAGGCCGAACTCGGCCCCGACTGGCGGGCGCGCTTCGCCGAATTCGATCTCGCTCCGGCCGCCGCCGCCTCGCTCGGCCAGGTCCATCGCGCCATCAGCCTCGGCGGCGTCAAGCTCGCCTGCAAGCTGCAATATCCCGACATGGCCTCGGCGGTCGAGGTCGACCTCGCGCAGCTCGAATTCCTGCTCAAGTTCCATCGCCGCATGGGACCGGCGATCGACACCCGCGAAATCGCGGTCGAAATCGCCGCGCGCATCCGCGAGGAGCTCGACTACGAACGCGAGGCGAAGCTGACGCGGCTCTACGCGACGATGCTCGCCGGCCACGACCGCGTGCGCGTGCCCAGGGTGTTCGGCGAGCTGTCGACACGGCGGCTCTTGACGCAGGAATGGCTCGACGGCGCGCCGCTGATCGAATTCGAGCCGGCGGGCGCCGAGGCGCGTCTGCGCATCGCGCTGGCGTTGTTCGAAGCGTGGTGGCGGCCGTTCTCGCGCTTCGGCGTCATTCACGGCGATCCGCACCTGGGCAACTATTCCGTCGTCGCGACGGGATCGGGCGAGGCGCGCCAGGTCGAGGCGCTCAATCTCTACGACTACGGTTGCGTGCGCATCTTTCCCCCGAGCTTCGTCGGCGGCGTCGTCGAGCTTTATCGCGCGCTCGGCGACGGCGACGAAGCGCGCATCGTCCACGCCTACGAAATCTGGGGCTTCCGCGACTTGTCGCGGGCGACGATCGCGGCGCTGACCATTTGGGCGCGGTTCATCTACGGGCCGCTGATCGACGATCGCGTGCGCACGATCGCCGACGGCGTGAAGCCGGGCGACTATGGCCGGCGCGAGATCTTCTCGGTCATGCAGGCGCTCAAGGCCGAAGGCGGCGCCCTGAAAGTGCCGCGCGAATTCGTCTTCCTCGACCGCGCCACGATCGGTCTTGGCGCCGTCTTCCTGCGCCTCAACGCGGCGATGAATTTCCATCGCCTGTTCGAGGAGACGATCGACGGCTTCGACGTCGCCGCGCTGGGACGAAGGCAGGCCGCGGCGCTGGCGGAGGCCGAACTCGCCTAAAACACCCGGACCGCAAGCCGGCGCCCCGGCGGGCGCCGTCGGCTGTCACGCGGCGAGGCCCTGGGCGTCAAACACACCCTCAAACAGCGCGGTGCTCAGATAGCGTTCGGCGGAATCCGGCAGGATCACAACGATCGTCTTGCCGGCGTTTTCCGAGCGCTTGGCGAGGCGCGCCGCCACCGCGGCCGCCGCGCCGCCCGAAATGCCCGCCAGAATGCCCTCCTCGTGCGCCAATCGCAGCGCAAAGGCGATCGCCTCCTCGTTGCCGACCTGCTCGATCGCGTCGACCAGCGAGAGATCTAGCACATCGGGCACAAAGCCGGCGCCGATGCCCTGAATCTTGTGCGGACCCGGTTTCAACGGCTGGCCGGCGCGGGCTTGGGTGAGGATCGGGCTGGCCGACGGTTCGACCGCAACCGAGACGATCGGCTTTTCCTTCTTGCCCTTGATGTAGCGCGAGACGCCGGTGATGGTTCCGCCGGTGCCGACGCCGGAAACGAGGATATCGATCGCGCCGTCGGTGTCGTTCCAGATTTCCGGCCCCGTGGTCTCTTCGTGAATGGCGGGATTTGCGGGGTTCTTGAACTGCTGGAGAAGAACGTAGCGGCGCGGATCGGACGCGGCAATCTCGTCGCTCCTGGCGATTGCGCCGTTCATGCCCTTCGGCCCCTCGGTGAGAACCAGCTTGGCGCCGAATGCGATCAGCAACTTGCGCCGCTCGAGGCTCATCGTCTCCGGCATCGTCAGGGTGAGCGGAATGCCGCGCGCGGCGGCGACGAAGGCGAGGGCGATGCCGGTGTTGCCGCTGGTCGGCTCGATGAGTTCCTTGCCCGACCCCAGCAGGCCGCGCTTCTCGGCGTCCCAGATCATCGCGGCGCCGATGCGGCATTTCACGGAATACGCGGGATTGCGTCCCTCGATCTTGGCGAGGACGGTGGCGTGAGCGCCCTCGGTGACCCGGTTGAGGCGAACGAGCGGCGTGCGGCCGATGGAGAGCGAGTTGTCTTGATACCAGTGCGACATGGCGGCGACCCTTTCCTTCTGATTGTGCAGGCGCGGCTTGAGATGATCATTTATTCGATGGAATTACTATTCTAAACGCCGATCTCCGTTAATGCGCGACGAGCCGCGCCGCGAGCGCCGCCGTTTGCAGCCGAATGTCGGGAACCGCGACAATCTCCCAGAACGCCGCCTGGCTCATCGGGCCGATGGCGAAAAAACGCGACGAGGGGCGCCCGCCACGGTCGACGACGGCGCAATCGGGGGAGACCTCGACGCCGATGCCCAGCGGGTCGGCGCGCGCCAGTCCGTTGGCGAAAAGCGACGCCGCCAGAGGATTGGCGCTTTTCTCGGGATTGCTCGTCAGGCCCTTGCAGGAAATGATCCGCGCGACGGCGAGGGTTTCGACGGTCTGCCAACCGCGCCGGCGCAGCGCGACGTCGGCGCCCTCGCCGTTCGGCGCGACGGCGACGATTTTTCCCGCGACGATTTCAAGCCGCCCGCCGGCGATCATCGCGCCGATGCGGGCGGCCACTTCCGGCGCCATGCGATGGCGGTGGATGTCCCACCACGGCCGTGCGTGTTCGAGGAAGCGCGCCCGGCGGCGCGGCGTCATGGCGCGCCAAATCGCCTGCGTATGGGGACGAAGGCCGTCGATGACGCTGCGCCAGTCGCCACCCTCCGCCGCGTGCTGGCGCGCCAGAAGCCGGAGCCAACGAAGCTGCGCCGGGATGTCCTCCCCGAACGGTGCGGCGTTGGGCGCGATGGGCAAGGGCGCGACGGCGCGATGGGCGTGCGGCAGGAGGCCGCGTCGCGACAAGGCGACGATCCGGCCGCGGTGGCCGTGCTCCTCGAGCGCCAGGGCGGCATCGACCATCGTCAGCCCGGTTCCCAAGATCAGAAGCGTCGCCTCGCGCGGCGCGCCGCCGCCGACCGGTTCGATCCACGGGCTGACGGTGAGCGGACCCTCGTCGACGAGGCTCTCATGGCCGCAGGCCAATATGGCGAAATCGGCGTGAAGCGGCGGCCCCGAGGCGAGCGCGATCTCGACGCCGCTCTCAGTCACGCTCGCGCCGCACGCGATATCGCGCGCCACCGTCAACGCGCCAAGCGCTTGCGGCCCGGACACATGCTCGAGAACGAGGCTTTCGAGATATCGCCCATAGAGACTGCGCGACACAAAGCGGAACCCGGGATCGCCGCAAGCCTGGGATCCGTCCGCCTGGCGCGACAGCCAGCGCACGAAGTGATCGGGATCGTCGGCGAAGGCGCTCATGTTGGCGGCGCGCACATTCAAGAGGTGGCTCGGATTGCCGGTCGCGTAGGCGAGGCCGCGGCCGAGTTCGGCGCGCGCCTCGACGATCGTGACCCTGAGGCTGGTCGGGTCGCCGCGCAGCAGGTGGGCCGCCATCAGGGCGCCGCTCGCCCCGCCGCCGACGATCACGATCCGTTTGGGCGGCGAAGCGGACATGGGCCCCTGACGAACAAAGGAGAAAAATCCGCCGCGGGTTTGTGCGGCCAGTCGATTTCGGGTTGATCATTATATAAATTCAATAGATAATATGTCATATGCTCGGCCGCGAGGCGCGCGCAACCCTTTTCGCCGTCGGACCGGCTAAGAGAGAGACCAACGATGAGCGCAAACCCACTCGCTTCGAGCCTCGACCGATCGCCCTTGCTCACTTCGGGGTGGCGCGAGCTTCGGCTTAAGGAAGACTGGTGGGCGATTTGGCTCGGCCTGGGGATCGTCATCGTCGGCTATGTCCTCTTCGCCAACGGCGCGAGCCTCAAATGGATCGCGGTGACCCCCGAGAAATGGTCGAGCCTCGATCAGCTCGGGGCCCATTTCGCCGCCAACTGGCCGCGCTATCTCGCGCAGTTCGTCGCCTGGCTGGCGCTTTTCGCCGCGGCTTTGACCGCGCTCGGCTACGCGGCGCGCGACTTTGTCCCGTCGTTTGTTTTCCTCTACGCGTTCTCCGTGGCGATATTCGTGATCGGCCAATGGACCGAGGCGAATTATTACAATCTCGAGCCGCCGCTCGTGGCGCTGCTGCTGGGACTGCTGATTGCGAACCTGATCTG
>CAVWKL010000234.1:0-6487 GCA_963755075.1 uncultured Alphaproteobacteria bacterium
CCCGACCGCCATTCGCTCGCTGATGGGGGCGGGCGAAGCGCCAGTGCAGAAAACCAGCCGCGCCTCGCTGCGTCTGCTCGGCTCGGTCGGCGAGCCGATCAACCCGGAAGCCTGGGAATGGTACCATCGCGTCGTCGGCGAGCGCCGTTGCCCGATCGTCGACACCTGGTGGCAGACGGAGACCGGCGGCATCCTGATCACGCCGCTGCCCGGCGTCACGGCGCTGAAGCCGGGCTCGGCGACGCGACCGTTCTTCGGAATCCTGCCCGAAGTCGTCGACTCGACCGGCGAGGCGCTCGAGGGGGCCTGCGCGGGCAATCTCGTCATCGCCGATTCCTGGCCCGGCCAGGCGCGCACCGTCTACGGCGATCACGGGCGCTTCGTGAAGACCTACTTCTCCGCCTATCCCGGCAAGTATTTCACCGGCGACGGCTGCCGGCGCGACGACGACGGCTATTATTGGATCACCGGCCGCGTCGACGACGTCATCAACGTCTCCGGCCACCGCATGGGCACCGCGGAAGTCGAGAGCGCGTTGGTCGCGCATGCGAAGGTCTCGGAGGCGGCGGTCGTCGGCTATCCCCACGACATCAAGGGCCAGGGCATCTACGCCTACGTCACGCTGATGGCGGGCGTCGAGCCGACCGAAGAGCTGCGCAAGGAGCTGGTCGGCTGGGTGCGCAAGGAAATCGGACCGTTCGCCTCGCCCGACCTCGTTCAGTTCGCGCCGGGGTTGCCGAAAACGCGCTCGGGCAAGATCATGCGGCGCATCCTGCGCAAGATCGCCGAGAACGAGTATGGCGCGCTCGGCGACACCTCGACCCTCGCCGATCCCGCCGTGGTCAAGGAATTGATCGACAACCGGCAGAATCGCGGCAAGGGGTAGCGGCCCGCCGAAGCGGTCTCCTCACGGCGTCGGGGCCAGTTCCTGCATCTTCTCGATTTTGGCGGCCAGAATGACCGCCTGAGTCCGGCTCTCGACGCCCAGCTTCTGCAGAATCGCCGAAACGTGCGCCTTCACCGTGGCCTCCGAGACGCCGAGCTCATAGGCGATTTGCTTATTGAGCAAACCCTGCGACAGCATCATCAGGACGCGCACCTGCTGGGGCGTCAGCGACGAGAGCCGACGCACCAGCGCGCTGGCTTCGCGGTTGGGCTGGGCGTTCATGTCGAGATCGGGCGGCGTCCATTGCCCGCCCTCGAGCACCATGCGGATCGCGGCGCGCATGGTTTCGACGTCGAGGGATTTGGGAACATAAGCCGCCGCGCCGAACTCGATGCAATGGCGCATGACGGCGCGGTCCTCGTTGGCGGAGACGACGATGACCGGGACTCCCGGCCGTTCGGAGCGCAGGAACAACAGCCCGGAAAATCCGCGCACGCCCGGCATCGACAGATCGAGCAGCACAAGGTCCATTTCAGGCGTCTCGTCGAGCGCCGCCGCGAGGCTTTCGAAATCGCTCGCCTCGTGGATCGCCGCGTCGGGAATGGCGCCGCTCACTGCTTGGCGCAATGCGCCGAGGACGAGCGGATGGTCGTCGGCGATCAGCACCTGCACTCTGTCGTTCAAGCCGAATCCCCCCTTGGCCTCAGCTTTTGCTTGCATCCCGTCGGCCGCACAATCGCGCAAGTCGAGCCCATTGTCACGCTTGCGTGCGCGTCACCCGACTTCAGCGCCCGGAGGCGCGCCAATCGGCGCGTCAGCGCGCAGCTGGCGCCCCGCTTCGCCCAGCGCCAGCGCGGCGGCGACGGCGACGTTGAGCGAACGCAACGGCGCGCAAATCGGGATTCTCACCCGCGCGTCGGCCCGATCCCGCACCGCCGCGGGAACGCCCGCCGATTCGCGCCCGACGAGGATGACGTCGCCCGAGCGAAAGGCGAAATCCCATAGCGCCGCCTCGCCGCTGGTGGTCAGCAGCACGAGGCGGCGCCCGGCTTGGGCGCGCCAGGCTTCGAAGCGCTCGAAGGACAGGTGCCGCTCGATGACAAGCGCGTCGAGGTAATCCATCCCCGAACGGCGCAAGCGCCGATCGGCGATCGCAAAGCTCGCGGGCTCGATGATCGCGGCCTCGGCGCCGAGGCAGGCGCAAGTGCGCAGCATCGCGCCGACATTGAGCGCGATGTCCGGCTGGTAGAGCGCCAGGGTCAGCGGAGCGGCGGGAGTCGTCATGCTTTCCGTGCATAAGCAGGATTCGCTGGGCTTGTCATGCCCGTCGTCGCGCCGATGGCGGCGCGCGGCCAAACGCGCCGGTTCGAATCGCCTTGCCGCGCCCGGGAGCGGCGACCGCTCGGCCGCGGATTTTGGCCCGGCAAGCCTATAGACAACCACGAAGAACGATGCGAAATAGCCGCGACCGGCCAGCGGCGCGTTCGATCGAATGGGGTTTTTTTGCCCGATTCTCGCGCCGCGGCGGCCGTCGCGGCGCGCCGCGGGGGTTGGAGGATTGATTGCGCCGACCGACCGGTCGGCGGGAACGATTGGGGGAGCATTTGGCGAGCGCGGCAATCGAAAATCCCAACCGCCGAGACTTTTTGTTCATCGCCACCGGCGCCGTCGGCGCGGTTGGGGTCGGCGCGGTGGCTTGGCCGCTTATCGATCAGATGAATCCGGACGCCTCGACCCTCGCCCTCGCCTCGATCGAGGTGGACATCGGCGCGATCCCCGAAGGTCAGATCGTCACGGTCAAGTGGCGCGGCGGGCCGGTCTTCATCCGCCATCGCACGCAGAAAGAAATCGACGACGCGGTGAAGACGCCATTGAGCGAGCTCAAGGATCCGCAGACCGATCAAGCGCGCGTCAAGAGGCCGGAATGGCTGATCGTCGTCGGCGTATGTACGCATCTGGGATGCGTGCCGCTCGGCCACGAAGGCCAATACGACGGCTGGAAGTGCCCGTGCCACGGGTCGGTCTACGACACCTCCGGGCGCATCCGTCAGGGGCCCGCGCCGCTCAATCTGGCCGTGCCCGTATATGCCTTCCTGAGCGACACGAAAGTGAAGATCGGCTGATCTTTCCGCCGTTCGCTTCGCATTCGACCGTCGCGCCCAACGCCCATCCCAGAGTATTGAAGCCATGAGCGGAACCTCGACCTACGTCCCCAAGAGCGCCCTCGGGCGGTGGTTGGAAGCGCGCCTGCCGATTATGGGGCTGGTGCATTCCTCGTTCGTCGCCTATCCGGTGCCGCGAAACATCAACTATCTCTGGGCCTTCGGGGCGATCCTGGCGTTCATGCTGGTTGCTCAGATCGTCACCGGGGTCGTCCTCGCGATGCACTATGTGCCGACCGCTTCGCTGGCCTTCGCCTCGGTCGAGCACATCATGCGCGACGTCAATTATGGTTGGCTGATCCGCTATTTGCACACCAACGGCGCGTCGATGTTCTTCCTCGCCGTTTATATCCACATGTTCCGCGGCATCTATTACGGCTCCTACAAGGCGCCGCGCGAAGTGCTGTGGATTCTCGGCGTGATCATCTACCTCCTGATGATGGCCACCGCGTTCATGGGCTACGTGCTGCCTTGGGGTTCGATGAGCTTCGCCGGCGCGACCGTGATCACCAACCTGTTCACCGCCATTCCGCTGGTCGGGGGCGGCGTTTCGCACTGGCTATGGGGCGGCTACGCGGTCGGCAGTCCCACGCTCAACCGCTTTTTCTCGCTCCATTACCTCCTGCCGTTCATGATCGCCGGCGTCGTCGGCCTGCACGTGTGGGCGCTCCATGTCGTGGGCCAGAACAATCCGGACGGCGTGGAGGTCGAGAACGTCGAACGCGACACCGTCGCGTTCACGCCTTACGCGACGATCAAGGACCTCTTCGCCCTTTCGCTGTTCCTGATCCTCTACGCCTGGTTCGTCTTTTACATCCCCAATTATCTGCTGGACGCGGACAATTCGACGATCGCCAATCCGCTGGCGACGCCCGCCCATATCGTGCCCGAGTGGTACCTCTTGCCGTTCTACGCGATTCTGCGCGCAATCCCGGACAAGCTCACCGGCGTCGTCGCCTTGTTCGCCGCGATCGCGCTGCTCGCGTTCCTGCCCTGGCTCGACACCTCCCAGGTCAAGTCGGCCAAGTATCGGCCGCTGTTCCGCTTGTTCTTCTGGGTGTTCGTGGCCTGCTGCGTCGGCCTGGGCTGGCTCGGTTCGCAGGAGGTCTCGGACGCAACGACCCTGGCGGCGCGGATTCTCGCCGTCGGCTATTTCGCCTTCCTGCTCATTGTTCTGCCGTTGCTGGGCCTGATCGAGAAGACCAAGCCCATGCCCGCCTCAATCGCCGACGCCGTGTTGGCGAAAAAAGGCGAGGCGAGCGCGCCGTCGGTCGCGAGTTGATTGACGGCCACTCCCAGGGAAATCCGACCATGATCCGTTTGAAGACATATCTGATCGTGCCGGCCGCCCTCGCGCTGCTCGCGCTGAGCGCCTCGGGCGTCCTTGCCCAGGACGATTCCGAGCAACCGAACCCGCCGCGCCAGAGCTGGAGCTTCTCCGGCCTGTTTGGCACGTTCGATCAGGCTCAGCTGCAACGCGGGTTCCAGGTCTACAAGGAGGTGTGCGGCGCCTGTCACCGCCTGAGCATTCCCTTCCGCACGCTCGGCGATCCCGGCGGACCCGGCTATAGCGCGGACCAGATCAAGGCATTGGCGGCGAGCTATCAGGTCGTCAACGACGAGCCGAACGACAAGGGAGAGATTTTCAAGCGGGCGGGCCTGCCCTCCGACAACCTCCCGCCGCCGAACTCCTTCCCCAACGACCAGGCCGCCGCCGCCGCCTTCGGCAAGGCGCCGCCCGACATGGCGCTGCTCGCCAAGTCGCTCAAATACGAGCGCGGCTTTCCCTGGTTCATCTTCGACGCCCTACCGTTCGACCAGTATCAGGAAATGGGGGCCGACTTCATCTATGCGATCCTGAACGGCTATACGAAACCCGACGATACCCAGTGGAACCTCTACTACCCCGGCCACAGGATCGCGATGCCGCAGCCGATCGTCAACGGGGCGGTTTCCTACCAGGACGGCACGCCGCCGACCCTGGACAATTACGCGCGAGACGTGGCGGCCTTCTTGAGCTGGGCGGCGGAGCCGACCCTGGCCGAACGCAAGAAGATTGGACTGCGCGTGATGATCTTCCTGTTTGTTCTGGCCGGGCTGCTCTATTTCACCAAGAAGCGCATCTGGAGCGATCTGCACTGAGCGAGGCGGGTCGCGGGCGCCCGCCCGATTTTGACCGCGCCGACTGACCGGAGCTATCCGGCGCAAGGGGGCTTCATGGCCAAGGCGATCGTCGGCGTGATCGGCGGCTCGGGGGTCTATCATCTCGAGGGCATGCGCGAAATCCGCGAGGAGCGGATCGCCACGCCCTGGGGAGAGGCGTCCGACGTTCTGCGCTTCGGCCGCATCGCCGACACCGACGCCGTGTTTCTGTCTCGGCACGGCCAGGGCCATCGCTTCACGCCCTCGACGATCAACTATCGCGCCAATATCGACGCGCTGAAGCGCGCCGGCGTTACCGACATCATCGCGGTCTCCGCCTGCGGCTCGTTTCGCCAGGAGCTCTATCCCGGGCTGTTCGTGCTCATCGATCAATTCGAGGACCGGACCTTCGCCCGCCAGACGAGCTTCTTCGGCGCCGGCTGCGTCGCCCATGTCTCGATGGCCCACCCGATCGCGCCGCTCTTGAGCCGGCGCATCGCCGCCGCCGCCGAGGCGGAGGGAATCGCTTGCCGCCTCGGGGGCGCTTACCTCTGCATGGAAGGGCCGCAGTTCTCGACCCTGGCCAAGTCGCTCGCCTATCAGGCGCGTGGGCTCGACGTGATCGGCATGACCGCCGCCACCGAAGCCAAGCTCGCGCGCGAGGCGGAAATCTCTTACGCGACGATCGCGATGGTCACCGACTACGATTGTTGGCACGAGGAACACGGCGTGGTGGACGTCGCCTCGGTGCTGCAGGTGGCCAAGGACAACGCGCATCGGGTCAGCGCGCTCTTGGCGCGAATCCTCAAGGACTTTCCCGCCGAGCACGAACCCTGTCCCATCGGCTCCGACCGCGCGCTCGAGGGCGCGATCATGACGCATCCGGACGCGCGCGATCCCGATCTGATGCGCAAGCTCGAGGCGATCGTCGGCCGGGTTCTCGGCCCGCGCTCTTAGTCCCGGTATGCTCGGGGCGCGCCTCGCCGGTTTGCCCTTGCGAGCCGCGCCGATCATAAGGCAAGATGCGTGAGCCGAGCGGAGGGCTCGCGTGATCAAACCGTCGTTCGAGAGGCTCCTCTTCGCGAGCCGCTGGCTGCTGACGCCGTTTTACGTCGCCTTGGTCTGCGCGCTCTTGGCGCTGCTCGCCAAGGTCGGCATGCGCGTCTACGACTTGGCGACGCAGTTCACCGGCTTGAGCGAGGAAAGCGTTCTGCTGGCCGCGCTGGGGATCGTCGATCTGACGCTTTCAGCACAAGACGACGGTTGAAGCGACAGAACGGTTGAGGCGCGGCAGGAA
>CAVWKL010000235.1:0-25521 GCA_963755075.1 uncultured Alphaproteobacteria bacterium
GGCCGGCGGCCTCCGGCACGAGGCCGAGGTTGACGAACGGCATCGAAAACACCGCGCTCGGCGCGGCGTAGACGAGGTCGCAGTGGAAACACAGCGTCGTGCCGATGCCGACGGCGGGCCCTTCGATCGCGGCGACGAGCGGCTTGTCGAAAGTCGCCAACGCGCGGATGAACTTCACGCCCGGCGACTCCGAACTCGATTGCGCCGCGGCGAACGCGCCGGAAAGAAAATCGCCGATGTCGTTGCCGGCGGTGAAGACGCCGGCCGAGCCGGCGAGCAGAAGCGCGCCGACGCTCGACTCGCGGCTCGCCTCGGCGAACGCGGCGACCAGGCTTTCATACATCGCCCCGGTCAGTGCGTTCTTCTTCTCCGGCCGCGCCAGCGTAACGCGGCACACAGCGCCCTCGCGCCGAACCTGAACGAACTCACTCATGCGGTCTCCACCAAAATGGCCTCGTAAGGCTCCAGCGCGCCGGCGCCGGAAAGGATCGACCGCGCCAGGCCCGGCGCCGCGGTCGCCAATTTTTCCGCGAAAAAGCGAGCAAGAGCGATGCGTCCGCGTTGCGTTTCGTCGCCATGCGCGGCCATATCCTGCGCCGCGAGCCCAGCCTTGGCGAGACACGCGCCGCCGAGCGCGAGCCCGAACAGCCGGAGATAGGCTGAGGCGCCGGCAAGCGCCGAAGTGGGATCGGCGCCGAGCGCTGCGCGCATGTAGCTGGTGGCCTGTTCGAGCGCGTCAATCGCCTCGCTGAGCCGCTCGGCGCATTCGCCGAAGGCGGCGTCGCCGCGCTCGGCGACCTCGCCGACGATCGCCCGCATGCCGGCGATTTCGCGCGCCACGACGGCGCCGTCTGAGAGCGGCAATTTCCGCTGCACGAGATCGATCGCCTGGATGCCGTTCGCACCCTCATAGATCGCGGCGATGCGGGCGTCGCGCATATGTTGCGCGGCGCCGGTGTCCTCGATATAGCCGGCGCCTCCATGCACTTGAACTCCGAGCGAGGCGACCTCGTCGCCGACGTCACTCGAGAACGCCTTGGCGATCGGCGTCAACAACGCGGCGCGTTGGCCTGCCGCCACGCGCGCCTCGGCGTTCCGCGCCGCAGACGACAGGTCGATCGCCAGCGCGGTCAAGTGGCAGATGCCGCGCGCCGCGTGGGTGAGCGCCCTCATTGTCATCAGCATGCGCCGGACGTCGGAGTGCTCGATGATCGGGCTCGCGGCGTCGGCGCCTTTGGCGCTGCGTCCTTGGCGTCGCTCGCGCGCGTAAGCGAGCGCCTGCTGCAGCGCCCGCTCGCCGATCGCGACCCCCTGCAGGCCGACGCCGAGCCGCGCGCTGTTCATCATCACGAACATCGCCGCCAGGCCGCGATTCTCTTCGCCGACCAGCCAGCCCGTCGCGCCGCCCGCGCCGCCGTAGATCATGACGCAGGTCGGGGAGGCGTGTATGCCGAGCTTGTTCTCGATGCGGGCGCAGCGCACGTCATTGCGGGCGCCCAGCGAACCGTCGGGCTCGACGAGGAATTTCGGCGCCAGAAACAGCGACAGGCCGCGCGTTCCCTGAGGCGCGTCGGGCAGGCGCGCGAGGACGAAATGGACGATATTCTCCGCCATGTCATGCTCGCCGTAGGTTATGAAGATTTTCTCGCCAAACAGGCGATATGTCCCGTCAGCGGCGCGTTCCGCGCGGGCCTTGACCGCGTTGAGGTCCGAGCCGGCCTGCGGTTCGGTCAAATTCATCGTGCCCGTCCACTCGCCGCTCACCATGCGGTTGAGATAGGTCGCCCGAAGCGCCTCGCTCCCGAAGGCGTCAAGCGCGCCGATGGCGGCTTCGCTGAGCAGCGGGCATAAGGCGAAACCCATTGACGCCCCATTCCAGATTTCGCTGCAGGCGAAACTGACGCAATGGGGCAGCCCCATGCCGCCATGCTCGGGCGTGGCCGTCACGCCGGCCCAGCCCGCCGCCGCCCACTGCCGATAGGCGTCGCGAAATCCTGGCGGCGCGAGCACGGCGCCGTTTTCGTAGACCGCGCCGACCTCATCGCCGATGCGGTTGAGCGGCGCGAGCGCCTCGGTGGCGAAACGGCCGGCCTCGGAGATCACGGCGGCGACGGTCTCCGCGTCGACATCCCCGAACAACCCGGATGCGATCGCTTCGTCAAGCCCGGCGACATGTTTGAGCGAGTACAGGATGTCGGCGACCGGCGATCGATAGGACATGGCGCTCCCCGCCTGCGGGCGCCATTGGTTCTTTGCCTCGCGCCGCGCTTATCAGCTACCTTGTCGGGCCGAAAGGCGACCGACAAGCGATAACGTTTATATATAAACCATGCTCCGCGCAAGGCAGCTAGGTTCGTCATGCCCTTCAGTCCTCGTCGAATCACCCGAATCGCGCCGGCCGACGCCGACGCTGTCGCCGCGGCCGCCGCGACGTTGCGCGCGGGCGGATTGGTCGCCATGCCGACCGAGACGGTCTATGGCCTGGCGGGCGATGCGACATCGGACGTGGCGGTCGCGGCGATCTTCGCCGCCAAAGGGCGGCCGGCGTTTAATCCGCTGATCGCCCATTTTGCCGACCAACAAAGCGCCGCGCGTGAGGCGATCTTTGATGACAACGCGAGGAGACTGGCGGGCGCGTTCTGGCCCGGCCCATTGACGCTGGTGGCGCCGGCCGCGCCGACTTGCCGCGTCAGTCTGCTTGCCCGAGCCGGCCTCGACAGCCTGGCGCTGCGGGCGCCCGATCACCCGGTCGCACGCGCGCTCATCGAGGCGGCCGGCGTTCCGCTCGTCGCGCCGTCGGCCAACCGCTCTGGGCGCGTCAGCCCGACGCGCGCCGAGCACGTGGCCGCCGATCTTGAAGGTCGGATCGACTGGATCCTCGACTCCGGCCCGTCGCCGCTTGGGCTGGAGTTGACGATTGTCGCCTGCCTGGGCGGAACGCCAATTCTGTTGCGCCCCGGCGCAATCGCCAGAGAGCGGATCGAAGCGGAATTGGGTCTCGCCTTGGCGAGCGGGTCTATGATGGAGGCGGGGGGCGCGCCGACGGCGCCAGGACAGCTGACGTCGCATTACGCGCCGCGCGCCACGCTTCGTCTTGGGGCGATGGAAGCGACGAGCGAGGAAGCGGCGCTTGATTTTCGCGGCGTCCTTTCTTCGAATTCGACGCGGGCCTGGCTCGACCTATCGCCGACAGGCGATCTCGACGAAGCGGGGGCCAACCTGTTTGCCTATTTGCGCGCGCTCGACGCCACAGGCGCGCCGCGCATCGCCGTCGCGGCGATTCCAGAGCGCGGGTTGGGCGTCGCAATCAACGACCGTCTTCGCCGCGCCTCGGCTCCGCGCAAAGACCTGCCTTAGACGCGGAGCGGACGCGGCCGATCGCCGCGGCGTCGGGGAAACCTCTCTCTTTTTTGCATATTCGGCTTGCGACTCTGCACACCTTGAGAGAACCTCCGCGCCGCCGCACAACGCGATCGACGGATCCTCGAGATATGAATTCTGCGCTGGACTGGGACGAATTTCGGCTGGTCAAGGCCGTCGGCGACGCGCGATCCCTGGTTGGCGCCGCAGAGGCGCTCGGCCTCAACCACTCGACGGTTTTCCGTCGACTCGGCGCTATCGAGACCGCGATGGGCGCGCGTTTGTTCGAGCGTTCGCGCGCCGGCTATCACCCGACCGTGGCGGGCGACGAGATGATCGGCCTCGCGACGGCGATGGCCGATTCGATCAACGAATTCGAGCGCCGCGTCGCCGGCCGCGACGTCAAGCCAAGCGGAGAATTGCGCGTCACTATGGTCGACGCTTTGGCGATTTCGCTGCTGCCGCCAATCGTGGCGCGTTTCCGCGCCGTCAATCCCGGCGTCCAGCTCGACCTGATCATCGCGGCGCAGACCCTCAATTTGTCGCGCCGCGACGCCGACGTGGCCATTCGCACCACCAACGAGCCGCCGGAAGCGCTGGTCGGGAGGCGGATCTGCGCCGTTCGTTGGGCTGTCTATTGCTCGGCGACGATCGCCGCCGAGTTCGGTCCGCGGGTTATCGCCGCGGCTCCCTGGATCGGCTTCGGCGACAATTTCGCTCCGCCTCTCACCAAGCGTTGGATCGAAGAGAACGTCGGCCCGCGCCGTGAGGTCTGTCGGGTCAATTCCGTGCTCGGCATCGCCGAAGCGGCGGCGGCGGGCGTCGGCGCGGCGATCCTGCCGTGTTTCGTCGGCGACCGGCGCTCCGAGCTCAGGCGAGTCGACGTCCCGCATCCCGAACTCGACGTCGACCTGTGGATTCTCACCCATGCCGATCTGCGTCACTCGGCGCGGGTGCGCGCGTTTATGGATTTGGCCGGCGCCGAGCTTGTCAAGATGCGCAAAAGCATAGAGGGTTCGGTCGACAAACCGGGCTAACCCGGCTTTTGCGCCGCCCCGACCGTCGCCGCCCCGGCGCGTTCGATCCGCGCGAAGCGCGTGCTCATGGTCACCAGCTCCTCGCCGGCGGTCGGGTGGACCGCCATCGTCGCGTCGAGATCGGCCTTTCTCGCGCCCATCTTGATTGCGACGGCGAGGATTTGAATCATCTCCGCCGCCTCGTGGCCCAGGATGTGCGCCCCGACGACCCGGTCCGTCGCGGCGTCGACCACGAGCTTCATGATCGTGCGCTCCCCGCTTCCCGAAAGCGTCGCCTTCATCGGTTTGAACTTGGTCTTGTAGATGTCGACGACAGCGTAGCGCTGCGTCGCCTGCGCCTCGGCGAGGCCGACCGAACCGATTTCCGGAGTGGTGAAAACGGCGTGGGCGACGTTGTCGTGATCGACGGCGCCGTCGCCGCCGCCGAAAAGCCGATCGGCGATCGCCTGGCCCTCGCGGATCGCCACCGGGGTCAGGTTGATGCGGTTGGTGACATCGCCGACGGCGTGGATCGAGGGGATGTTGGACGTCGAGCCTCGATCGACCACGACAGCGCCCGCCGCGTCGAGCGACACCCCAGCCGATTCGAGCCCCAGGCCTCGGGTGTTCGGCTTGCGGCCCGTCGCCACGAGAACCTGGTCCGCTTCGACCGTTTCGCCGTCGGTGAGGGCGACGAACCGCTTTCCGTCACGGTTCTCGATCCGGGTCGGCAGACAGCCAAACCGCAGCTTCACGCCGGCGCGTATCAATTCGTCGCGCAACCCCTCGCGCATGTCTTCGTCGAACCCCCTGAGGACGTTGTCGGCGCGCATCACTTCGATCACCTCGGCGCCAAGGCGCGCGAACAACGAGGCGAATTCGACCGCGATGTAGCCGCCGCCGACGATGAGCAGTCGGCGAGGGAAGGTCGGAAGATCGAAGATTTCGTTGGAGGAAATGGCGTGTTCGAGGCCCGCGATCGAGGCCGGCAGTTCTGGCCGCGCGCCGGTGGCGACGAGAATGTGTCGAGCGCTCATGGTTCGACCGCGGGCGAGCCGAACATGATGAGCGTCGGCGATTTCGACCCGACCCTCGATCACTTCGACGCCGGCCTTGTCGAGGTTAGCGCTATAGACGCCGGAAAGGCGCGAGATCTCGCGCTCTTTGGCCGCGACGAGCGTCGGCCAATCGAAGCGCGTCGGACCGACGCTCCAACCGAACCCTGCGGCGTCGGCGAAGTCGTCGGCGAAGCGGCTCGCGTAGACCAGCAGCTTCTTCGGCACGCAACCGCGGATGACGCAGGTGCCGCCGACGCGGAATTCTTCTGCAGCGACGACTTTGGCGCCGTGCCCGGCCGCAATTCGCGCCGCCCGAACCCCGCCCGATCCGGCTCCAATGACAAAAAGGTCGACGTCGAACGCCATGGCGCAAACCTTTCCTCGGATTTCGTGCGATCGGCGCAGACGCGCCGGCCCGTCCGACCGTTGTCTACAAATCGAAGCCCCGCTTCTTCATTTCCTCGCGGGCGCGGGCCAATATGTCCGTCGACAGTTGCTGACGCCAGGCGCGCGCCAGATTCGACACCTCCTCGCCCAGCGCCGGTTGCGTCGCCATGAATTTCTTGCCGATCGGGCTTTCGTAGAAGGCCAAAACGTCCTTGAGCTCCTGCTCGCTCAACTTGCTGGCCAGAAATTTCGCCGTCTCCGCGAGAACGCCCTGTTCGCTCTTGACGAATTCCGGCTCGATCGCCAGCAGGGATTCGCGCAAGGCGTCCTTCAACTCCGGCCGCGAAGCAATGACGCCGCGTTCAAGTCCCGAGAGCATCTCGGGGACGACCAAATCGAGCGACGGCTTCATGCCGATATCGACCAGGATCTGGTTGGCGGCGCTCAGCGCGGCGGGCGTCGGCTCGTCAGCGCGGGCCACGGCGATCGACATCGCCATAACGAATGCAGCGCCAAGCGACGCTTTGATCTTCCATGAGGACGACGACACGGTCTCACTCTCCTTTGCGGTTGTGGCGATCAGTCGAGCGCGCCGATCATTTCGAGCCCGTCAGGTCCGGCGAAGATGGCGGCGCTCGCCAGACCGATGAAGAGCCCGTGCTCGACGACGCCGGGAATGAACGCGAGCGCGCGGGCCAACGCCTCGGGGTCGTCGATCGCGCCGAAGGCGCAATCTAGAATGTAATGCCCTCCGTCGGTGACGAAAACCGCCGCCTCGCGCCGGCGCAGAACGATTGGGCCGCTCAAACCGAGGGTCGCGCAGGCGCGCTCGACGCGGCGGCGCGTCGAGGCGAGGCCGAAAGGGACGACTTCGATCGGCAAGGGGTAGGCGCCCAAGCGCACGACGTGTTTCGTCGAATCCGCAATCGCCAGCATGCGTCGAGACGACGCGGCGACGATCTTCTCGCGCAGCAAGGCGCCGCCGCCGCCCTTGATAAGGCGCAGCGACGAATCGATCTCGTCCGCTCCGTCGACCGTCAGGTCGAGTTCGGGGACCTCGTCGAGCGTCGCCAGCGGCACGCCGAGCGCTTCCGCTTGGCGAAAAGTCGCCTCCGAGGTCGGCACGCCGACGATGTCCAGGCCCTCTCGAACGCTCTGGCCGATCAAGTCGACGAAATGGCGCGCGGTCGAGCCGGTGCCCAGACCAAGCTTCATCCCCGAGCGCACGAACGCCATCGCGCGTTCGGCGGCTAGGCGCTTGAAAACATCGCTGTCCGACAACGGCCAAACTCCGCATTCGCATAGGTCGCGGGCGTCGGCCTGAACCCGCCGGCGTCCCGCGGTCGCGCCTCGCGCCGATGGCCTAGCGGCTCGGCCGGAGAAAGGCAAATCGCGGCGCGACCGACAGGCCTATCGGCGAGCCGCCTCGATGACGTCTTCGAATGTCGTCAGCCCCGCCCGCGGCGCATTGACCAGAACCGCCATGTTGCCGGGCGCGTGCTCGTTCTTCCACATCTTGGTGTGCGCGAGGGGAATCTTGTCCCAAGGGAACACTTCCGACATGCAGGGATCGATGCGCCGGTCGATCACGAATTTGTTGGCCGCCGCCGCTTGCTTGAGGTTGGCGAAATGCGACCCTTGGATGCGCTTCTGCCGCATCCAGACGAAACGGGCGTCGAAGGTGAGGTTGAAGCCGGTCGTGCCGGCGCAAAACACCACCATGCCGCCGCGCTTGACCACGAAACAGGACACGGGGAATGTCTGTTCTCCCGGGTGTTCGAACACCGTGTCGACGTCCCGCTTGCCGGTGATGTCCCAGATCGCCTTGCCGAATTTGCGCGCGCCGGCCATAAACGCGGAATACTCCGGCGAATTGACCTTGGGCAGTTGGCCCCAGCAAGAAAATTCCTTGCGGTTGACGACCCCCTTGGCGCCAAGCGACATCACGTATTCGCGCTTCGATTCGTCGGAGATGACGCCGATCGCGTTGGCGCCGGCCGCCGCGCAAAGTTGCACTCCGAAAACGCCAAGCCCGCCTGACGCGCCCCACACCAGGACATTGTCGCTGGGCTTCAAGCGATGCGGTTCGTGGCCGAAGAGCATGCGATAGGCGGTGGCGAGCGTCAGGGTGTAGGAGGCGCTAGCCTCCCAGGTCAGGTGTTTGGGCCGCACCATCAGCTGGCGATCCTGCACCCGGCAGAATTGCGCGAACGAGCCGTCGGGCGTCTCGTAGCCCCAAATGCGCTGCGAGGCCGAGAACATCGGGTCGCCGCCGTTGCATTCCTCGTCGTCGCCGTCGTCCTGATTGCAATGGACGACGACCTCGTCGCCGACCTTCCAGCGCTTGACCCTGGAGCCGACCGCCCAGACGATCCCTGCGGCGTCCGATCCCGCGACGTGATAGGGATGTTTGTGAACGTCGATGACCGAGACCGGCTCGCCGAGCGCGGCCCAGACGCCGTTGTAGTTGACGCCCGCGGCCATCACGAAGACGAGCACTTCGTGGCTGTCGAGCGGCCAAGTCGGCACGACCTCGACCTGCATCGACTGCTCCGGCGGCCCATGCCGCTCCTTGCGCACGACCCAAGCGTACATCGACTTCGGCACATGGCCAAGCGGAGGAATTTCGCCGATTTCGTAGAGATCCTTCTTCGAAGCCGAGGCGGCGTCCGATAGGTCCGGCGCCGCGCCGCCCGTGGGGCGTGTATTCATGGCGTTCCTCGTTTGGCGCGGCCCAGCGCCGGCCGGCCCACAACCGAACCGGCGAGCGCAGGCCTCGATTTTCGACGGCCTTATTGCACCGCAACATCGAGCATGACCCGGCCCCGGACGAAAATCAATCCCACTTTCGACTCTTCGAACGCGGTGAATTTCGCCCGACGGCGTTCACCGGCCGCAAAGGAATTCCAGGCTAAGACTGGGCGCGAAGCAGAGTTTCGTACTAACTCCGCTGGAGACTTGTCGCCGGGAAGCACGAAGAGGGGAACCGTCGCAATGGCCGCCATGACGCCCTTTTTCAAGTTGATTAGCGCGCTCGAAGGGTTCGAGATGGTGTGCTTTTGGCTGGCGGCGTTCGTCGGATTCGTCCTCATCGGGTTCCTGCTCGACTATCTTATGGGCCGGCAAGGCTTCGGGCCGTACGTCAATTCGGGGCTGGCGGCGATCGGCGTTTTCGCCGGGCTCTACGCGAGGTACAATTATTTCCTGCCTTACGTCCGCTACGAACCCTATTTGAGCATCGGCCTGCTGTTCGCCGCGCCGATCTTTCTGATCCTCATCTTGAGTTACCTACGGACCCGGGTGTTTTAGACGCCCGACGTGACCCCTTCGATCGACGCCCGGCTTTGGCTTGCGGCAATCTCGACGGCGGGCGGCTAGCGCTCGTCGCCATTTTCTGCGATTGTGCTCTGCACAAAGCCGAAGGGGTCGAACCGGGGACGGCGCGGAATGCGAGCGGTCGGCGAACCAGAAATCGTCGCGGCGCGCGACAAGCCTTGGATTTTCCGCACCTACGCCGGCCATTCGACGGCGATCGAATCGAACCGCCTCTATCGCGCCAATTTGGCTAAGGGCCAGACCGGCCTCTCTATCGCCTTCGATCTGCCGACACAGACCGGCTACGACAGCGACCATCCCCTCGCGCGCGGCGAGGTTGGCAAGGTCGGGGTGGCGATTTCCCATATTGGCGACATGCGGGCTCTTTTCGAGGGCATCCCGCTCGCCTCGATGAACACATCGATGACGATCAACGCCACGGCCCCCTGGCTGATGGCGCTCTACATTGCGGTGGCCGACGAACAAGGCGCGCCGCGCGCTCAGCTCGCCGGCACCACCCAAAACGACATCATCAAGGAATATCTGTCGCGCGGCTCCTACGTCTTTGCCCCGGGCCCGTCGTTGCGCCTGACCAAGGATCTGATTCTGTTCTGCGCGCGCGAAGCGCCGAAATGGAATCCGATGAACGTCTGTTCCTATCATCTGCAGGAAGCAGGCGCGACGCCGGTGCAGGAGCTGAGCTACGCGCTGGCGACGGCGATCGCCGTTCTTGATTGCGTGCGCGATTCGGGCGAGGTCGAGGCGGCCGGCTTCGCTGGGGTTGTCGGCGGACTTTCGTTTTTCGTCAACGCCGGCATGCGTTTCGTCACAGAGCTGGCAAAAATGCGCGCCTTCACCGAGCTGTGGGACGAAATCACGCGCGAGCGTTACGGCGTCGCCGATCCCGCCAAGCGTCGTTTCCGCTACGGCGTGCAGGTGAATTCCTTGGGCCTGACCGAACAGCAGCCGGAAAACAACGCCTACCGCATCCTCATCGAGATGCTGTCCGTCGTCTTGTCCAAGAACGCGCGCGCCCGCGCGGTGCAATTGCCGGCGTGGAACGAGGCGCTCGGCCTGCCGCGCCCGTTCGACCAGCAATGGTCGCTTCGCCTGCAGCAAATTATGGCGTTCGAGACCGACCTTCTCGAATACGGCGACATTTTCGACGGCAGCGTCGTGATCGAGGAACGGGTCGCCGCGCTGAAGCGCGAGGCGATGGCCGAACTTGCCGCGATCGACGCGATGGGCGGCGCGATCGCGGCGATCGAATCGGGCGAAATGAAGCGCAAGCTGGTCGAATCGAATACGCGTCGCCTCGAGGCGATCGAGCGCGGCGAACAGCAAGTCGTCGGCGTCAACTGCTTCACCGCCAGCGAGCCCTCTCCGCTGATGGCGGGCGACAGCGCGATCCTGGCGCTCTCGCCCGAGGTCGAGGCCGAACACATCGCCCATCTGAGGGTCTGGCGCCAACAGCGCGACGAAGCGCGCGTGGCGACGGCGCTGAAAGCGTTGCGCGCCGCAGCCAGGGGCGGCGCCAACATCATGCCGGCCTCGATCGAGGCCGCCAAGGCGGGCGCGACCACCGGCGAATGGGGCGCGGCGTTGCGCGCCGAATTGGGCGAATATCGCGCTCCGACCGGCGTCAGCCCGAGGGCGCGCCAAGAGGCGGCCGATCTCGACCCGCTGCGCGGCGAGGTGCAGCGCGTCTCCCTGAAGCTCGGCCATCGCCTGAGGTTTCTGGTCGGCAAGCCTGGCCTCGACGGCCATTCCAACGGCGCCGAGCAGATTGCGGTGCGCGCGACCGACGCCGGCATGGACGTGGTCTACGACGGCATTCGGCTGACCCCGCGGGAGATCGTCGAGCGCGCCAAGACCGGGGTCGACTGCGTCGGTCTGTCGATCCTGTCGGGATCGCATCTGGCGATGACGCGCGAGGTACTGGAGCTCATGCGGGCGGCCGATCTCGGCCACGTGCCGGTGGTCGTCGGCGGGATCATCCCCCCCGACGACGCCGAAGACTTGCGCGCCGCGGGAGTTGCGGCGGTCTACACGCCCAAGGATTTCGCCATCAATCGCATCATCGCCGACATCGTCGCCAACGTCGAACGCGAGTTCGATGGCCGATCGCGAGGAGGGGGAGTTTGAATCGCGGCGACGCGGGGCCTGCGCGGAGACCTCGGGATTCGCTTCGGGCGTAGAGCGGCGCAAGCGCCTTACGGCGGAAGCGATGGCCGGACCGGGCAGGGGCGGAGCTATTTTCCGCGATGGTTTGTTTTCAACGGCTTGCGCGACGGTTTTCTTCCGCGCCGGCGCGCCGCGTGGGCTTCGCCCTCGGCGGACGCCGGCGCGGCGGGTCGGCGGGAGCGCTCATCGAGCGCCGAGCGGCCCGCGCCTCGCTGAAGGGGACAGGGCGCAATTCGGCGGGCGCCCCAAACCCGCCCTCACTCGACTGTCGCCCGACGGCGCGCGACAGTCGAGCGCGGCTCACGCCATATACTGCCCGCCGTTGGCGCTCAGCGTCGAGCCGGTGATGAAGCCGGCGTCGTCGGAGGCGAGAAAGACGACGCAGCGCCCGATCTCCTCCGGCTGGCCGAGCCGGCGCACCGGGATCAACGGCAGGATCGATTTTTCGAGCACCTCTTTGGGCACCGCCATGACCATTTCGGTGGCGATGTAGCCCGGGCAGATCGCGTTGACGGTAATGCCCTTGTTGGCGTTCTCCTGCGCCAGCGCCTTGGTGAAGCCGATGTCGCCGGCCTTCGAGGCGGAATAGTTGGCCTGCCCCATCTGGCCCTTCTGGCCGTTGATGGAGGAGATGTTGATGATGCGGCCGAAGCCGCGCTCGCGCATCCCTTCGATCACCGGGCGGCACATGTTGAACAGCGAATTGAGGTTGGTGTTGATGACGCCGTACCATTGTTCCGGGGTCATCTTGTGGAACATGCTGTCCTTGGTGATTCCGGCGTTATTGACGAGGATCTCGACCGGGCCGAGATCCTTGGCCACCTGCGCAAGGCCTGCCGCACAGGCCTCGAAGCTGGCGACGTCCCACTTGTAGACGTGAACGCCGTGCTCGGCCTTGAACTTGGTCGCCGCCTCTTCGTTGGCGTGGTAGGTCGCCGCCACGCTGTGGCCCGCCGCCACGAGCGCCCGCGACACAGCCGCGCCGATTCCGCGCGTTCCTCCAGTGACCACCGCGACTCTACCCATCTCTCCCTCCATGGATGATCTTTTTTCTGCAAGGCGCCGCCTGATCGGACGGCGCCTCAATTTTCATTCGGCCGCCCGCCGACGCAAGGACGCGAAGATTGCGCACGTCGATCTTGGGCATTGTGAACGTGGAAGTCAAAGCGGGCGCCCGGCGCATTCGGATGGGTCGTGCAATAGGCGCAGGCGGGAGGGTCGATATGAATGTGAATGGCAGCTACACAATCGGAAAATAAATGTCGCGGGCGCACATAAAACGCCGCCGCGTTTCCGATTCGACGCGAATTGGCCGAGGCGCCGCCGCCCCGACTGCGATGTCGGAAACGACAAATCCCTCGTCGCGCGTCTTTCCGCTCCAACCGAGCTCCCTCCCAAAAGCGAGTCTCAGCGACTGAAGTCGCAGATGGCTCGTTTGCTCCGGCAGGGTCCGAATCGGCCTCGATCAGGACCCCGCCTGCGCTTGAGATTTCAATGCGATATCGACGCGCAACTGAAGAGTCTCTAGGCGGCGCGCGTTGATTGGCGTTCGCATGCGAGGCGCCATCGAATCGCATGAGGCTTCAGCGGGCCCAGGCAAGTCCGCCGCGTCGCCGCACGATGCGAGAAGAGCGCCCGACGTTGTCTTGCGGTCGTCGCCGCCGTCGCGTGGTCGCGAAGCGCGCTCCGACGACCTAGCGCTCGACCGTCATCGCGATGCCCATGCCGCCGCCGATGCACAGCGTCGCCAGACCCTTCTTGGCGTTGCGGCGCGCCATTTCGTGCAGAAGCGTCACGAGTATGCGCGCCCCCGAGGCGCCGATGGGATGGCCGATCGCGATCGCGCCGCCGTTGACGTTGACGATGGCGGGATCCCAGCCCATGTCCTTGGTGACGGCGAGCGCCTGGGCGGCGAAGGCCTCGTTCCCTTCGACGAGATCGAGATCCTTGGTCGTCCAGCCGGCGCGCGCCAGCGCCTTGCGGGAGGCCGGAATGGGGCCGGTGCCCATGATCGCCGGGTCGACGCCCGCCGTCGCCCAGGAGACGATTCGGGCGAGCGGCGTCAGGTTGCGGCGCTTGGCCTCCGCGGCGCTCATGACGACCAGCGCCGCGGCGCCGTCGTTGACGCCGGAGGCGTTCCCCGCCGTGATCGTGCCTTCCTTGGCGAAGGCGGGGCGGAGCTTGGCGAGCGCCTCGTAGGTCGTGCCCGGGCGGATGAATTCGTCATCGGCGACGACGATGTCGCCCTTCCGGGTCGAGACCGTGAACGGCGCGATCTCATCCTTGAACCGACCGGCCTTTTGCGCCGCCTCGGCCTTGTTCTGCGACCCGGTGGCGTAGCGATCCTGGTCCTCGCGGCTGATCTGCCACTTGGCGGCGATGTTCTCGGCGGTGTTGCCCATGTGATAGCCGAAGAATGCGTCGGTCAGCCCATCCTTGATCATGGTGTCGACGAATTTCATTTCGCCCATCTTGACGCCGTTGCGCAGGTGTCCGGCGTGGGGCGCCATCGACATCGACTCCTGTCCGCCGGCGACGATGATCGCGGCGTCGCCGTTGACGATCTGCTGCAGGCCGAGCGCGACGGCGCGCAGGCCGCTGCCGCACAGCTGGTTGACGCCAAAAGCGGTCTTTTCCTGGGGAACGCCGGCCTTCATCGCCGCTTGGCGCGCCGGGTTCTGCCCCTGCGCGGCCGAGAGGATCTGTCCGAGGATGACCTCGTCGACCTCGGCGGCCTCGACGTGCGCCGCTTGGAGCGCGGCGGTGATCGCCGCGGCGCCCAATTCGTGGGCGGGCGTATTGGCGAAAGCGCCGTTGAACGAACCGACGGCGGTTCTCTTGGCGCTGACGATGACGATTTCGGATGCCGACATGAGGGATTCTCCTTGAGAAGACCACGACCGGGTTGCAACGGGCGTCGACGCGCTATGCTGGCAAAGACTGTACACGAACGCGGCCCGGCGGCGCCAGTGCAGGAAGGTCGCGACGACGCGCCCGGCGCGCGAATTCCGGCGGCCCGGCGGCGCAACCGATGAAAATTTCTCCGCCGGACGATTGCCGCGGCGCAAAAAAGATGTTCCGGGGACGGAAAAAAGGGCCTATTCTCGCATTGTCCGGCAAGGACAAGCGTTGAGTGGGAACGGTAGCCCGATGTCGAATTCAGCCAGCCCGATTACGATCAAGAAATACGCCAACCGGCGCCTCTACAACACCGCTTCCAGCGCCTATGTGACCCTGGCCGATTTGGCGAAGATGGTTAAGACTGGCGAGGATTTCGTCGTTTACGACGCCAAGACGAACGAGGATATCACCCGTTCGGTTCTCGCGCAGATTATCTTCGAGCAGGAAGGGATCGAAGGGCAATCGCTGCTGCCCATCACCTTCTTGCGTCAGCTTATCCGCTTCTACGGCGACAGCGTTCAGGCGTTGCTGCCGAGCTATCTCGAATACTCGATCGACCAATTCAACGGCGAGAAGCAAGCGATGCGCGAGGCGGCGACCCGCGCCTTTGGTCAAGGTCCGTTCTCGGCCGCCGCGTTCCGCGCGCTTCACGAATTGACGCGAAAGAACCTTGCGGCCTTCACCCAGGCGCTGGGCCTCTTTGCCCCTTTCGCCGGCAACGGGGCGCCGTCGGTCGCACCCCCGAAGGCGGAGACGTCGGCGCCGAGCGCCGATATCGACGAACTGAAGGCGCAGCTGACGGAGATGCGGCGGCGTCTCGACACGCTGAGCGAAAAGAGCTGACGCTGCGAAGCCGCGCGTTCTCTAGGCCTCGCGCAAAGCCGGTCGGGGCTCCGCGCTCGGCGCGTGGATTTCCGCGCGGCCGAGAAAATGTCCCTGCAGATAGTCGATTTGCCATTCGCCGAGCAGCCGGCGCGTCTCGGCGTCCTCCACCCACTCGGCCACGGTTTCGATCCCGAGATGGCGCGCAAGTTCGGCGAGAGTGCGCACGAAGAACCGATCGTCGAGCGAGCGGGCAATGTTCTGCACAAAGGCGCCGTCGATCTTGACGATGTCGATGCCGAGGCGTCGCAAATTGCGAAACGAGGTGTGCCCGGCGCCGAAGTCGTCCATCGCAATCGCGACCCCCAGCGCCTTCATGCGCCCCACGACCCGCGCCGCGTCTTCGATCGGCTCGATCGCCAGCGTCTCGACGATTTCGACAATCAGGCGCCGGGCGGTTCCGGGACGGGCGCCGAGTTCGGCTTTCAACCGATCGACCCAGTCGGGGGCTCGCAAGGTGACGACCGAAATATTGACCGCAACCCTCAGGTCGGGTTCGGCGGCAAGACGGTCGAGGGCCAGTTCCAGCACGCGCTGATCGAGCTGCGTGACCAGTCCGAGTTTTTCCGCGACGGGAAGCAGGATCTCGGGACCGACGAGGCCGCCGTCCTCCTGACGCACGCGCAGCAGCGCTTCGACGAAGGCGGTTTCTCCCGTCTTGGCCGCCACGACGGGCTGATAGGCAAGCACGATTCGCCGCTGATTGAGCGCCGCAACGATTTCGTCGCCGATCGCCGTCTCCCGCCGCTGCGCCTCGCTCAACGCCTGCCCGGGAGCATAGAGGGCATAGCGACTGGCCTCGCCGGCCGCTTGCTCGAACGCCTCTTCGGCGCGCTGAAGAAGACGACACGCGTTACGGCCGTGGCGAGGCGCGAGCGCCGCGCCAATGCGAACCGAGGCTCTGACGACGCCGGCCGCGGTCTCAAAGGGTTCCGCGTTGACGCGGCGCGCCAGCCTCGGCGCCGCCATCGCCAGTTGCTCGGCGCTTCCCGCCGACAGGACGGCGGCGAATTTGCCGCCCGCGTAATGGGCGACCTCGTCGACCGAGCGCACGTTCGTCGCCAGACGACGGCCCACCGCCGCGATCACCTCGTCCGTCGCGTCGTAGCCGTAGCGCCGGTTGAGATCGGTGAGGTTTTCAACCCCCACGATCAGAACCGCGAAGGCCGCCTCGCCCGGGCGAGCCTGGGCGAAACGCGAATTCGAGCGATTGGTTGAAGGTTCGCCGGCTCGCGAGCGGCCCCTCGCGGTCGCCCGAGGCCGTCCGCGCCGCGGTTGGCTCCGAATCCTCGCCCCGCTGCAAGACCCTGAGAACGCCGTGCGCGCGCGCCGGACGGCCGCGCGCGTCGGCGTACCAGCGGCCGAAATCCTCGACCGCGCAGGCCCGGCGGTCGGGCTGCGCGAGGCGGTAGACGACGCGATAGGGGACGCCCTCGCCGTTGTCGCGCGCGGAGGCGTTGTGGATCGCCTGAAATCGCGACGATTCCGAGTCCGCCGCGACAAGTTCGGCGAAGGCTGCGCCGGTGGCCAGGGAAGCCGCGCAAAAGGCCGCGAGCGTCTCCCCGACGTTCGCGCCCCAGGTCAATTGGTCGCTGGCAATGTCCCAATCGTAGACGACCGCGCTCAGCGCGCCGAGAACGGCGCGCAGGTCGGGACCGCGCGAAATTTCGGCGGCCACTTCGTCATGGGCCTGGCGCGATGGCGCGACCGCCAGCCCGCTCGGCGCCGGCGCTTCGCATCCGCGACTGCTTTCGATTTCTTGCAAGCGATCCATACCCCGTTCGGCGCGCCGGCGCGACGAAGCCGCGCGAGCCCGCCCGCCGCCGGCCGACAATGAGCGGAATGGGTTAAGGCAAAGTTTACGTTTAACGATTCGGCAACCAAGAATCGCGGCGCGCGCCGCTCAGAATCGGTCCTTGCGGGCGCGAATCTCCGCGAACACCGCGGCCGGATCGGCGCCGGCCATGCCGAGCGCGGCCTGGACGCCGGGCACTTCGGCGCGAAGAAAAGGATTGGCGGCCAGTTCGGAGGCTATCGACGTCGGCACGGTGGGTTTCCCCGCCGCGCGCAATTCGGCGACCGCAGCGGCGCGGCTCTTGAGAACGGCGTTATCGGGCTCGATCGTCAAGGCGAAGCGCGCGTTGGCCTCGGTGTATTCGTGACCGCAATAGACTTCGGTTTCGCCGGGCAGCGCTGCAAGTTTGACGAGCGAATCCCACATCACGGAATAGGGCGTTTCAAACACGCGCCCGCACCCCAGGGAGAACAATGTGTCGCCGGCGAAGGCGACGTCGTCCGCCTCGAACCAATAGACGATGTGCCCGGCGGTGTGGCCGGGCGTTTCAAGAACCTTGGCGGCCAGCCGCCCGACGCGGGCGTAATCGCCTTCGCTCAAGAGCGTGTCGAGCGAACCGATGCGCGCCGCTTCCTTGGCGGGTCCGGCGGCGCGCAGCTTGGGAAAACGCGCCCTGAGCCCCGGAAGGCCTTGGATATGATCGGCATGGTGATGAGTGACGAGAACGTCGGTCAGTTCCCAGCCCTGCGCGGAAGCGGCGGCGATGACGGCGTCGGCGTCGGGCGCGTCGATCGATGCGGTCGCGCCCGAGCCCGAATCATGGATGAGGACGCCGTAATTGTCTTTGAGGCACAGAAACTGATGAATGTGCGTCGTCATGCCGATCCGTCCTCCGACCAAGCGTTCGCCCGCGCAGCGCGCCGGCGCAACTTCATTTGCGCCCCGGCGCAGACTGGTTCAAATTCGCGCCAACTGGCCGATAGGCGTAACCATTCATGCCGCTCGACGTCAACGATCTCGTCGCATTCTACGCCTCGCCGCTCGGCGATGTTTCGCGTCGGCTCATCGGCAGGGTGCTGCGCTCCCGGTGGGACAGTTGCGCCCGCCTGTCGATGCTCGGCATCGGCTATGGCGGACCTTTTCTCGAGCGCTTTCGCGATGAGGCGCAGCGGGCTCTGGCGTTCATGCCGGCCGAGCAGGGCGTGGTGCACTGGCCGGAGAGCGGGCGCTCCGCCTCGGCGTTGGTCGCCCCGGACATGTTGCCTCTGCCCGACGCCTCGATCGATCGCGTCCTGGTCGTGCATGCGCTCGAGACCGCCGAGCATCCGAGCGCGGTGCTCGAGGAAGTCTGGCGCGTTCTAACGCCGGGCGGCCGGGTGATCCTGGTCGTGCCGTCGCGGCGGGCGGTGTGGGCGCGCGTCGACGGCACGCCGTTCGGCCAGGGGCAACCCTATTCGAAGGGACAATTGCGCGATCTCATGCGTGAAGCGCTTTTCTCGCCGGTCTTTTGGGGCGAAGCGCTCTACGCGCCGCCGTTCCGGCGGCGATTCTTCATCAATTCCGCGCCGGCGATCGAGCGCCTGGGCGCCGCGATCGGCCTTCCCTTCGCCGGCGTGCATATCGTGGAGGCGACCAAGCAGGTCTATCGCCCCGTCGGCGTGCGCCGCCTCGCCCGCTCGGAGGTCGTGGCGCTCCAGCCCGGCCTCGCCCCGGTCGCCCATCGCGAGGGGCGCGTCATTTTTCACGTTGTCGCCGGACCCGGATCATGCTTTTAACGCGGCGTCTTTCCCCCGGAGACGAAACACATGCCGCATTCGGAACGCCTGCTTGTGCTCTTGCGCCACGGCCAGAGCGACTGGAACCTAAAGAATCTTTTCACCGGCTGGAAGGATCCCGATCTCTCGCCGCTCGGAATCGAGGAGGCCAAGGAGGCCGGTCGGCGCCTTAAGGCGCGCGGCTTCGTCTTCGATCGCGCCTTCACCTCGGTGCTGACGCGCGCCCAGCACACGCTCGCGCTGACGCTCGCCGAACTCGGCCAGACCGGTCTGCCGGAATTGCGCGATCAGGCGCTCAACGAGCGCGACTACGGCGATCTCTGCGGGCTCAACAAGGACGATGCGCGCATGAAATGGGGCGAGGAGCAGGTTCACCTGTGGCGGCGCAGCTACGACGTCCAGCCCCCCGGCGGCGAGAGCCTCAAGGACACGGTGGCGCGCGCGCTTCCCTATTATTGTCAAATTATCCTGCCGGCCGTTCTGCGCGGCGAGCGCGTCCTCGTCGCCGCGCACGGCAACAGCCTGCGCGCGCTGGTGATGGTGCTCGACGGCCTGACCCCGAAGACGATCCCGGCTATGGAGATCGCCACGGGCGTGCCGCTGGTCTATCGCCTCAAGGCGGATTCGACAGTCGAATCGAAGGAGATCCTGGCCGATTGAGGAGCGAGGCCGATGTTGATCGCCGCCGCCCGGGAGGGCTCGTCGCCGATGTCGGTCGGCGGGTGAGGCTGGCGGAGGTCTTCCAGACGACGCCGACATCGATTTGGCGTCAGCGCGGCGTTCGGATGCGTAATCAAGCCGCGCTCGCCCTGCGGCCGTGGATCGGGTGGCGGCGCCCGGGTCGTTTCTCCTTGTCCGGTCGGCCGCGCGCCGAGTTCGAAGGCGGCCGTCGCTGGCGGGGCGTTCCGAACGCGATCGTCGGAGGCGGCTTTGTGATCTCGGCCTGCGCTTTGCGGCTTGCGTTCGATGTTCTTTGCTTCCCTATCCCTGTGCGACCGGAGAGCGCCGATGCCAAGTGTTCGCGCCCTATCCCTATCGATGCTGTCGGTCATGGCGGGGCTCGCCGCGCGGGCGCAACCCGCGGCGCCCGACGCCGCGTCCGGGGCGCCGACCGCCTCGGCGCTCGCCGTCGGCGCGATGCAGATGGCTTCGGACGCCAATCTCCTCGTCGAGGAGATCGATGTGAACGTCGCTTCGGATAAGATCGCCTATTCCTACTCTCTGACCAATTCGGGCGCCGCCGATCTCAATTTGACCGCCAGCGTCGCGTTGCCGGAATTGCGCGTCAGCCAAGACGAGACCGAAACCTGGACGCTTGCCGCCGACGACGCCGAGAATCCCGTCGCGCTCGCCGTGACCGCCGACGGCGCGCCGGTTGCGACAACCGCGGAGCTTCGAGTCACGGCGCTGGGCTTGGATCGCTTGGCCGAAGTGAAAGGGGCCGGGCTTCCGCTGATCCCTTTCGGCGTCGCGGTCGAAAAGGCGCTCGCCGGCCTTGCGTCGGCGACGGTCGACCGCCTGGCCGCGCTCGGCGTCGTCTCTCCGCGCGACCCCGACCACCCGCTCGAGGCGGTGAAGGCCGATTGGGCGTTGGACGCCACGCGGACGTGGCGTCAAGCGCTGCCGGCGGGCAAAACGACGCTGGTCGTGGTGACCTTCTCGCCGATCAAGGCCGTGTCCCGCCTGCAGAAGGGCGACGAGGGGACGATTTCGGACACAAAGGACGACCTTTGTCTTTCCGCGGCCACGCTTGCGGCGCTGCAGGCGCGCCTGACGGGCGGCGGCGCCTTGGAGACGATGGAATTCGCGATTGACCTTGCCGCGCCGGTGCGTTGGCTCGACAGCCCGGCGGCGACGATCGCGGTGAAGAAGCCCAACCCGGATTCCGTTGTGGCCTTCTGCGGGATGGACGAGAGCTCCGCCAGCCAGCCCGTTGTCGTCGGGGCCTTGCCTGACGATGCGAGCGACACCGAGATCAGCGTCGTCGTTTTCACGCCGGTGGCGAAATGACCCGGTCCTCGCGTTGGCCAGGGCGCGCAAGTCTGCTTAGATCGCGCCTCGGTGATTCGCTCAATTTCCAGGGTCCGGCGATGCGGCGTGGGAAACTCGTTTTGGCGGCTTTGGCGGCTTTTGGGGCCGGGCCGGCCGCGGCGGCGCAATTTGAATTTCTCGCGGCGCCACAGATCAATCTCTCTTTGGTCTATAGATTAGATAAATTGACAGGCGACGTTATCGCCTGCCAATACGCGCACAACCCGGGCAAAACTGACATCGAGCCGGGCGCCTTCGGCATCACGAATTGTTATCGAAGCGGCGAAGGCGCCACCAAACAAGAGCCCGGCGACTACGGGCTTATCGCGACGCGACACGAACAGGAAGGCGGGGTCTTTCGCGTCGACTTCCGCACCGGCGCGCTAAGCATCTGCTATCTCTACTTTCAGCGCGAGAAGCAGGGCGACCACGAGGTCGTCGCCGATCAATACGTCGTCTGCACGCCGCCCTTCAAATGACGCGCGCGAAGGCCCGTCCTCGGCGCGGCGCGCCCGGCGCCTCATTCCAAGGTCTCGGCGCGCCGCCAGCGCCGCAATCCCCGCGACGCGAGCCGACGGTTGCACTATAGAGGTCGCGATCTCGCTGAAAGGGTCGGCGAGACGATCAGCCCGGTCGGACCATGGTCGGCGCGCGCGCCAAATTTTCCCGTCGCGACACCATCTTCGCCCCGGCCAGCGGCAGCGGCCGGGCGGCGATCGCCGTGTTGCGCCTTTCCGGGCCGGCCGCCGCGACGGCGTTGGAGGCGCTGGCGCCTGGCGCGCAATTTGCCGAGCGCGTCGCCACCCTGAGCGCCTTGCGCGATCCCCTCACCGGCGAAACGCTCGACCGTGCGCTGGTCGTTCGATTCCCCGCGCCGCGCAGCTTCACTGGCGAGGAAATGGCCGAACTCCATGTCACGGGCGGCCGCGCGGTCATCGCCGGGGTTGTCGGCGCGCTGGCGAAAATCCCGGGTTTGCGACCGGCCGAACCCGGCGAGTTCGCCTGGCGCGCCTTCGAGAACGGCAAACTCGACCTTTCCGAGGTCGAGGGCCTCGCCGATCTCGTCGAAGCCGAAACGGCGGCGCAGCGCCGCCAGGCGCTGCGCATCGCCGGCGGCGCGCTGCGACGCGAGAGCGAGGCGATTCGCGGCAAGCTTATCGAGGCGATGGCGGTCCTGGAGGCGCAAATCGACTTCTCCGACGTTGAAGACGCGGACGCGCTTTCGCTTGAGGCGGCGCGCGCGCTCGTCGGCGAGGCGGCGCGAAGGGTGCGGGCGGCGCTCGCCGGCGCCGCCGCCGGCGTTCGCCTTCGCGAGGGGTTCAACGTCGTTATCGCCGGCCCCCCCAATGTCGGCAAGTCGACGCTGATGAACGCGTTGGCGCGTCGCGACGTCTCGATCGTCTCCGCCCATCCCGGCACGACCCGCGACCTCGTCGAAGTGTCGCTGGAGCTGAGAGGTTATCCCGTCACGCTGGTCGACACCGCAGGGATTCGCCAAACCGAAGATCCGATCGAGGCCGAGGGCGTGGCGCGCGCGCGCCGACGCGTCGAGGAAGCGGACCTCACGTTATGGCTGAGCGTCGCCGGCGAGCCGATGGCGGCGCCCTTCGCGGGGACCACGCCGGCGATCCCCGTCGTCACCAAGGCCGATCTCTGGCCGGATTGCGGGACCGGTCCGAATTCGGCCGGCGCGCCGATCCGCATTTCGGCGATGACCGGCGCCGGCATCGCGCAATTGCTTGACGCCGTCGCCGATCTCGCCGAAGAGCGAATGGCGGGGCCGGCGCCGGCGTTGATCACGGCGGAACGGCACCGCGCCGCATTTGCGGATGCGCTTGGCGCTTTGGAGCGCGCGCTTGATCCCGCTGAGGCGGAACTGGAGCTGATCGCCGAAGACCTGCGGCTCGCGGCGCGCGCCTTGGCGCGCATCGCTGGCCGCATTGACGTCGAAGACGTCCTCGGCGACATATTTTCGCGACTTTGTGTTGGCAAATAGGATCTGTTTCACGTGAAACAATCGAGACGAGGGGAATGAACGGGTACGATGTCATCGTTATCGGTGGCGGCCACGCCGGCTGCGAGGCGGCCGCAGCGGCGGCGCGCTTCGGCGCGCGCGCCGCGCTGGTCACGCAAAAGCGCGACGCCATCGGCGTCATGTCGTGCAACCCGGCGATCGGCGGGCTCGGCAAAGGCCACCTGGTGCGCGAAATCGACGCCCTGGACGGATTGATGGCGCGCGCCGCCGACGCCGCCGGCATTCAATTTCGCGTGCTCAACCGACGCAAGGGCCCTGCCGTGCAAGGTCCGCGCGCCCAGGCCGACCGCAAGCTCTATCGCCTTGCGATGCAAGCGCTGATCGACGGCACCGCCAACTTGACGGTGGTCGAGGCCGAGGCGAGCCGGCTGCTCATCGAGGACGGAGCCGTCGCCGGCCTCGCGCTTGCCGACGGACGCGCGCTCAGCTGCGGCGCGGTCGTTATCGCCACCGGGACGTTCCTGCGCGGAATCATCCACCTCGGCGAGCGCCGCACGCCCGCCGGTCGCGTCGGCGACCCGCCCTCGGTCGAGCTCGCTCGCTCTCTCGACGCCGCCGGCTTCACGCTTCAACGTCTCAAGACCGGCACGCCGCCGCGGCTCGACGGCGCTTCGATCGACTGGTCGGGGCTCCAGGTTCAGCCCGGCGACGATCCGCCTGAACCCTTTTCGGCGATGACCGGCAAGATTGTGACCGCGCAGGTCCCTTGTCACATCACCCGCACGACCCCGGAAGGGCACGCGATCGTGCGCGCCAACGCCCATCGCACGGCGGTTTATTCCGGCGCCATCTCTGGCCGCGGGCCGCGCTATTGCCCTTCCATCGAGGACAAGGTCATCCGCTTCGCCGACCGCGACGGCCACCAGATCTTTCTCGAGCCGGAGGGGCTCGACGATCCCACGATCTACCCCAACGGCATCTCGACGTCGCTGCCCGCGGATGTGCAGGCGGCGTTTCTCGCCACCATTCCCGGCCTCGAGCGAGCCCGCATCCTACGCCCCGGCTACGCCATCGAATACGACTATATCGATCCGCGCGAGCTTGACGCCAGTCTCGCGACCCGGAAGGTCAAGGGGCTTTTTCTCGCCGGCCAAATTAACGGCACGACCGGCTACGAGGAGGCCGCCGCCCAGGGTCTCCTCGCCGGCCTCAACGCCGCCCGCCTGACCGCCGGCGAGCCCCCGGCGCTTTTCGACCGCGCCGAATCCTATCTCGGCGTCATGATCGACGACCTCGTCGTCAAGGGCGTCAGCGAGCCTTATCGCATGTTCACCTCGCGCGCCGAGTATCGACTGTCCCTGCGCGCCGACAACGCCGACGAACGCCTCACCGGCAAAGGCCTCGGGCTCGGCTGTGTCGGCGCCGAGCGCGCCGCCTTGCATCGCGTCGCGATGACGCGCCTCGCGGCGGCGCGCGCCATGATGAAGACTGCCGTCGCCTCCCCGACGCGGCTCGCCGCCGCCGGCGTCATGGTCAATCAGGACGGCCTTCGCCGCTCGGCGTTCGAACTCGCAGCCCAGCCCCACCTCACCCTCGCCGCGCTGGCGCGCGTCTGGCCGGAGCTTGGCGAAATCGACGCCGCACTCGCCCGGCGTCTCGAAGCCGACGCCAAGTACGCCGTCTATCTCGACCGCCAGGACGAGGACGTCGCCCGTTATCGCCGCAGCGAAGCCCTGACGATTCCAGCCGACTTGGACTATTCCGCCCTTTCCGGCCTTTCCAACGAACTCAAGGCCAAATTCATCGCCGCGCGGCCGGCAAGCCTTGGCCAAGCCGGCCGCATCGAAGGCGCCACGCCCGCAGCCCTCGCCCTTATCGCCGCCCACGCCCGCCGACAGGGCGAAGCCCGCCGAGCGGGCGCCTGATGGCCCCCGCCGTTCGCGCTCGACCCGTTCCCGCCAGCGGCGGCGCAAATCGCCGGATAGGGGGCATCGCCCCTGTTTCACGTGAAACAGCGCCGCGATGAGCGCCGATCGGCTCAAAGCCCTCGCCCTGGTTCCCCTCCCACCCGAGACCCAAACCCGACTCGCGCTCTACGTCGACCTTCTCGACCGGTGGCGACAGGTCACCAATCTCATCTCCGCGGCGAGCTTCGCTGCGGTCTGGACCCGCCACATCGCCGACAGCGCCCAGCTTCTCGCCCTCGCGCCCCACGCCCGGCGCTGGGTCGACATGGGATCCGGCGCCGGGTTCCCCGGCCTGGTCATCGCCATTCAACTCGCCGATGTCCCCGGCGCGCGCGTCCATTGTCTTGAAAGCGACCAGCGAAAATGCGCCTTCCTGCGCGAAGTCGCCCGCGCCACCGGCGCGCCCGCCGAAGTTCATTCCCGCCGAATCGAATCCATCGACCCAAAAACCCTTGCGCCTGTGGACGCCGTCGCCGCGCGCGCCCTCGCCCCCTTGCCCCGACTCATCGAATTCGCCAAGGTGTGGCTCGCCCAGGGCGCGGTCGGCGTGTTTCCGCGCGGACGCTCCGCCGAGGCGCAGCTCGAAACCTACCCGGTCCCGCCGGATCTCGCGATCGACTTCGTCGCCAGCAAGCTCGACCCCGAGGCCGCCATCGTTCGGGTTCGAAGCGCCTCAAAGGCTCGTCCATGACCGACACCGCTAGGTTCCCATCCGAGTTTTCCCGCCAGGCGGCCGCTTCCTCGCCCCGCGTCCTCGTCCTCGCCAACCAAAAAGGCGGCGTCGGCAAGACCACCACGGCGATCAATCTGGGCACCGCGCTCGCCGCCATCGGCGAACGCGTCCTCATCATCGATCTCGACCCGCAGGGCAACGC
>CAVWKL010000236.1:0-3595 GCA_963755075.1 uncultured Alphaproteobacteria bacterium
AGTGCGTTATAGCGGTCGTAGAGCGAGAGGTCGTCGAACATGATGTCGCCGGCGGTGAGCCCGAATTTTGCGCCCGTCCCGGCGAGCGCTTCGATCAGGTCCTCGCGGATGAAATCGACCTCCGCGTCCGATTCGGGCTGCGGGTCGGTGAGCATGACGACCTCGAACGCCTTCGGCTCGTCCTGGCGGCGCAACGGGAAGTCGAGCGAGGCGGGCAGGGGGTCGGTCGGCGCGACGCCTGCGAAGGCGAGGTTGAGCGCGGCGGGCGAACCTTGCGGTTGATGAAGGCGGTAGAAGCGCGGCAGATGCGTCGTGGGATCGACCGGCGGCATGTAACCGGCCGGTTTGACGACAAAGATCGCCGCTTCGTCGGGCAGGGGCAGGCTGTAACGCCCGTCCGCGTCGGTGACCGCGACGTCGCGGCCGTTGGAGACGAGCGCGCCCGCGATGCCCGGGCTGTCTGGGGCGCGGCGGCTTGAGCCGTCGCGGTCCTCGAAGACGAATCCGGAAATTGTCGCCGCCTCGGCCGCCTGCGCCGGCGCTCCCGGCGCGAGAGCGGCGGCGAGCCCGCCCGCCGCGCCAATCAGCACGTCGCGCCGCGAAACCTCACGCATCCCCTCCTTCGCCATTGCCGCTCTCCTGCGATTCGAATTCGCCCGATGCGCGGCGAAGGGATCAGGTTCGCGTGAAGCTGCGATGAAGCCGCGGGAAGGCGCATGGAAAGGCCGCCCGAACTTCCCGCTCCGTCGCGTCTCGCCGCGAATCGGCGCTTCCGTTGCCGCGCGATCGCGGTCATGATGGAGACATGTCAGCGAGAGGCGCAACATGACGGGAAGCCTATCGGGGGCGGGGCCCCGCACCAAACTGACCTTCCGCTTCCGCGGCGGAACGGTCGCGCTGGCCTCGTTTTCGCCGCGCGCGACGCTGCTCGACTGGCTGCGCGAGGAGGCGGCGGCCAAGGGGACGAAGGAAGGCTGCGGCGAAGGCGATTGCGGCGCCTGCACGGTCGTGCTGTCGCGGCTGCGCGACGGCGCGCTCACTTATGAGCCCGTCAACGCCTGCATCCTACTGCTCGGACAGGTTGACGGCGCCGAGGTGCTGACGATCGAGGATCTCGCCGACGGCGACGCGCTGCACCCGGTTCAGCAGGCGATGGTCGACTTTCACGGCTCGCAATGCGGCTTCTGCACGCCGGGCATCGTCATGAGCCTGTTCGCGCTCTATCACGCCCGCGCGCCGGCGACTTACTCCAGCGTTTGCGAGGCGCTGGCGGGCAATCTCTGCCGGTGCACCGGATACAAGCCGATCATTGACGCCGCCTTGGCGACCTGCGAGGGCGAGCCAGCCGACCGCTTTGCGACGCAGGCGGCCGAGCGCCGCGCCGCGCTTGCCGCGCTCGCCGATGGGCGCGATCTTCTTGTCGGCGACGAGGGCGCCTTCTTCGCCGCGCCGGCGAGCGAGCCGGCGCTCGCCGATCTCTACACGCGCTATCCCGAGGCCATTCTGCTTGGCGGGGCGACCGACGTCGGGTTGTGGATCACCAAGCAATTGCGCGACGTGAAGCAGATCATCTGGCTCGGCCGCGTCGCGGGGCTCGACGCGATCGAGGCGACCGCCGAGGGCCTGCGCCTCGGCGCGACCGCGACGTTGGCGAACGCGACGCCGCACTTGAATGGGCTGCACGCCGACCTCGGCGCGCTGATGGCGCGCTTCGGCTCGCGCCAAGTGCGCGAAAGCGGCACCGTCGGCGGCAATATCGCCAACGGCTCGCCGATCGGCGACCTCGCCCCGGCGCTGATCGCGCTCGGCGGGCGGGTCGAGTTGCGCAGGGGCGAGACTTCGCGCCTCCTGGCGCTCGAGGACTTCTTCCTCGCCTATGGCAAGCAGGACCGCGCCGGCGGCGAATATGTGCGCGCGCTGCTGGCGCCGAATTTGCGTCCGAACGAAAGTTATCGCGCGTTCAAAGTCTCCAAGCGCTTCGACGAGGACATTTCGGCGGTCATGGGCGCCTTTCGCTTCACTCTCGATGGCCGCCGCATCATTGCCGCGCGCATCGCTTACGGCGGCATGGCGGCGACGCCCAAACGCGCCGTTACGGCGGAAACGGCGCTTCTCGGCGCCGATCTCGACGTTCGCGCCTCATGGAGTGCGGCGATCGGCGCGATCGCCCGCGATTTCACGCCCTTGATGGACATGCGCGCGAGCGCCCCCTATCGCGCCAAAGTCGCCGCCAATCTGCTGACCAAAGCGCTGATCGAGATCGCCGGCGCCGAGGCGCCGACCCGTATTGGAGACATCCTTGCCGCGCAGTAGAGAGCCAGCGATCCCGGTCTACGAGCCGCGAGAAGAGACCGCCGTCGTCCACAAGGCCCATCCGCACGATTCGGCGCGCCTGCACGTCAGCGGCGCGGCGGCCTATGTCGACGACATTCGCGAGCCGCAGGGCGTGCTGCATATCGCCATCGGCATGGCGGACAAGGCATGCGGAACGTTGCTCGGCCTCGACATCTCGGCGGTGCGCGCGGCCGAGGGCGTCGTCGCCGTCCTCACCGCCGCCGACATCCCTGGCAAGAACGACGTCGCGCCGGTATTCGACGACGAGCCGCTGTTGGCCGACAAAGAGATTCTCTTTCACGGCCAGGCCTTGTTCGCGGTCGTCGCGCGCACCCGCGACGCCGCCCGGCGCGCCGCGCGCCTCGCCCGGATCGACGTCGCGGAGGGCGCGCCGGCGGTCACCATCGAGGATGCGCTGGCGACCGGCGCGCGCGTGCTGCCCGATTACGGCTACGGTCGCGGCGACGTCGAACGCGCAATCGCCGACGCCCAGCATCGGCTCGACGGGACGTTCCGCATCGGCGGCCAGGAGCATTTCTATCTCGAAGGCCAAGCCTCGCTCGCCATACCCGGCGAAGCGGGGGAGATGACCGTGCACTGCTCGACGCAGGACCCGACCGAAGTCCAGCACATCGTCGCGCGCGTGCTCGGCCTGCCGGACGCCTTCGTCACCGTGGAGACGCGGCGGATGGGCGGCGGGTTCGGCGGCAAGGAAAGCCAGGCCTGCGCCTGGGCGGCGATCGCCGCGCTCGGCGCGCGCGTGACCGGCGCGCCGTGCAAAGTTCGCCTCGACCGCGACGACGATTTCCAGCTTACCGGCAAGCGTCACGATTTTCGCGCCGATTGGCGCGTCGGCTATGACGAGAACGGCCGCGTGGCGGCTTATGACGTCATGCTCAACGCGCGCTGCGGCTGCTCGGCCGACCTTTCGCTCGGCGTCGTCGACCGCGCAATGTTCCACGCCTCCAACGCCTACTGGCTGCCGGACGTGCGGATCGGCTCGAAGCGCCTGAAGACCAACACCGTCTCCAACACCGCGTTTCGCGGCTTCGGCGGTCCGCAGGGGATGATCGCCATCGAGCGGGTGATGGACGCCATCGCGCGCGAGCGCGGGGTCGATCCGCTTGACGTGCGCAAGGCCAATTTCTACCGCCCCGGCGCCGACCGCACGCCTTACGGCCAGCAGGTTGAGGACTGCGAGACGCTGCCGGCGTTGGTCGAGGACTTGAGCAATACGTCTGGTTGAGGCGCTACATACACA
>CAVWKL010000237.1:0-11738 GCA_963755075.1 uncultured Alphaproteobacteria bacterium
GCGCTTTGCCCCGCTTTCCGTTTCGCGGCGCCGCAAACGTTCGGCGATCGCCCGGCACGGCGCGTCGTCGACGCCGATCAGCGCCGTCGCCGCGCGCGCGACCAGGCGCTCCTTGATCGCCGCATAGGCTTCCAGCGTTCCGTGCCGATCGAGATGATCGGGCGTGACGTTGATCAGCGCGCCGACGCTCGGCGCCAGCGACGGGGCAAGGTCGATCTGGAAGGAGGAGCATTCGACGACGTGAACGCGCCCCTCCGACGGCGGCGGCAGATCGAGGATCGGCACGCCGATGTTGCCGCCCATCGCGGCGTCGCGGCCGGCTTGGCGCAGGATATGGGCGATCAGCGCCGTGGTAGTCGACTTGCCGTTGGTTCCGGTCACGGCGACGAAGGGCGCGTGCGGGCGCGCGCGCGGCGCGCTCCCTGGCGAAGAGCTCGATGTCGCCGACGACTTCGACGCCGGCGGCGTGCGCCCGTTCGACCGTCCAATGCGGCTTGGGGTGGGTCAGCGGCACGCCCGGCGCGAGCACCAGCGCCGCGAAGCGCGGCCAATCGGCGGCAGTCAGATCGATCGGCGCGAAGCCCGCCGCGGCGGCGCGCTCGCGCGCCTTCGCGTCGTCGTCCCACGCGGCGACCGCAGCGCCGCCGGCGGCGAGCGCGCGCAGGGTCGAGAGGCCCGAGCCGCCCAGCCCGAACAGCGCGACATTGCGACCGCGGAAGGATTCGACCGGCGTCATGCTCACCTCAGCTTCAGCGTTGCGAGGCCCACCATCGCCAGCACGAACGCGATAATCCAGAAGCGCATGACGATCTGCGGCTCGGACCAGCCGAGCTGTTCGAAATGATGGTGGATGGGCGCCATGCGAAAGACGCGCTTGCCCGTCAGCTTGAACGAGGCGACCTGCACGACCACCGACAGCGCCTCCATCACGAACAGCCCGCCGATGATGGCGAGCACGATTTCGTGCTTGATCGAGACGGCGATCGCGCCGAGCAAACCGCCGAGCGCCAGCGAACCGGTGTCGCCCATGAAGATCTGCGCCGGCGGCGCGTTGAACCACAGGAACCCGATTCCCGCGCCGATCATCGCGCCGCAGATGACCGCCAGATCGCCGGCGTAGGGGATGTGATTGATGAGAAGATAGCGCGAAAAGAGCAGATTGCCGGTGAAATAGGCGATGAGCGCCAGCGTCGCCGCGGCGATCATCACCGGCACGATCGCCAGCCCGTCGAGCCCGTCGGTCAAATTGACGGCGTTGCCGAAGGCGACGATGACGAACGGACCGAACGCCAGGAACGCCCAACCGAGATCGGCGACGTAGCCGTTGTAGAACGGCACCGCCAGCGAGGTCGCGCCGACCGCGCCGGTGCGCATCATCGCATAACAGGCGACGATGGCGATGCCGAATTCGGCGGCGAGCCGCGCCCGGCCGGAAAAGCCGCGATGCGACTGCTTCGTCACCTTGAGATAGTCGTCGTAGAAGCCGATCGCGGCGAAGCCGGCGGTGACGAACAGCACGATCCAGACGTAGGGGCTCTCCAGATTCGCCCACAAGAGCGACGAGGCGAAGAGACCGAACAGGATCATCAGTCCGCCCATCGTCGGCGTGCCCTTTTTGGTCAACAGGTGCGAAGCGGGCCCGTCGGCGCGAATCGGCTGGCCTTTGCCCTGTTTGAGGCGCAGCGCCGAAATGATCATCGGTCCGAAAAAGAACACCAGGATCAATCCGGTCGTCGCGGCGCCGAGGGTGCGAAAGGTCAGGTAGCGGAACAGATTGAAGATGCCCGCCACGTGCGAAAGATCAGCCAGCCAAGTCAGCATCGCCCGTTTCCTACTGCCGCGCCTTGGCGGATGAAAATTGCCCGCGAATCCCGGCGGCGACCGGCCCCATGCGGCTGCCGTTCGAGCCCTTGACCATCACGACGTCGCCGCCGCGCAACGCCTTGGCCAGTTCGCCTTGAAGGTCGCCGGCGCGCTCGGCCCAGGCCGCCCGCATCGGCGCCGGCGCCGCGTCGAACAGAGCTCGCGTCAAAGGCCCCGCCCCGAATAGCAGATCGACGCGGCGCTCGCTGAGAACGTCCGCCAGCGCCGCGTGCATGGCCGCGCCGTCCGGGCCGAGTTCCAGCATGTCGCCGATGACCGCGATGCGGCGCCCTTGCGGGCCCGGTTGCGCGGCGCCGAGCAGCGCCAAGGCGGCGCGCATCGAAGCGGGATTGGCGTTGTAACTCTCGTCGATGAGCGTGAACGGCCCGCTCGGGCTTTGCAGCGTGAAGCGTTCGCCCCGTCCCTTTTGCGGCGCGAATTCGGCGAGCGCCGCCGCCGCGCCAGCGAGATCGGCCCCCAGCGCCGCGGCGGCCAGCAGCGCCCCGAGGGCGTTTTCAGCCATGTGGAAGCCCGGCGCGCCGAGATCAAAGTCGAGTTCGCACCCGAGCACGCGCGCCCGAACCCGCGATCCGCCGTCCCGCTCGGCGACTGCCAACAGGCGCGCCTCGCAGCGCGCGCCGGCGCCGAAGCTCAGCACGCGGGCGCCGCGGGCGCGCGCGGCTTGGTCCAGCCGGGCGAATTGCGGCGCGTCGCGATTGAGGACGGCCGCGGCGCCCGATTCGAAGGCGGAAAAAATTTCGGCCTTGGCGTCGGCGATCGCCTCGATCGAGCCGAGGTGCTCGATATGAACCGGCGCGATCGTGGTGACGAGCGCGACGTGGGGACGCGCCATCGCGACCAACGGCGTGATTTCGCCGGCGTGGTTCATGCCGATCTCGACGACGGCGAAAGCGGCGTCGGCGGGCAGGCGCGAAAGCGTCAGCGGCACGCCCCAGTGATTGTTGTAGGACGCGGCCGAGGCATGGGTCGGCGCGGCCTTCGCCAGCGCGAGGCGCAGCATTTCCTTGGCGCTGGTTTTGCCGACCGAGCCGGTCACCGCCACGACCCGAGCGCGCGAGCGCGCGCGCGCCGCGCCAGCCAGTCGCTCCAGCGCCCGCAAGGTATCCTCGACGGCGAAGGTCGCTTCGTGCGCTGCAAGGTCGCGCGGCCGCGGCTTGGCGATCACCGCGGCCGCAGCGCCCGCCTCGAAGGCGCGCGCCACATGGTCGTGACCGTCGTGGCTTTCGCCCCGGATGGCGAAGAAGAGGTCGCCGGGCTGAAGCGTGCGCGAGTCGATCGATACGCCGCCGACGCGCGTCCCGATCGGCGCGCTCGGCGGGCCCAACGTCGCGCTCAGTTCGGCCTCGCTCCACAACGTCTCGCTCATGCCGGCCCCCGCAGCGCCGCCCGCGCGGCCTCGGCGTCGGAAAACGGCAGCGTCCGATCGCCGACGATTTGGCCGGTTTCATGACCTTTGCCGGCGATCACCAGCGCATCGCCCTTCCCCAGCATGGCGATGGCGGCATCGATCGCCGCGGCGCGATCGGCAATCTCGCGCGCGCCGGGCGCCGCGGCAAGGATTGCGGCGCGGATCGCCGCCGGATCCTCCGATCGCGGGTTGTCGTCGGTGACGATCGCCACGTCGGCGGCGCGCGCCGCGATGGCGCCCATCATCGGCCGCTTGCCGGCGTCGCGGTCGCCGCCGCAGCCGAACACCACGATGAGGCGGCCGGGAACAAAGGGGCGCAACGCGGCGAGGGTCTTCTCCAGCGCGTCGGGCTTGTGCGCATAGTCGACGAAGATCGGCGCGCCGGCCTTCGCGCCGACGCGCTCGAGGCGCCCCGGCGCGCCCTCGAGCGTCTCCAGCGCGAGGGCGACCGCGTCCGGTTCGCTTCCCGTCGCGATGCACAGGCCCGCCGCCACCAGCGCATTGGAAACCTGGAAGTCGCCCGGCAGCGGCAACAACGCCCGCCAAACGCACCCGGCATGCTCGAAGACGATGCGCGTCGCAAAGCCTTCGCGGCTCGCCGACGTCAACCGCAGATCGAGGCCGCGCGCCCCGACAGTGAACGCCCGCAAACCCCGCTCGCGCGCCTCTTGCGCAACGCGCGCGGCGACGTCGCTGTCGGCGTCGACGATGGCGGGCGCGCCGGTGGGCAGAAGCACGCGGAACAGGCGCAGCTTGGCGGCGAGATAGTCCTCCGTCGTCGCGTGGTAATCCATGTGATCGCGCGACAGATTGGTGAAGGCGCCGGCGGCGAGCCGCACGCCGTCGAGGCGTTTCTGATCGAGGCCGTGCGAGGAGGCTTCCAGCGCCAGCCGCGTGACGCCGACGCCGGCGAGGCGGTCGAGCGTCTCGTGCAGCGTGATCGTGTCCGGGGTCGTCAGCGAGCCGTAGACGGCGAGGGGACGCGAGACGACGCCGAGCGTCCCCAGCGAGGCCGCCTCGAAGCCCGTCGACGCCCAGATCTGCCGCACGAAGGCGGCGACCGAAGTCTTGCCGCTGGTGCCGGTGATGGCGACGATGAGCTCGGGCTGGCGCGGATAGAAGCGCGCCGCGGCCTGCGCGAGCGCGGCCCGCGCGTCGGCGACGCGCACGAACGCGGGCGCGGCGAAATCGGGCGCGCGCTCGCCGACGATCACGACGGCGCCCTTTTCGACGGCTTGAGCGGCGTAAGCCAAGCCGTCGCTCTTCACGCCGGGAAGGGCGAAGAACGCGTCGCCAGGCTTGACCTTGCGGCTGTCGGCGCAAAGCCCGCCGATATCGCGCCAAGCCAGCGCCGCGTCGGCGCCGCCCAGATCGAGGATTTCGCCGAGACGCCTCACTCCCTGTCCGCCCTGTCCGCGTCGTAACCATAGCCGAGGCGCGCGAGAAGCGGAAACGGCTGGTCGGGGAACTGGCTCGCCGGCGGCACGCCTTCGAGCGGCTCGACGCGCTCGATCAGCCGTCCGGTGGTTCGGCCGGCGTTATGCGCGGCGGTGTGAAAGCCGCCGTCCTCGGGCAGCGCCTGCGGCTCGTCGTACATCACGAGATAGAGATATTTCGGCTTGTCGGCGGGCGTGATGGCCATGAAGGTCGTGAACACCTTGTCGTGGGAATAATGGCCGTGCACGATCTTGTCCGCCGTGCCGGTCTTGCCGCCGACGTAATAGCCGGCAATGTTGGCGAATCCCGCCGAGCCGTGGGTCGCGTTGGAGCGCATGAGATAGCGCATCGACTCGGAGGTCTGCGCGCTGACGACGCGATGGGCGACCGCCGCCGCCTCGGCCTCGTTGCGCATGAGGAAGGTCGGCGTCATCAGATTGCCGCCGTTGACCAAAGCGGCGACCGCCATGAGCGCTTGAATCGGGGCGACGTTGAGACCCTGGCCAAAAGCGATGGTCATGGTGTTCAGCTCGCCCCAGCGCTTGGGCACGAGCGGCTCGGCGCTTTCCGGCAATTCGGTGCGCAGCCGATCGAGCTGTCCCATTTTTCTCAAGAACGCCTGATGCCCTTCCACGCCGACCATCAGCGCCATGCGCGCGGCGCCGATGTTGGAGGAATGCGTAAAGACCTCGGGGACGCTGAGCAAGCGATGGGTCGCTTCAAAATCGTGAATGGTGAAGCGTCCGTAGCGCAAGCTTTGGCGCGCGTCGATTCGCGTGGCGAGGTTCACCTTGCCCGAATTCGAGCGCCATCGCGATCGATAGCGCCTTGAACGTCGAGCCCATCTCATAGACGCCGACGGCGACGCGATTGATCCTCTCGGGGTCCTTGAAGTCGCCGGGATCGTTGGGGTCGAAGTCGGGCAGCGACTCCAGCGCGATGATCTCGCCGGTGTTGACGTCCATGATCGCGCCGGCCGCCGCCTTGGCGTGGAACCGCTCGATCCCCGCCGCCAATTCGTCGCGCAACGCGTGCGTCGCTTTCAGATCCAAAGACAGGCGCACCGGCTTCAGCAAATCGGGATCGACGCTAAAGCCGGCGACGTGCGGATCGGTGAGGCTTTGCTCGTCGAGATACTTCTCCATCCCGGCGATGCCGACGTTATCCTTGTCGACAAAGCCGATGACGTGCGCGCCGAGCGGACCATTGGGATAGACGCGCTTGTTTTCGGGGATGAAGCCGATGCCGGGCAGCCCAAGGTGGAAGACCTCCTCCTGCTCCTTCTCCGTCACGTGGCGCTTGACCCAGACGAAGCCCTTCCGCGCGCCCAGGCGCTCGCGCAGCTCCTTGGCGTCGACGTCGGGCAGAACGTCGGTGAGGCGATCCACCGCCTCGTCTTTGTCGATGATGCGGCGCGGTTCGGCGAAGACGGACATCGTCTTGACGTCGGTGGCGAGAATCTCGCCGTTGCGATCGAGCAGGTCGGGCCGCGCGCCCGAAACGGCCTGATCGGCCGCCAGCTTCAAGCTTTGCGGCGGATCATGCGAGAGGCCGAGCGCCACGAGCTTGACGCCGATGCCGAAATAGGCGGCGAGCATCGCCAGGGCGATCAAGCGAATGCGTCCGCCGCTCTTGTCGAGACGCGTCGAAAACAAATTGCGCGCCGTCGTCTTGATACGGGCGGTCCAGTTTGCGCCGGCCCTCGGCGCGCCGCCTTCCGGCGGCGTCTCGATGGCTTTCTCGGCGAATGGAGCGTTTTCAGACATGTCCTACCTCAGGGACGGCGTCGCGCCGGTGATGCCGGCGCTCGGCGTCGCCGATTGCCCGGCAAGGCCGAGCGACTGAAGTTCGCGCCCGATCGAGTCGACCTTGGCCGGCCGTTCGGGCAGGTCGTCCGCCTTGACGATCTGATTGAGGGCGAGCGGCTGCATGTCGAGCTGCTGGTCGGCGAGCGCCTGCAGTCGGTCGGGGCGGATCAGATGGGCGTATTCGGCGCGCAGCAGGTTGATCGCGTCTTTCTCCCTGGCGATGAGATGGCGGGTCTTGACGATTTGTTCCGAGGCGTAAATCGTCTGATACTTGACGCTGTAGACGTAAGCGGCCGAGGCGATCAGCGCGCCGATGGCGAGGACATGGAGGAAGCGCCACATCAGCCCCTCCCCGGTCGGGTCGGCGGCAGCCGCGTGAGCGCGTCGAGTTCGGCGTCTCGACCGCGGAAGGGCGCGTCGGTGCGCTCGCCGAAGCGCAATTTGGCCGAACGCGCCGAGGGTTGGCCGCGAGCTCGGCTTCGCCAGGCAGAACCGGGCGCCCAGCCGAGGCGAGGAAAGTCGGCGCGGCGCGGGCCGGCTCGCCAGGCAGAAGGCGCGAGGCGGCCTGGCCGCGGCCGGAACGACGGGCGAGAAACTGCTTGACGATGCGATCCTCGAGCGAATGAAAGGTCACCACGACCAGCCGCCCGCCCGGCTTGAGCGCGCGTTCCGCCGCTTCGAGACCGCGCAGCAATTGGCCGAGTTCGTCGTTGACGGCGATGCGCAACGCCTGAAACGCGCGGGTCGCGGGATGCGTCGTCTCGCCCGGCCGGGCGGGCGCGACGCGGGCGATCATGTCGGCCAACTGGCGCGTCGAGACGTAGGGCGCGCTCACGCGGTCGGCGACGATGGCGCGGGCGATGCGCCGCGCCGCGCGCTCCTCGCCGAAATAATAGAGGATGTCGGCGATCGCTTGTTCGTCGTCTTCGCGCAGGATGTCGGCGGCGCTGCGCCCAACGCCTTCCATGCGCATGTCGAGCGGCGCGTCCTGGCGGAGCGAGAAGCCGCGGGAGGCCTCGTCGAACTGCATCGAGGATACGCCGACGTCGAGAACGACGCCGTCGAGCGGCTCGGCGCCGAGGCGGCGCGCGATCGCGTCGAGATCGCCGAAGCGTCCCTCGACCAGCCTCAGGCGGCCCGACGCCGCCGCGACGAGATCCTGGCCCGCGGCGACGGCGGTCGGATCGCGATCGAGGGCGACGACGCGCGCGCCGCGCTCGATGAGCGCGCGGGAATAACCGCCGGCCCCGAAAGTGCCGTCGAGATAGACGCCGCCGGCGCGAACCCTCAGCGCGTCCAACGCCTCGGCGCGCAGCACGGGAATGTGGCGGGCGGGTCCGCCGGCGGCGGCGATCTCCGCGCCGCGCGCCCCCCTCATTCCCGTGCTCCTGGCGGGGCGGCCTGCGCCGCCCTTGCGCCGAATTCGGCCCGAAGGCGACGCACCCGCGACTTGGCCTCCTCGAGATGCGCCGCGAACCGAATCGGTTCCCATATTTGAAACTTGTGACCGTGACCGACGAAGGCCGCCTCGTCCTTCAACCCGAGGGAGGCGCGGACGCGCTCGCTCAGCAGAATGCGCCCCTCGGAGTCGGGCCGCAGGATTTCGCTGGTGCCGAGCAGCGCCGTCGCCAGATCCTCGCGCGCCTGCGAGTAAGGCGGCATCGACTCCAACAGCGCGTTGATTTCGCCCAGCAGCATATGACCGCCGCAATCGAGCGCCGGCGCGTCGAGCGAGGGGTGGATGAAAATGCCGTCGAAGCCGTCCTTGGCCAGCACCGCGCGGAACGGCGCGGGGACCGAAATGCGGCCCTTGGCGTCGAAGCGGTTGGTAAAGTGCGAGAGGAAGCGATCCAAGGCTCAGCCCACCCTCAAACGCGCGCGCACAAACCCGCTCGCGCCGCGACTTGGCGCTCGCGGGCGACAGGGCGGGAGAGCGCCCTTTTGACGGGATGATCTGGGATACCATGGGCACTTATGGGCGTCAACGAAACCGAGGGCCCATGATATCCCAAACCATCCCGCCAAAAGGGCGCCGCTCCCGCCCTGCCGCCGGCGAGCGCGGCTTCGCGGCGGAGCGGAATTTCGCGCGCGCCTTTGCGGTAGGGCTGGGCCTTGGATCGCTTCCTCTCCCACTACACCAACCGCTTCGACGCCAAGGGCCGCGTTTCGGTTCCCGCGCCGTTCCGCGCGGTGTTGGCCAAGGACGGGTTCGACGGGATTTTCATCCACCCTCGCTCGACGCGCCGGCGCTCGATTGCGGCGGGCACTCGCTGCTGCGCGAAATCAACGCGCTGTTGGAGTCGATGCCGCCTTACTCGCAGGAGCGGGAGGACTCTGGCGACGGCGCTGTTCGGCACCAGCGAAATTCTGCGGCCCGATTCGGAAGGCCGCATTCTGCTCGAGCGACAAAATCCGCGCTTCGCTCGGCTTGACCGACGAGGCGGCGTTCGTCGGCTGCGGCCACAAGTTTCAGATCTGGGAGCCGGTCCGGTTCGCGGCGCATCTCGAGGAGGCCAAGTCTCGGGTGCGCCGGCTTCGCACCGAATTCGGCGCCCGCGCGGCGCAAGCCGCCGCGACCGGAGCACGGGAATGACGGTGGGCAGCGGCGCGCCGATCGCCGCCGCCGGCGGACCGGCCCGCCACATTCCCGTGCTGCTGGCCGAAGCGCTGCAGGCGCTGAACGTGCGCGCCGACGGCGTCTATCTCGACGGCACCTTCGGCGCGGGCGGCTATTCCCGCGCGCTGATCGAGAGCGGCGCGCGCGTCGTCGCCGTCGATCGCGATCCCGCCGCGATCGCCGCCGGCCAAGAGCTCGTCGCGGCGTCGCCGGGCCGCCTGAGGCTGGTCGAAGGGCGCTTCGGCGATCTCGACGCGATCGCTGCAAGCCTCGCCGCCGCGCCGCTCGACGGCGTCGTCCTCGACGTCGGCGTGTCCTCGATGCAGCTCGACGACGCGTCGCGCGGCTTCTCGCTGCGCCAGGACGCGCCGCTCGACATGCGCATGGAGGGCGCCGGGCGCACCGCCGCCGACATTCTGCGCGAAGACGACGAGGCAACATCGCCGACATTCTCTATTATTTCGGCGAGGAGCGCGCGGCGCGCCGCATCGCCCGCGCGATCGTCGCCGACCGCAAGACCTCGCCTTACGTCTCGACGCGCCAGCTCGCGGAGATGATCGCCCGCGTCGCGCCGGCGCGGCCGGGCGAGACGACGCATCCCGCGACCCGTGCGTTTCAGGCGTTGCGCATCGCCGTCAACGACGAACTCGGCCAGTTGCTCGGCGGGCTCGAAGCGGCGGAGCGCACGCTCGAGCCGGGCGGGCGGCTGGTCGTGGTGACCTTTCATTCGCTCGAGGATCGCATCGTCAAGCAGTTTCTCGCGCGTCGCTCCGGCCGCGGCCGGGCCGCTTCGCGCCGTCTGCCGGGCGAGCCGACGCCCGCCGCGCCGACTTTTCCTTGCGGCCGCGGTCAGCCGATCATGCCCGGCGAAGCGGAGCTCGCCGCCAATCCGCGCGCGCGTTCGGCCAAGTTGCGCTTCGGCGAGCGCACCGACGCGCCCGCCGCAGGCGGGACGCCGAGACTCGACGCGCTGACGAGGCTGCCGCCGGCGCGGCCGGGGAGGGGCTGATGTGGCGCTTTCTGCACGTCATCGCCATCGGCGCGCTGATCGCCTCGGCGGCCTACGTCTACAGCGTCAAGTATCAGACGATTTACGCCTCCGAGCAGATCGTCAAGACGCGCCATCTCATCGCCAAGGAGCGCGACGCGATCAATGTGCTGCGCGCCGAATACGCGCATCTGATCCGCCCCGACCGCCTGCAGGCGCTCGCCGACGAGCAGCTCGACATGCAGCCGCTCGCGCTCAATCAGATCGTCAAGGCCGACGACCTGCCCGAAGCCGCGCCGAAGGTCGACTCGATCGGCCGCAAACTCGAGTCGCTCGGCCTGCTCGGGCGAATCGGCGACGCCGAGCGCCGGCGTCACCGGCGCGACGCCCGCGGTGAGGTAGGCCATGATCGAAGACGCCGCGCTTCGCCGTGAAGCCGACGAGATCGCCGCGCACACGCCGCGACGACGCGCGTCGGCCTCGTCACGCGCCTGGGCGGACTTGCGCGCCGGCTGTTTTCGGCTCGCCTCGACAAGAGCGCCGGCCGCATCCGCTTCATCGCCCTGGCGATGGCGGTCGCCTATCTCGGCATCGGCGTCAAACTGGTTTCGCTCGGCGTCTCGCACGATCCGCCGCAGACCCTCAAGGTGGCGGCCGACCAGGCGGTCTCCGGCGCGCGGCCCGACCTTCTCGACCGCAACGGCGAGATTCTGGCGACCGACGTCAAGACGATGTCGGTCTTCGCCGAACCGCGCCGCATCATCGACAAGGACGAAGCCGTCGAGCTGATCACCGCCGTTCTGCCCGACGTCGACGCCAAGGAGCTGCGCGAGCGGCTCAGCTCGAAGAAGGGCTTCGTCTGGGTCAAGCGCCAAGTCACCGCGAAGGAGCAGCAGGAAATCTTCCATCTCGGACTGCCGGGCGTCGGCTTCCTGCCGGAGAACAAGCGCGTCTATCCCAATGGGCCGATCGGCGCCCATGTGATCGGCTTCGTCGACACCGACAACATCGGCATCGCCGGCATGGAGAAATATCTCGACCAGCAGAGCCTCACCGACCCTCATGTCGCCGGCTTCACGGTCGATCCCAACGCGCTGAAGCCGGTCAGGCTGTCGCTCGACCTCAGGGCGACCCACGCCTTGCGCGACGAACTCGTCGCCGGAATGGAGCGCTTCAAGGCCAAAGCGGCCGCCGGGGCGATCCTCGACGTCACGACCGGCGAAGTCATCGCAATGGAATCATTACCAGATTTCGATCCGAATGATCCTAGCGACTTCATCAAGGACCCGACGCGGATCAACCGCCTCAGCGTCGGCGTTTACGAGATGGGTTCGACCTTCAAAGCGCTGTCGCTGGCGATGGCGCTCGATTCGGGCAAGGCTACGCTCAATTCGCGCATCGACGCCCGCGACAGCCTGCGTTACGGACATTTCACCATCCATGATTTTCACGCCACCCATCGCGTTCTCACCGTGCCGGAAGTCTTCACCCATTCCTCCAATATCGGCGCTGCGCGATTGGCGCTGATGGTGGGCGTCGAGGGCCACCAGGCGTTTCTGAGAAAGATGGGTCAGCTTTTTGATAAGCCGATAGCGT
>CAVWKL010000238.1:0-6418 GCA_963755075.1 uncultured Alphaproteobacteria bacterium
AATCGGATCGATCCCGGCGAAAGGCTCGTCGAGCAGCATGAACGACGGCTTGCCGCCGAGCGCCCGCGCGATCTCGCAGCGCCGTCGCTCGCCGCCCGAGAGCGCGATCGCCGGCGCCTTGCGCAGGCGCGCGATGTCGAACTCCTCGAGCAGCGAATTGAGCGTCGCCTCGCGCGCCTCGCGGTTGGGCTCGTTGACTTCGAGAACGGCGCGAATGTTGTCCTCGACATTGAGGCCGCGAAAGATCGAGGCCTCCTGCGGCAGATAGCCGATGCCGAGGCGGGCCCGCTGATACATCGGCAACTCGGTTACCGGCAGACCGTCGAGTTCGATGACCCCCTTGTCCGGCCTGACGAGGCCGGTGATCATGTAGAAAACCGTGGTCTTGCCGGCGCCGTTGGGGCCCAGCAAGCCGACGGCTTCGCCGCGGCGAACCGACAGGCTGACGTCCTGAACGACCGCCCGCGCGCCGTAGGTCTTGCCGAGATTGTGCACGGCGAGAAACCCCTCCCCTGTCGCGGTCGGCGAGCGCCCAGCAGGCTCTTCGACCGCCTCCGCCCACGCGGGGTCGGGCGCGTCAATCGACGGAACGTCGGTCACGGCGGCGGGATCCGGGCGGCGAAGGTTTGTCATGACGGATGGGAGAGAGGAATCGAAGCAAGGGATACGTCTACTTCGCGGCTTTGGTCTTGTCATTGTCGCCGGCGTCGACGGAGCCGGGAATGAACAAGCCCTTGACGCGCTTGACGGCGGGACCGGTGTCGACGGTCGCCTGACCGGTCGTCATATCGTAGGTCAGCTTGTCCCCCTTGGTGACGTTGCCGCTGTCGCTCAGCGTGACGTTTCCGATCAGCCAGACCTTGTTCTGCGCCTTGTCGTAGGCGCCGCTGTCGCCGGTGGCGACCTGCGTTTTCGACACGATGGTGACGGGGCCGGCGGCGTCGAGATGCTTGACGTGGCTTGATCCGGCGCCCGGAGCCGCCGCGGACGCGCCGGGCGCCGCGCCAGTCGCCGCCGGCGGCCCCGGCTCGGGATTCTTTTCCATATAGATGGTCATCACCGAGCAGGTCATCTTGGTGTCGCCCTGAATGACTATGACGTTGCCGGAGTAAATCGCCTTCTGCTCCTTGTCGAAATAGACCAGCTTGTCGGCCTCGATCGAAACCGGCTCCTTGGAATTCGCGCCGGGCAACAGCGGCGCCGTTCCGGTGGATTTGGTCGCCGCCGCGCTCAACGGCGCGCTCGCGCCGATCAGCGCGATCGTCAGCGCTGCGGCCAATCCGGCGCGCGCCACGAAAGCCGTCATGGATTCGTTCCCTTTATATCGGCGGACGCCGAGTCGGCGGACGCCTCAGGCGATAACCTCGTTCGCACATGGCCGGAAAATGTCAGTTCTTGGCCGCTGTCGCTCGCCAAAGCCGTATCCGCCGTGATCGTCGCGCCGTTGGCGGTGACGACGGTCACGGGCTCGTCCGAACGAAAGGCGCTCGCCTTGAAGTCGATGTGGGCGCTCGAGAGCGTCACGTCGTAGCTGGAATTGTGAATACGCACCTCCTGCGACAAGTCCAAGGATTGTTTGACGCTGTCATAGAAGCCGACCGCGGCCGTAATGTGGAGCGAGCTGTTGTCCGACATGCCCAAATCGCCGTCGATGCCGCGCAATTCGACCAAATTCGGCCGCGATACGTCCTGAATCGCTTTGGCGGCGTTCACCACATAGGCGCGTCCGTCACGACGGACGCCGGTCAGCTTCGGGCGGCCCATGGTGATTTTGGCTCCGGCGACGCTCAAATCGCTGAACGACAAGTCGGCGGTCTTGGCGCGGAACGGATCGAAAACCGCGCCGAGGACCAGCGTCGCCACGCCGACAATCACGGCCACGGGCGCGGCGACGCGCAGGAGGCGGACGAGTTGGGAATGGCGCCGCGCGGCGGCAAAGGCGCGCAAACGCGCCGCGTCGCGTCCGACGGACGACGGCGCGCTCGCCGCAAACTTGCGGCCTTGCGCCGCAAGATGCGCTCTCGAGGCCGGCGCCGACATGATCGTGTCCCAAATGCTCGCGGCGAGGCCGCATTGGCTCGCTAGCATAGTGAGAGCGACTAGGAAAAGAAATGCTTGGCGAAGTTGGGGCGGACGCGGCGACGATTGCGTTGCGCCGGCTTTTGCGTTTAATGCCGGTCGCGCCCTTGTCCGGGCCGGTAGCTCAATGGTTAGAGCCGGCCGCTCATAACGGTCTGGTTGCAGGTTCGAGTCCTGCCCGGCCCACCAGGGCGCACGGGGCGCGCGCCGGTTCATTCCAACACAACGGGACGCTGTTGATCCGGGTCGGAACCGGTTGGACTCGGCCGCGATGTCCTTGGGTCGCCGGCGCGGCGGCGGAGGACGCGCCTCGTGGCCTATGCGTGGAACGGGCGGCGGTCGGAGTTCCCGCGCCACGCGATCGACATCTGCGGCGCGCATCCTGAAAGCTCGACGGCTCGGGCTGTCCCCTCGGATTGAAAGGCGAGGACATCCCCTCGGCCGCGCGCCTTATGGCGGCGCACGCCTGTGGCGCTCTGACGACCCGACGCGTCTACAAACCGGCGTTTCCGTGCTCCGAAGCGGTCGACGGGAACGAAAGCCGCGGCGGACGATATTTCGATCCGTCCGTCGTCGACGCCTTCTGAGAATGCATCGCGGACCTCCGACGCATCGCCGAGACATACGCCGACGCCAACGTCGAGCGCGCTGCGTAGACGGAGGCTCGCCGGCTTCAATCCAGCGTGCGCCGGAACCGCGTCAGCGCGAGCGCCGCATAGATCGGGACGAACAAGGCAAGCACGCCCAGCTCGAAGCCAATGTCATGCAAGGTCGCGCCCTTGAGCATGACGGCGCGCACGACGCGCAGGAAGTGCGTCAGCGGGAACGTCTGGCCGATGTCCTGCGCCCATCCGGGCATGCCGTGAAAGGGAAACATGAAGCCCGAGAGCAGCAGCGATGGCAGAAAGAAGAAGAAGGTCAGCTGCATCGCCTGCATCTGCGTGCGCGCGAACGTCGAGATCGAGTAGCCGAGCAGCACCAGGGCAAAGACGAAAACCAGAATTCCCGACAACAACAACGACAGCGAGCCGACGAACGGCACGTGAAACAGCGCGCGCGCGGCGGCGAGAATCACCGCGACCTGGACCGCCCCGACGACGAAGAAGGGCAGCACCTTGCCAAGCATGATCTCGGCGCCGTTGGCCGGCATCGCCAGGAGATTCTCCATCGTGCCCCGCTCCAGCTCGCGCGTCAGCGCGATCGAGGTCATCATCACCATCGTCATCTGCAGGATGACGCCGAGCAAGCCCGGCACGATGTTGAGCTGTGAAACGCCTTCGGGGTTGTAGCGCTTGTGAACGGTGATCGTCAGTTCGGCGGATTGCGCGCTGGCGGCTTCGCTCTCGCGGCCCTGTTGGCGCAGCAGCGCGCGCCGCGCCATCGTATCGAGCGCAGCGAGGGCGCCGCTCGCCGCCGCCGGGTCGGTCGCATCGGCGACGACGAGAATTTCCGGACTGTCGCCGCGATCGACGCGCACGCCGAAATCGCTGGGAATGACGACGACAAACGAGACTTCGCCGCCGGCGATGAGGCTTTCGGCCTCCGCCACGGTGCGCGGCCGCGCGATGTAGCGATAGTAGCCGCTGACCTCGATGGCGGAGACGATCGCCCGGGTATAGCGGTCGTCGCCCGTCGCCAAGAGAGCGGTGTCCAGCTTCTTCGGGTCGGTGTTGATGGCGTAGCCAAACAGGATGAGCAACAGGATGGGAATGAGCAGCATCATCGCGAAGGTGACGCGGTCGCGCCGCATCTGAATGAATTCCTTGGCGAGGATGGCGCCGAGGTTCAAAGGCGAAAAGCCGATCACGAAGCCCTCGTCGGGTCTTGCCCGCCGTTGCTCGCCGCCATGAAATGAATGAAGACGTCCTCGAGGCTGGTTGCGCCCGGCTCGACGCTCACTCCGGCTTCGCTCGCCAGCGGCGCCAGCGCCGCCGCCATGCGCTCGCGCTCGACGCCGACGACGTGCAGCGCGGCGCCGAAGGGCGCGACCTGCTCGACGCCGTCGAGCGCGGCGACGCGCTGAAGGAAGGCGGCCGACGGCGGCGCGCGGATGATGAAGGTCGAAAGCCCGGAGGCGCGCACCACCTCCTCGACCGTTCCCGTCGCCAGCATCTTGCCATAGGAAATGTAGCTGATGCGATGGCAACGCTCGGCTTCGTCCATGTAATGGGTGGAGACCAGCACGGTCAGACCGCCGTTCGCCAGGCGATGAATCTCGTCCCAGAACTCGCGGCGCGCCTTGGGATCGACGCCGGCGGTCGGCTCGTCGAGCAAAAGCAGCCGCGGCCGGTGCATGATGCAAGCGGCCAAGGCGAGCCGCTGCTTCCAGCCTCCCGATAGCGTGCCGGCCAACTGTCCGCGGCGCGAAGTCAGGCCGAGCTGTTCGAGCGTCGCGGCGACGATTTGCCGCCGCGGCGACAGCTTATAAAGCCGGGCGACGAAATAGAGGTTCTCCTCGATCGTGAGATCCTCGTAGAGCGAGAATCGCTGCGTCATGTAGCCGACCTCGCGCTTGATGCGGGCGCTGTCGCCGCGCACGTCGAAGCCGAGCACGGTCCCCTGCCCCGCGTCCGGCGTCAGCAGCCCGCAGATCATGCGGATGGTGGTGGTCTTGCCCGAGCCGTTGGGCCCGAGAAATCCGACGATCTCGCCGGCGCCGACGCGCAGCGCAATGGCGTCGACGGCGACGCGCCCGTCGAAGGTCTTGGTGAGGCCGGAGACGTCGATGACGTTCATGGCCGAACCTGCGGCAGTTCGACATCGACGATCTGTCCCGGCTGAAGGCGCAGCGCGACGTCGTGGGCGGGGCGCGCCTCGACGAGGTAGACGAGCGTCTGGCGGGCGTCGAGCGAATAGATGACCGGCGGGGTGAACTCCGGCTCGCGCGCGATATAGCTGACGGCCGCGGTGAGGCCGGGCTCGCAATTGTCGCAGCGCACCGACAGCGCCTGCCCGAGCGCGAGCGAGGACAGCGCCGTTTCCGGCACGTAGATCGTCAGCTTGATCGCGCCGTTGGGCAGCATCGAAACGACCGGAGCGCTGGGCCCTGCGACTTCGCCCGGCCGACGGATGACGTCGGAGACCCGCCCCGCCGAGGGTGCGGTCAGCGTGCGTTGTCCCAACCGCCATCGCGCCTGGTCGAGATTGGCCTCGGCCTGGGCGATGCGGCTTTGCGCGGCGGCGATTTCGTCGGCGCGCGCCGGGAGCCTGGCCACGGCCAGATTGGCGGTGAGTTCATTGACCCGCGCCACAGCCACGTCATAGGCGGTTTGGGCCGCATCGAGATCGGCTTGCGGGGCGAACCCTCGCGTGTTGAGATCGCGCTTGCGGTCGAGCGAGCGCTTGGCGTCGTCGGTCTGCACCTTCGCCGCGTTCAGCGAGGCTTCGATCGCGGCGATTTCCTCGGGCCGTCGGCCATAGAGAATATTGGCGAGTTCCGCCTTGGCCTGGGCGAGCTGGCCTTCGGCGTTGCGCACGGCGATTTCGGCGTCGGTCGATTCGACCGCCCCGATCAGGTCGCCGGCTTTCACCCAATCGCCGCGTCGCACGCCAAGCGAGACAATGCGCGCGACGTCGATCGGCGCGATCGCGACGTATTCGCCCTCGACGTATCCCACCACCGCGGCGTTCGCCGGCGCGCAGGCGGTGAGCCAGCTCGCGACGAAGCCGATGGAGCACAGCGCTTCGAGGATCACGAGGCGGCCCTCCGCGCTGCGGCGATCGCTGCATCGAGATGGCCGACCAGCACGCGTCGGATGGCCTCGGCCTCGTCGGGGCCGATTTCGGCCCAGCTCATGCGGCGCATCGCCACGCGTCGGGCGAGGCGAAAGTAGAGGACCTGGCCGAGCATCGCCAGCGTGGCGAGCCGGGTCTCGACGCTGTCGGCCTCGGCGCCGGTCGCCGCCGCCCAGATGGCGCAAACCCGCTCGTGCAAGGGCGCGAAGGCGCCGGCGTAGAAGCGCTCGAAGGCGGCCGAGGGTTCGAATTGCTCGCGCAGGACGAAGCGGGCGATCGCCTGCGCGTCGGGGCTGACGACGATGAAGCGAATGATGGCTTCGATCGCTTGCGCCAGACGCGTCCGCGCCGCCGCCGGCGTCAGACGCGCAAACTCCGCCGCCTCGCTCGTCGCCGGCCCCAGCGTCGCGCGGATCGTCGCCGCGACGTGGTCGGCGCAGGCGAGCCGTAGCCCTTCCTTGCCGCCGAAGTGATAGGCGATGCTGGCGACGTTGGTCCCCGCCGCGGCGGCGATCGCGCGCGTCGAGGCGGCGTCGAAGCCGCGGGCGCCGAAGAGATCGAGGCCGACGCGCACCAGCGCGGCGCGGGTGGCCTCGCCGCGCGC
>CAVWKL010000239.1:0-3322 GCA_963755075.1 uncultured Alphaproteobacteria bacterium
GTCCGTGCAGCTTGATATGGCCGTTGCGCCGGCCTTGCAGCAGCGCGGAGTCGACGAACGTCATGGGCGGAACCTTTTGAGGGGCCCGGACGTCGCCGCGCCCGGGCATGCCCCCACTTAATACGCCCTGGCCGTCGCGCAAGACAAGGATCGCGGCGGTTCAAAGCGAAAAGCGCTGGCGGAAGTCCCGGGGCGCGACGCGCGCGAGGCGAGCGAAACTGCGACGCATCGATTCCTGCGAGCCGAACCCGCAACGCGCCGCGACGCGCTTGATCGGGGAGCGCGTTTCGCAGAGCTGGCGCTGCGCCGCTTCGACCCGCAGGCGTTCGACCGCCTTGGCCGGGGTGAGGCCGGTCGCCTCGCGGTAGCGGCGCAAGAACGTGCGTTCGCTCATGCCGGCCCGTTCCGCCAGGCGTGGAATCGACAAATCGGCGTTGAGATGACCGCCGATCCACGCGTGTAGCGCGTCGAAGGCGCCGCCGCCGCCCTGGAGCGACAACGCGGCGCTGAACTGCGACTGGCCGCCGGGCCGCTTGAGGAAGACGACGAGTTGACGGGCGACGGCGAGCGCCGTCGCGCGGCCCAGGTCGTCTTCGACGAGCGCGAGCGCGAGATCAATGCCGGCGGTGACGCCGGCCGAGGTCCACACGTGGCCGTCCCGCACGAAGATCGGGTCGCTTTCGACGCGGATGTCGGGATAGAGGCGCGCCAATCGGGCGCACCACCCCCAATGCGTCGTCGCGCGCCGGCCGCTCGAAGAGTCCGGCGGCGGCGAGCAGCAGCGCGCCGGAACAGACCGAGGCCAATCGGCGCGGGCGGCGCGACCTCGCGCCAAGCCATCCGACGAGCTCGGCGTCGGCCGCGGCCGCGTCGACGCCGAAGCCGCCGGCGACGAGGAACGTGTCGACTTCGCTCTCGGGCTCGGGAAGCGGGCCGGCAAGAATGCTCAGACCCGCGGAAGTTTCCACGCCCGGGCCGCGCGCCGCGACGACCGCGAGCGCGTATGGCGCCGGCGCGCCGCAGCGATGCGCGAGGTCGTTGGCGGTGGCGAAGACCTGCAGCGGACCGGCGACGTCGAGCAATTGAACGCCGGGAAAGGCGAGAATCTCGACGCGGCGCGCCGAGTTTGGCGTAAAGTGTGGAGTCTCTGTCATTTCCGCCATCTCCAGCGCGACTATTATGCCAGCGCATCGAAAATTTCAATCGCTTGGAGAGAGAGAAGGACGATGATCGCCATCGGTTTGCTGATTTTCCCGCGCGTGCAGCAGCTCGACCTCACCGGACCCTACGAGGTCTTCGCCAGTTGGCCGGAGGCGCGGGTCGACCTCGTCGCCAAGCGCCGCGACAGCGTGACCTCGTCGACAGGACTGACCCTGACGCCGACGACGACCTTCGCCGAATGTCCACAGCTCGACGTGATCTGCGTTCCCGGCGGGGTCGGCGTCAACGCGCTGATGCGCGACGAGGAAACCTTGTCGTTCCTTCGCGCGCAGGCGAAGGGGGCGCGCTTCGTCACCTCCGTCTGCACCGGCGCGCTGGTTCTCGGCGCCGCGGGGCTGCTCAGCGGCAAGCGCGCGACGACGCATTGGGCCTCGCACGATCTCCTCGCGGCCTTCGGCGCCGAGGCGGTCGCCGCGCGCGTCGTGCGCGACGGCAATCTGGTGACGGGGGGAGGGGTGACGGCGGGCATCGATTTTGCGCTGACGCTGATCGGCGAACTCGCCGGCCGCGACGTCGCCGAGGCGATCCAGTTGAATTTCGAATACACGCCCGAGCCGCCGTTCGCCGCCGGCTCGCCCGAGACCGCGCGCCCTGAAATCGTCGCGCGCGTTCGCGCCGGCGCGGCCGGCGCCCGCGCCGAGCGCGAGAAGATCGTGGATGGGCTGCGCCGGGAAAGCGACAGGCGGCGAGCGAGCTAGCGCTGGCGAAGCGGGGCCGGCATATGCTACGACGCCCCGCTCATCGGACGATCGCGAGCGCGAATGCCCAAAGACAGCTTTGCCGAGTCCGCGCCGTTCGGCCAATTCGCGCCGAACGGCCTTTGCGCGCTCGCCTTGCGCGTCACGCGCCGCTGCTCGATGGGGTGGTTCGGCAAGCGGACGGCGTTTTTTCTGCGCGGCGTCGCGATGCGCTCGCTGCGCGGCCGGCCCGTCGACATCGATTCGCTGGGGGCGCGCATGCGCCTCTATCCCTTTCACAACGTCGCGGAAAAACGCCTGTTGTTCACGCCGCAGTATTTCGACGCGCCCGAACGCGCGCTGCTGGCGGCGCGGCTGAAAGGCGATTTCATCTTTCTCGACGTCGGGGCGAGCGTCGGGGGCTATGCGCTCTACGTCGCCGGACTGGGCGGACCGCGGGCGCGAATCCTCGCCGTCGAGCCCTTGCCGGTGATCTTCGAGCGGCTCGCCTACAACATCCGGCAAAGCGACTTCGCCAACGTCAAGGCGGTTTGCTGCGCGCTCGCCGATATCGACGGCGAAATCACGCTCTTCGTCAACACCAGCAATCAGGGCGAAACCTCGATACGCATCGTCAGCGCCGAGGCGCGGGTCGAGCAGATGCGCGTGCGCGCCAAAAAGCTGCTGACGCTGGTGCGCGAAGAGGGCTACGCCAAGATCGACGCGATCAAGCTCGATATCGAGGGCGCCGAGGATCTCGTCCTCGACCCTTTCTTGAGCGAGGCGCCGCCGGCGCTGTGGCCGCGTCTCATCATCATGGAGTTCTCGCTGTTGCGCGTCGGCGCGTTGCTCGAGGAGCGCCTGCGCGGCCTTGGCTATCGCGAAATTCTGCGCACGGTCGAGAACGTCGCCTACGAGTTCAACGGCGGGGAGCAGCGTTCATGAACGACAAGATCATCACCGCGGCGATCCTGGTCATCGGCGACGAAATCCTGTCGGGCCGCACCAAGGACCGCAACATCGGCTATATCGCGGAGTATCTCGCCAATCTCGGCATCGATCTGCGCGAGGCGCGCGTCGTTCCCGACGAGGAGGGCGAGATCGTCGCGGCGCTCAACGCCTTGCGGGCGCGCTATGCTTACGTCTTCACCACCGGGGGCATCGGACCGACCCACGACGACATCACCGCCGACGCCGTCGCCAAGGCCTTCGGCGTCGCCATCGATGAGGACCCGCGCGTCCTGGCGATGATGCGCGAGCGCTACAAGACGCCCGCCGAACTGACGCCGGCGCGGCGGCGCATGGCGCGCATCCCGGCGGGCGCCGAGCTCGTCGACAATCCCATCTCCACGGCGCCCGGCTTTCGCATCGGCAACGTCATCGTGATGGCCGGCGTGCCCTCGGTGATGCAGGCAATGCTCAAC
>CAVWKL010000240.1:0-14875 GCA_963755075.1 uncultured Alphaproteobacteria bacterium
GAAAGGATGACTGTGCGGTCGTGGTCGGCGTGCGCCTGAAATCTGCTGCGCCCATTCGAAGCCTTGCGCGCGCAGCTCCTTGGCCTCGCGCTGACGCTCGGACTTCATGCGATCGTAGATCGCCTGGCTGGTCTCGAACGGCAGGTCGGCGCGATGGAAGCGCACTTCGTCGATCTCGATGCCGAGCGGGCGCGCCTTGGCCTCCACCTCGTTCTTGATGATATCGATGATCTCGGTGCGCTCGATTGGTCAGTAGCGCCGGCAGAGGGACCTGGCCGAGTTCACGGCGCACCGACGAGCTGACGAGTTGGGCGAGCTGGGCGCGGGCCTGATCGATCGTCCTCAGCGCTTGATAGAAGCGCAAGGGATCGACAATGCGGTAGCGCGTGTAGGACTGCACTTCGAGGCGCTTCTGGTCGCCCATGATCATCTGTTCGGCCGGCGGTTCGAGCAGCAGCAGGCGGGTGTCGTAGACGAACACGCCGTCGATGAACGGCGCCTTGATCTTCAGACCCGGCTCGGAAACGACGCCGATGGGCGCGCCGAGACGCACCACCAGCGCCTGCTGGCCTTCGCCCACGACGTAGAGCGAGGACGCCAAGAGAAAAACCGCCAGCGCGGCCAGCGCCGCGACGACGAGCAGCCGGCGCGACATCATTTTACCGCTCCTTGCGGCGCCGGAACGGGCGGCGGGGAGGGCGGCGCGGCGAATGGCGCCGCGTATGGCCGCGGCCGGGGATCATTCTTGAATTCGCCGATCGGCAAATAGGGCACGACGCTCGACACGTTTTTGCCCGAGGTGTCGACGATGACCTTCGTCGCTCTCCTCAGCATTTGGTCGACGCTTTCGAGGTAGAGGCGCCAGGATGTGACGTCTTTGGCGGCCGAGTAGCTGTCGTAGATCGCCAGGAATGCGTTGGCTTCGCCCTGGGCGAGGTTGACCACTTGGGTCTTATAGGCCTCGGCGTCCTGCCGAATGCGTTCGGCTTCGCCGCGCGCGCGCGGCAAAATGTCGTTGGCGTAGGCCTCCGCCTCGTTGCGCGCGCGCTCCTGGTCGGCGCGCGCGCGCTGCACGTCGTTGAAAGCCTCGATCACCGCCAGCGGCGGCTCGACGCGCTGCAATTGCACTTGAGTGATTTGAATGCCCGCCTGTTCGGAATCGAGCAGCGATTGCAGCAATTCGCGCGTCTCGTCGGCGATCTGGGCGCGCTTGTCGGACATCGCGGCCTGGATCGGGGTGCGACTGATGACCTCGCGCAACGCCCCTTCCGCCGCGATCTTCACCGCCGCTTCGGGCGCGTTGACGCGAAACAGGAACTGTCCGGCGTCGCGGATCTTCCAGAACACGGCGCAATCGGCTTCGACGATGTTCTCGTCGCCAGTCAGCATCTGGCGGGCGCGCGACGGCGCGTCCGCGGCTGAAGTTTGGTCCGACGCGTCGCCGAGTTGAACCTGATTGACCTGGGTCACCTTCGGACGCAGCACCGTCTCGATCGGGTAGGGCCAATGGAAATGCAGCCCCGGCTGGGTGGTGTCGACCCACTTGCCGAACCGCAGCACCACGCCTTGCTCGTCCGGCTGGACGTTGTAGATCGAGGTCGCGGCCCAGGCGACAGCGACGATCGCGACAAGCGCCCGCCGGGCGCGACGGTCGAGGCGGGGCAAAGCGACGAGGCCGCGAAGGCTGTCGCGAGCGATCGCGGCCAATCCGTCGAAGTTCAATTTTGGCGCGTCGCCGCCGGCCGGCGGTTCAGTCATGGGTCGACCCTAAATGCCGCGACGGCAAGCGCGGCGCGCGCCGCCAAGCCGTTGACCGGTCGTGGGGGGATCATCGTGGGCGTCGGCGCCTTGCGCCGGGTCAATCCAGGCCAACGGCCAGGTTCTCCTCGAGCATCATGCGCGCGCGCGCGCGCAGCTTTTCGCTATCGCTCTTCAACTGGCCGCAGGCGGCGAGAATGTCGCGCCCGCGCGGCGTTCGCACCGGGCTCGCGTAGCCAGCGCTAAAGACGATGTCGGAGAACCGCTCGATGGTCGGCCAATCCGAGCACTCGTACGGGCTGCCGGGCCAGGGATTGAACGGAATCAAGTTGATCTTGGCCGGCAGGCCCCGCAGCAGACGCACCAGGGCCTTCGCTTCGGCCGGCGAATCGTTCACGCCCTTCAACATGACGTATTCGAAGGTGATGCGCCGCGCGTTGGAGGCGCCGGGATAGTCGCGGCAGGCCTGCAAGAGCTGCGCGATGGGGTATTTCCGGTTGAGCGGCACCAGCGTGTCGCGCAAGGCGTCGTTGGTCGCATGCAGGGAGACGGCGAGCATCACGCCGCATTCGCGGCCGAGGGCGTCCATTTGCGGCGCAACGCCGGAGGTGGAGACGGTGACGCGCCGCTTCGACAGCGACAGTCCGTCGCCGTCGGTCAAGACGCCGATCGCCTCGCGCACGGCCTCGAAGTTGTAAAGCGGCTCGCCCATGCCCATGAAGACGACGTTGGAGACGGCGCGCACCCCTTCGCCGGAGGGGACGAGCCCGTCGGTCGGCGCCGCGCCGCCGGGGAAATCGCCGAGCCGGTCGCGCGCGACAAGGACTTGCGCAACGATCTCGGCCGCCGTCAGATTGCGCACCAGCGCCTGCGTGCCGGTGTGGCAGAAGGTGCAATTGAGTGTGCAGCCGACTTGGCTCGAGACGCACAGCGTGCCGCGATCGGACTCCGGGATATAGACGCACTCGATCTCCGCGCCTTTGTCGTAAGGCCCGGCGGACGGCAACTTGATCAGCCATTTGCGCGTGCCGTCGGCGGAAACCTGCTCGGCGACGACGTCGGGGCGCGCCAGCGTGTGCCGTTCGCCGAGCCTGTCGAGCAAGGGCCGGGCGATGTTGCGCATCGCGGCAAAGTCGCGCGCCCCGCGATGATAGATCCAATGCCAGAGCTGGGCGGCGCGCATGCGCGCCTCGCGCTCGGGCACGCCGACTTCGGCGAGCGCGCAAGCCAGTTCGGCGCGCGTCGCCCCGGCGAGGACAACGGGCGCTCGCGGCGCAGTCATGACGGCGGCGGCGGTCATGGCGGCGCTTCTAGCACGGCGCGGGCGGCGGAGGAACGCTGCAGGTTCCGAATGGGGCGTGTCTTCCTCGCGGGAACCAGGCGCCGGTTTTCGCGCGCGCCGCGACGGCGGGGCGAGCTGGACGAGCAGCGGGCCGGCAGGATATCACGTCCCGAAGACGTCATTCGTCTGCGCCGTCACCCGCACGAAGGTGGTGCGCTTGGGCACTTCCTTGAGCTGGGTCGCGCCGATGTAGGTCATCATCGAGCGCACGCCGCCCATGATATCGCCCATCGTGTTGTCGACCGGGCCGCGATAAGGCGTTTCGACGCTCTTGCCCTCGGCGGCCCGGTAACGGGCGACGCCGCCCGAGTGCTTCTTCATCGCCGTCTCCGAAGACATGCCGTAGAAGGTCATGGCGACCGGGATCTTCTTGCCGTCGCGTTCCTCGTAGCGGATTTCGCCGGCGCATTCGTCGTGGCCGGCGAGCATGCCGCCGAGCATGACGAAGTCGGCGCCGGCCCCGTAGGCCTTGGCGACGTCGCCCGGCACGGTGCAGCCGCCGTCGGCGCAGACATGGCCTTTGAGGCCGTGGGCGGCGTCGGCGCATTCGATGATCGCCGAGAGCTGGGGATAGCCGACGCCCGTCACTTTGCGCGTCGTGCAGACCGAGCCGGGGCCGATGCCGATCTTGACGATGTCGGCGCCGGCAAGCACCAGCGCCTCGGTCATGTCGCCGGTGACGACGTTGCCGGCCATGATGACCGACTTGGGGTTTTCGTCGCGCACGCGTTTGACCGTGTCGAGGAACTTCTCCGCGTAGCCGTTGGCGACGTCGATGCAGACAAAATGCACCGGCGCGCGTCTGCGCACCGCCGCGAGCTTCTCCAAATCGCCGGCCGTCGTGCCGAGGGAATAGAAGGCGTGGGCGCCCTCGTCGCTGGCGAAGAATTCCGCTAGCTCCCCTTCGGGATAGTGCTTGTGCAGGGCGGTCAGCGCGCCGTGCTTGCCGAGCGCCCGGGCGATCGCCATCGTGCCCGTCACGTCCATATTGGCGGCGATGAGCGGGAATCCCTTCCATTCCGCGCCGGTGTGAAGGAAACGAAACGCCCGCTGGACGTCGACGGCGTTGCGCGAGCCGAGGGTCGAGCGTTTGGGTCGGATGAGAACGTCCTTGAAGTCGAGCTTGATGTCGCTTTCGATTCGCATGGGACTTTCCCGATGGCGGAGCGCGGCGGGCGCCGCGCGGGGAACGCGCTAAGGCGCAGACTTAACATCGACAGCCGCGACCTGGAATGCCAGCCGTCTCGCGGGCGGGGCGTCAGAATGACGAAATGTGAAAAATGGTTGACAACGGCGTCCCGGCGACGAAACGCGGCCAACTTGTCCACAAGGAATATAGTTTATCCACAACGAAGATCAACCGCGAGGGTCGACGCGCCCGTGCGCTGCGATAATCTCAGAGGCTCTAACGGGTCGTTATGATGCGGCACTTCGTGAGATTCGCCAAGGTCTCGCCCTGCGGATCGGTGGCGCGTTCTGGCTGGAAGTTGCGTCTCTTCGCCAGCTCGCGCGAGGCGCGCGCCTTCGCCGAGCAGATGATCGAGGCCCATTGGCGGGTCGAATCCGGGCGCGTCGACGAATTCGCGCCAGGCGCGCCGAGGCCCCTGACGGCCGATCGAAATCCTGCCGCCCGATTTGGCCAATCGGCCCGGCGCGACGCGCTCAACGCTCGCTAAGACCGACCGTGCCGCCGAGCTTCCTAACGTTGCGCCGCTTTGGCGCGGCAATCGATCAGGCTTCCGCCCATCGTGCACGGGGAACGCTATTCGCCGCGGTAGACGGGTTTGCGTTTCTCCTTGAACGCCCGGATGCCCTCGACGTAGTCGGAGCTGTCGTAGACAATGCGTCGCAAGCCCTGCAGGCGCTCGAAACCTTGCGGGCTCATCGCGTGCGCGCCGGCGAGGATGCGCAATTCCTCCTTCATCACCGCGATCGAGAGCGGCGCGTTTTCGACGATGTCGGCCGCCATGGCGTATGTGAACGTCTCGAGGTCTTCGAGCGGCGCGAGATGATTGATCAATCCAATGCCCAGCGCCCGCTCCGCCGCGATGGGCTTGGCCGTGAACACCATCTCCTTGATGACCCGGAGCGAAGCGCCGTTCAAGAAGGTCAACATGCCCGAAACGTTGTAGGGAACGCCGAGTTTCGCCGGGGTCAGCGCGAACGTGGCGTTGGGCCCCGCGACGATGATGTCGCAGGCCATCGCCGCCTCGCAGGCCCCGCCGAAGACGCCGCCTTCGATCATGGCGATGACCGGGGCGGGATGATTCTCGATCGCCCGGATCAGCGTCCTCAGGGGATCCGACCAGCCCAATGGGTCGCGCCGCCCCTCCGGCAATTCGTCCACGTCGTGGCCGGACGACCAGATCTTGACGCCGCGCCGGGCGCGCAGAACGACCGCGCGCAGGCGGGCCTCGGCAAAGCTTGCGAGCGCCCGGGCGATTTCGTCGATCAACGCCGCCGACAGCGCATTGCGTTTTTCGAAATGGTCGAGACAGATCGTCCCGATGAAACCTTCAATCCTCGTCTCCACAAAACCCATGGCCGATATCCCCGACGCCGCGCTTTCACGCCGGTTCGACGCCGTAGCGGCGTACGACTGACGATCGCATCGGAAAGCCCCGGCGAGGCTGAGACTCGCCGCAATCGGGGAACTTTGGCAGTTTCGAACCGTCGATCGGCTGGCTTCCGTGCTTCCAAGTTTGCGACATTAGCCCAGCGCGGTTCGAAAAGGCGGACTTTGTCGTCATCAACGCGCACGTCCGCCGCGTTGGTCGACGCAAGACGGTCGTCTCCCGCTTGGCCGCGGAGGGCCGGCGCCCGATAAAGCTTCAGAGCCCGCCTCGCGGCCGCACCGACGCTGAGTATATTCCGATGCTATCGCCGTCTGATGACCGCGCTAGAACTGCATCCCGATTGGATGCAGGTGCTTTCATGCGCTATCGCCTCGACGAGAAGCGACTTCCGCCAACTCTATTCTCATCTCCTTCAGAAACTTTAGAAAACGATTTTGCCCAACTCTCGGCAAAAATTGACGACGTCCTTGAGCAATTCGACAAGCGGATCGTCGCCGCTGAAGAGGCTCTCGCGGCCGTGCATGCAATGCGCGGCGTCGGGACGTCCGCTATTTGCGACGCGTGGCGATGATGAGGAGCCCTCGCGAACATGAATGTCCGCGCCGCGCCCGCATTTCCAGCGGATGGGTCGAATTTCGATACGCCACCCGCGGGCGTCCGAGCGCGGCCTTTGTCGCGGTGGCGGCGATCGTCTTGGCGGGGGCGCTCCTGCTTGCAGGCGGGTTGGCGTGGGCCCGTGGCGGAGCGAGAGCTTGGGCGCCCGTTGTAGAAGTGGCGGCCCCCGAGGTCGCGCCGATCGCGACCGTCGACGTTCAGACCGACCCGAAACGAAGCGAGACCAGCGCCAATGGCCTCGCGGTCTGCGTACGCCTCTGCGACGGATACTTCTTTCCGAGCGCCACAAGCTCGGGCGGCGACGACGCTTGCGCGGCCCAGTGCCCTGACGCGCCCACCGCGCGCTACACCGAGCCGGCCGGCTCGGACAGGATTGAGGACGCGTTTTCGACGCGCGGCGCGCTCTACTCCGCTCTGCCGGTAGCCAATCGCTATCAAACGACCCTCGACGACACCTGCCGCTGTCAACGCTCGCTCACTCGCGGCTATTCCGCCTCATCGCTGAGCGACCCCACGCTGCGAAAGGGCGATTTGGTGATGACGCCAAAAGGCTTCCTGGTGTTTCAGGGCGCCAGAACTCGTTCGATCACGTCCTCGGACTTTGTCGCCTTGTCGCGAGCGCCCGCTTTGCCCAAAGATTTGCGCGCGACTCTGGTCGCCATGGAGCGCGCGGGCGCGTCGCAAGGACAAGCCCGCGCCGACTCGTCGCTGGGCGCGTCCGCGCGTCAGAGCCAAGCGTTGACGCCACTGGCGTCGGCCGTATCGGCGAGATAGCGCGCCGATCGGGCCTTGGGGACCCCGGCCGATTCACCGACAGGAGAATTTGCACTTTCGACGGCCGGCTCGCTCTCGCTATGTCCCGGCGACGCGTTCGATTGTTTCCTCGACGGCCCAGGCTTGCCAGGAACCCGAAAACGGGGCAAGTTTGGTTGAAGCCTGCGACCATCTGGAGAATGTCCGGTGAGAGCGTGACGCGCCCGTTCGCCCCGCCCAAGCTCGAACCCGACGCCGCGGTCATCGGGGTCAGGGCCGGCGCGGTCGCGCCCAAGCGTCTGGCGATCTTAGGGGCGACCGGTTCGATCGGACGCTCCAGCGCCCGGGTCGTGGCCGAAGCGAATGGGCGCTTTCAGGTGGTCGCCGTGGCGGGCGGCCGCGACGGGGCGGCGCTCGCGCGTTCGGCGCTGGAGTTCGGCGCCTCGTTCGCCGCGCTCGCCGACCCCGCGGGTTACGCCGAGTTGAAGGCGGGCGTCGGGGGACATGACGTCGAAGTCGCCGCTGGGCCCGAGGCGGTGGTCGAGGCGGCGCTTCGCGAGGCCGACCTGGTGGTTTCGGCGATCGTCGGCGCGGCCGGCCTGGCGCCGACTTACGCCGCGATTTCGGCGGGCCGCGCCGTCGCGCTCGCCAACAAGGAAACGCTGGTGTGCGCCGGCGAGGCGGTGATGGCGGCGGCGCGCCGCTCCGGGGCGCGACTGTTGCCGCTCGATTCCGAACACAACGCGATCTTTCAGGCGATGGGCGGACGCGACCCGGCTTCGATCGTCAAGATGACCATCACCGCCTCGGGGGGTCCGTTTCGGCAATGGAGCGCCGAACGGATCGCCAACGCGACGCGCGCCGAAGCGCTCGCCCATCCCAACTGGGCGATGGGCCCCAAGGTCACCATCGATTCGGCGAGCTTGATGAACAAGGGCCTAGAACTCATTGAAGCGCATCATCTTTTCGGCGTTGCCGCCGAGCGGCTGGCGGTGGTCGTCCACCCCCAGTCGATCGTTCACGGCCTCATCGCCTTCGCCGACGGATCGCTGATCGCCGGCATGGCCTCGCCGGACATGCGAACGCCGATCGCGCATTGCTTGGCCTATCCCGAACGAATCGCCTCGGGCGTCACGCCGCCGGACCTGGCCGCCCTGGGGGCGCTGACCTTCGAGCAGGCGGACCTCGTCCGGTTTCCCGCGCTTGGCCTAGCGATCGAGGCGCTCAGCGAGGGCGGCGGCGCGCCGACCGCGCTCAACGCCGCCAACGAAATCGCCGTCGAGGCGTTTCTCGCCGGCCGCATCGGGTTCAGCGCGCTGTTCCGCATCGTCGAGCGCACCCTCAACGCCATGGGCGCGGCCGGCGAGACCCCGGCCCCGACAACGGTTGCCCAGGCGCTGGCCATTCACCATCTCGCGCGAGATCGGGCGCTGGCCCTCTTGGGCTAGGGTTGTCGATGCGGCATTGCAACCGGACCGAAAAGCGACACTGGGCTTGCTGGATCGCAAGGTCGGCGAGGCATGCAACCCAAGGACCCTATCGAACGCGCTTTCGGAAGGGTCCACGACCCGTTCGTCAAGGAAATGCTTTCTCGCCCCCGAACCGTTTGTCTACGTCGTCGGCCGCCAGCGCTTTGAAATCGACCGCAATCGTCAGGCCGCCAAGAACCGAGGCCTTGGCGCCGTCGATGAAAACCGGCGTTGCGGGCAATTCGCCGGCGCCGGGCAAAGGGACGCCGATATCGGCGTGGTTGCTCTCGCCGGGACCGTCGACGATGCAGCGCCGCCGCTGACGATGACGGCGCTCTCGCCGTCTCCGACGCGCACGCCCATGCTGGCGCGGCGCGGATGCGACCCAAAGGCGATATCGGCGTCGGCTGTACGCATCGGCATGATTTCCATCCCTGAGCGGAGGCCGCTATTTTATGTATTTCCATTCGCCGGCGCATTCCGGATTTACTATATCTTGCCAATCGCTCCGGGGGCGAATATCGAAATCACAAGGCCGCACGCGGAAATATCCCCAATCCCGCCAATCGCGTTAACCCCCTGAGCCGGCTTGAGTAGAGTCCGAATTGACCTTCGCCGATCCACAGCGGGGCGTGATTGATTAATTGGCTTTGCGGGGATATGATTAGTTATATGCTTTTGCGATTGCCTGCGCGATCCGTGACCTCACGGAAATAACAGAAGGGCGGGGCGGCGTATTTTTGCCCCATGGAAGTGTCTTGGTTGCGACCGCTTCTGACTAGAGGCTCACAATTAGGAGGCAATATGCTTCAAAGCATCGACAGCCCGAGAGACTTGCGGCGACATAAGCCGGCGGACCTCAAGAAAATCGCGGAAGAACTCAGGGCCGAGACTATAAAGGCTGTTTCCGTCACCGGCGGCCACCTGGGTGCGAGTCTTGGCGTTGTAGAACTGACAGTCGCGCTGCACTACATCTTTGATACACCCAAAGACCGGCTGATATGGGACGTCGGGCACCAAGCGTATCCTCATAAAATACTGACAGGACGCCGAGATCGAATTCGCACGCTGCGGACCGCGGGAGGTCTTTCGGGCTTCACCAAGCGATCCGAAAGCGAATACGACGCGTTCGGCGCCGCGCATGCTTCGACCTCGATTTCGGCCGCGCTCGGCATGGCGGTGGCGCGCGACCTGAAGCATGAGCAGCGCAATATCGTAGCGGTGATCGGCGACGGCTCCATGTCGGCCGGGATGGCCTACGAGGCCATGAACAACGCGGGAGCGATGAACATTCGGTTGATTGTCGTACTCAATGACAACGACATGTCGATCGCACCATCCGTCGGCGCCATATCCGGACATTTCTCGCGCCTGATTTCAACCCAAACCTATCGTTCGCTGCGAGATATTGGCAAGCAACTCGCCATGCGATTGCCCAAATCCCTGGAAATCAAGGCCGAGCGCCTGGATCATTTTGCGCGCGGCTTCTGGACCGGGGGATCGCTGTTCGAAGAACTTGGATTCTTTTATGTGGGGCCGATCGACGGCCACAACTTCGACCATCTCCTGCCCGTTCTGGAAAACGTCCGCGACGCCGGCAACGGCCCGATCCTCGTACACGTCGTAACCAAGAAGGGCAAAGGCTACCCGCCCGCGGAAGCCGCTAGCGACAAATACCATGCCGTCGCAAAATTCGACGTCGCGACGGGAGAACAGGCGAAAGCCAAGGCGAAGGCGCCGTCGTTCACTAAGGTTTTCGCGCAAAGCCTGATCAAGGAGGCGACGAAGGACGATCGCATCGTCGCGGTGACCGCGGCCATGCCGACGGGCACGGGGCTCGATGTTTTCGGCAAGGCCTTCCCGACCCGAACGTTTGACGTCGGCATTGCCGAGCAGCACGCGGTGACGTTCGCCGCCGGCCTCGCCGCGGAAGGGTACAAGCCGTTCTGCGTCATCTATTCGACGTTCTTGCAGCGCGGTTACGATCAAGTCGTGCACGACGTGGCGATTCAATCGTTGCCGGTGCGTTTTGCAATCGACCGCGCCGGGCTTGTTGGGGCCGATGGTCCCACACACGCCGGTTCGTTCGACGTCGCCTATCTCGGCTGCCTGCCAGGCTTCGTCATCATGGCCGCGGCGGACGAGGCCGAGCTCGCCCATATGGTCGCGACCGCCGCCGCGATCGACGATCGCCCCTCGGCGGTACGTTACCCTCGGGGCGACGGCGTCGGCGTGGCGATCCCGGAGGTCGGCGTTCCGCTCGAAATCGGCAAGGGGCGAATTGTTCGCCAAGGCGACAAAGTCGCGCTGCTCTCGTTTGGCGCGCGCCTTGCGGAATGTTCGAAAGCCGCGGCGGAACTCGCCAAATTGGGTCTTTCCGCCACGGTCGCCGACGCTCGGTTCGCCAAGCCGCTCGATGTCGACCTTATTTTGAAGCTCGCGCGCGAGCACGAAATCCTCATTACGATCGAGGAAGGATCGATCGGCGGCTTCGGCTCTTACGTGTTGCAGGCGTTGGCCGAGCACGGGCGGCTCGATCGCGGTCTCAAGGTCCGCTCGATGGTGCTGCCCGACGTGTTCTTGGCGCACGACAGCCCGGAGGCGATGTACGCCAACGCGGGGCTTGACGCCGAGGGGATCGTCGCGAAAGTCCTCGACGTTCTTGGCGGCGTTCCGGGTCAAATCCATCCGGTCGACGCCGGCGGAAAGGCGATCGCGTCTGTCGCGGCCCCGCGAGCGCGGCCCCCCATGCGCGTTATTCTGGCTCAGCCGCGCGGCTTTTGCGCCGGCGTCGTGCGCGCGATTGAAATCGTCGAACGCTCGTTGGAAAAATACGACCAACCCGTCTACGTGCGCCATGAGATCGTTCATAACAAGCACGTCGTCGACGGTCTAAAGGCCAAAGGCGCCCACTTCGTCGAGGAGCTGTCCGAAATCCCCGACAACGCCGTCGCAATACTCAGCGCGCATGGCGTGCCCAAGAAGGTGGAGCAGGAGGCGGCGGCCCGGCCGCTCATCGTCCACAACGCCACGTGCCCCTTGGTCACCAAGGTTCATAACCAAGCCAAACATTATGTGATGCAGGGACGAAAGCTTATCCTCATCGGTCACGCGGGCCACGCGGAAGTCGAGGGCACGCTGGGGCAGATTTCCGCGCCCGTCGTGCTCGTTCAAACCGAGAGCGATGTCGCAAGCCTCACGATCCCCCCCGACACGCCGGTCGGGTATGTGACGCAGACGACGTTGAGCGTGGACGACACCAAAGGGATCATCGCCGCCTTGCATCGGCGGTTCAGCGATCTCGTCGGCCCTGACACGCAAGACATTTGTTACGCCACGCAAAACCGTCAGACGGCGGTTCGCGACTTGTGCAAAGAGGTGGATGTGATCATCGTTGTCGGCGCAAAAAACAGTTCCAATTCAAATCGGCTGTGTGAGATCGGCGCGGAAATGGGCGTGCCGAGCTATCTCATCGCCGACAGCTCCGATCTTCGTCGCGAGTGGGTGGAGAACGTTCGCGCCGTCGGCGTCACCGCCGGGGCTTCCGCGCCCGAGGAACTCGTGCAGGGGGTCGTGCAATGGCTCGGCCATTTTGGCCCTATCGAAATCTCGACTTTGAATGGTCCCAATGAATCCATAGAGTTCCGGTTACCTGGTCAACTGGCGCGAGCATGATCGGCTCTCGCTTCCAAAACCTCGCGGCGCAACGAATCACCGAAAGACAAATGATGACGATACCTTTTTTCAAGGAAGCGAAAATCGGGCTCTATGTGCTCAAACAGAAACTAGCGGGCCGAAAGCGTTATCCTCTCGTGCTCATGCTTGAGCCGTTGTTCCGCTGCAACCTCGCCTGCGTGGGTTGCGGCAAGATCGACTATCCGGATCCGATCCTCAATCAGCGATTGTCGATGCAAGAGTGTCTCGAGGCGGTCGATGAATGCGGCGCGCCCATGGTGGCGATTCCGGGCGGCGAGCCGCTGATCCACCGCGATATCGGCGACATCGTGAAGGGGATCGTGGCGCGCAAGAAATTCGTTTCACTCTGCACCAACGCGCTTCTGCTGGAGAAAAAGCTCCACCTGTTCGAGCCGTCGCCTTATCTTTTCTTTTCCGTTCATCTGGACGGACTGAAGGACCACCACGACAAGTCGGTGTCGCTCAACGGCGTTTTCGATATCGCGATCGCGGCGATCAAGAAAGCGAAGGCCAAGGGATTCGCCGTCAATGTCAACGCGACGATCTTCGACGGCCATGCGCCGGAAGATATCGCGGCCTTCCTCGATCTGGCGAAAGAATTGGATGTCGGCGTCTCGATCTCGCCCGGCTATGCCTACGAGCGTGCGCCCGACCAGGAGCATTTCCTCAATCGTCGCAAGACCAAGGAGCTCTTTCGCCGCGTTTTCTCCCTGGGCAAAGGCAAGAAGTGGCAGTTGATGCACTCCAGTCTCTTCCTAGACTTTCTTGCCGGCAATCGCGAGTTCCACTGCACGCCTTGGGGCATGCCCACGCGCAACGTCTTCGGCTGGCAGAGGCCATGCTATCTCCTGGGCGAGGGATACGCCGGCTCGTTCAAGGAGCTGATGGAAACGACGGACTGGGACAGTTACGGAACCGGCCGCTATGAGAAATGCGCCAACTGCATGGCGCATTGCGGTTATGAACCGACGGCCGCGAATGTGACGATGAGCCGTCCCTGGTCGGCGGTCTGGACGGCGATTCGCGGCGTGCGAACGGAGGGCCCGATGGCGCCGGAGATCCCGCTCGATGGCCAGAGGCCGGCGGATTTCACTTATTCCCGTCATGTCGAATCTATGCTGGCGAAAGTTCGAGGGAAAGACAACTCGTTGAAATCCTTACAATCGGAACCTTCGACGCCGGCGCAGTAGTCGGCAGGGCTTCTTCCTCGCATACTGGGCGCCGAAATCAAGAAATTCTCCGTTTGCCGCGAAGCGGCCGCGGGTCGAGGCGATTGTCGTCATTCATGCTCACATCCATCATCGTGCGGATCGTCGGGTTTTGCATTCGTCACGCCTGGACCGTGGTCGGCGTAGGCTTGCTCATTGCGATTGGATCGAGCCTCTACACCGCAAGCCACTTCCGCCTAAACTCGGACGTCAGCGCTCTGCTCTCGGACAAACTCGACTGGCGCAAACGCGACATCGCTTTCGAAAGCGCCTTTGGCCGTTTCGGCATCATCGACGTCGTCGTCGCGGCGCCGACGCCCGAGTTGACGGGAGCGGCCACCGTGGAATTGACGCAGGCGCTGGCCAAGGAGAAGGCGCAGTTTCCCGACGTCTCGAATGCCGGCGCCACGGAGTTTTTCGCCCAGCACGGGCTTTTGTTCTTGCCAAAGCCGGCGCTTGAGCAAAATCTCGGAGGGCTGGTTCAAGGCCAGGCCCTGATCGAGGACCTCGCCACCGACCGAAGCCTGCGCGGATTGATCGCGGGGCTCGAGGACGTGCTGCTCGGCCTTCAGGACCATCGCCTCAATCTCGACGATCTCGGCCGCCCTCTGAACCAGGCGTCCGATAGCCTGGACGATGTGCTCGCGGGAAGGCCGGCGAGTTTTTCGTGGCGCGTCCTGATGCAAGGCAAGCCCGCGTCCTCTAACGACCTTCGCGGCTTCATCGAGGTCCACCCGGCGCTCGACTTCAGCGCCCTGCAGCCGGGACTTCGAGCGAGCGAGGCCATTCGTCGGATCGGGGCGGACATCTTGCCAAAATATCAGGCGAGCATGCGTCTCACCGGCGTGGTGACGATGAACGACGAACAGTTCGGGACGATCAAGGAGAATGCGGTTCGCAACGGCCTCATCACATTGGCGATCGTCGGGTTCATTCTCTGGCTCGCCCTGCGCTCGGGGCGGCTCATAGCCGCGATCGCCGTCAATCTCTTCGTCGGCCTCGCCGTCACCGCGGCTCTGGGCCTGTTCATGGTCGGCGCGTACAATCTCATCTCCGTTTACTTCTCCGTGCTTTTCGTCGGCATTGGCGTCGATTTCGGCATCCAATTCAGCGTTCGCTATCGTTCCGAACGGCACGAGATCGACGAGCTTGCCAAGGCGATTGAAAGCGCCGCCTCTCGCGCTGGCGCGCCGCTCACTCTGGCGGCGTTCGCGACCGCCGCGGGGTTCCTGTCGTTTCTGCCGACCGACTACAAGGGCGTGTCTGAATTGGGTCAGATCGCCGGCTGCGGCATGCTGATCGCTTTCGCCACCACCATCACGATGCTGCCGGCGCTGATCATCCTCATGAATCCGCCCGGAGAACCCGAGCCGCTCGGATATTCGTCGCTCGCGCCGATCGACGAATACATCAAATCGACACCGGATAGGGATTATCGTCGGCACCGCGATCGTCGTG
>CAVWKL010000241.1:0-6312 GCA_963755075.1 uncultured Alphaproteobacteria bacterium
TGAGACAGCTCAAAGACAAGGCTGCTTCTCTTTTGGGCATGCTGAATGAAGCCAAAGGAAAACACACTTTATTGAAGCGCATCCTTCTTGTTGTGTTCGGAACCAGTCTCACTGTTTCCGGCGCATTGGGCGATGAATTCGGCCTGGCGACATATTATCACAATCCCGGCCACGGCGGCTTGATCGCCGCGCATCCGACGTTGTCGTTTGGAACGCGCCTGCGCGTCCACAATCTCGATAACGGCCGCAGCGCGGTCGTGACCGTCGTCGATCGCGGACCGTTCGCCCGAGGGCGCATCATCGACGTCTCGACCGTCGCCGCCGATGCGCTCGGCATGCGCCAGGCGGGCGTCGCGCGCGTGAGGCTCGAACTTATGCAATGAGCGCCGCCGCCGCTGCCCACGCCCCTACCTGTCCCCTCCCAACGCCTCCACCGCCCGCGCCAATTTGCGCAAGTCCGCCCAGGCCTGCCGCTTGGCGGCGGGTTGGCGCAGGAGGTAGGCGGGGTGGAACATCGGCAGGGCCGGGATCGCAGCGCCCTCGTCGCCCGCGTAGTCGCGCCAGACGCCGCGGGTGCGGGTGATCCCCTCCTTCACCCCGAGCAGCGTCTGGGTCGCCGAGCCGCCGAGGCAGACGAGAATCCGTGGGCTGACAAGCGCGATCTGGCGGCGCACGAAGGGCAGGCAGGCCGCGGTTTCCTGCGGGGTCGGGGTGCGGTTGCCCGGCGGGCGCCAGGGCACGACGTTGGCGATATAGACCTTCGCCCGGTCGAGCCCGATCGCGGCGAGCATGCGGTCGAGCAATTGGCCGGCGCGGCCGACGAACGGGCGCCCGATGCGGTCTTCGTCGCCGCCCGGGGCCTCGCCGACCAGCATGATGGGCGCCTCCGGGGCGCCGTCGGCAAACACGAGTTGCGTCGCCGTCGCCTTGAGAGCGCAGCCCTGAAAGCGTTCCAGCGCCGCGCGCAAGCCCTCGAGGCTTTGCGCCGCCGCGGCGGCTTCGCGCGCCGATCGCTGGGCTTCGTCGGGCGCGGCGGCGAAGGCCGGCGCGAGCCTGCCGCTTTCGGGCGCGCGGGGGCTCGAGGGCGCTTCGGGCGGCGGCGCGCGCCGGGCCGCGGGCGCCGCGCTTTCGGCGAAACGGTCGTGCGGCGTCTCGTCGAGCGCCAGATCGACCCCCGCCTCGCGCCACCAACGCAACGCCTCGGCCGCCGCTTGTGCGGTCAGGGGCGTCGATTTTGTCGGCTCGCTCATATCGGAAGAACCAGGTTATGAGCTTTGTTCCTACCACGGGCCGGCGGCGCGTCGAGGGCGGGATCGACAATCCCCCGCCATTTGCGCAATTAGGGCTTGAACTTTTGCGCGGCCGGCGGTTCTGCTCGCGCATCATTGTCGCCGCCTGAGAAGACCGATGGCCGAACCAAACGAACGACCCGCCCGCGAGGCGATGGATTACGACGTCGTCATCGTCGGCGCCGGGCCGGCGGGCCTCGCCGCCGCCATTCGGCTGAAGCAACTCGACGCCGATCGCTCCGTCGTCGTCGTCGAAAAGGGCTCGGTCGTCGGCGCCCATATCCTGTCGGGCGCGGTGATCGATCCGATCGGCCTCGACCGGCTCATCCCGGATTGGCGCAAGGACCCGCAGCGGCCGCTGAAAACCGAAGTCGCCGCCGATCGTTTCGTGTTGCTGGGGCCGTCCGGCGGCGTCACGCTGCCCAATTGGCCGATGCCGCGGCTGATGAGCAATCACGGCAATTTCGTCGGCTCGCTGGGCGCGCTGACGCGCTGGCTCGCCGCGCGCGCCGAAGCGCTCGGCGTCGAGATCTATCCCGGATTCGCCGCGACGGAAGTCCTCTACGGCGATGGCGGCGAGGTGGTCGGCGTGGCCACCGGCGACATGGGAGTGGGCCGCGACGGCAAGCCGAAGGCGACGTTCACCCGCGGCATGGAGCTGCGCGGCAAGTACGTGTTTCTCGGCGAAGGGGCGCGCGGCTCGCTGACCAAGGAAATCGTCGCGCGCTTCAAGCTCGACGAAGGGCGCGATCCGCAGAAATACGGCATCGGCCTGAAGGAGAACTGGCAGATCGAGCCGGCCAAATTCCGATCGGGCCTGGTGCAGCACACCTTCGGCTGGCCTCTCGGGGGCGGTGCGAGCGGCGGCTCGTTCCTCTATCACTACGACGAGGGCCTGGCCTCCATCGGCTTCGTCGTCCACCTCAACTATCGCAATCCGACGCTGTCGCCGTTCGACGAATTCCAGCGTTTCAAGACCCATCCGATGATCCGCCAGACCTTGGAGGGCGGCAAGCGCCTGGCCTATGGGGCGCGGGCGATCTCGTCGGGCGGCTGGCAATCCGTTCCCAAACTGGTCTTTCCCGGCGGCGCGTTGATCGGCTGCGCCGCCGGCCTTCTCAATTTCGCCCGCATCAAGGGTTCGCACAACGCGATTCTCTCAGGCATGCTGGCGGCCGAGACGGCCCATGAGGCGCTCGCCGCCGGACGGTCGGGCGACGAACTCGCCGCCTACGAAGCGGCCTGGCGCGGCTCGGACATCGGCCGCGACCTCCACAAGGTGCGCAACGTCAAGCCGCTGTGGGCGAAGCTCGGCCTCGGCCTCGGCGTCGCCTGCGGCGGCCTCGACATGTGGACCAACGAACTCCTCGGCTTCTCGATCTTCGGCACGCTGAAGCACGGCAAGCCGGACTGCGCGACGCTGAAGCCGCTCGCTTCGGTCAAGCCGATCGTCTATCCCAAGCCGGATGGGAAAATCTCGTTCGACAGGGCTTCGTCGGTCTTTCTTTCCAACACCAATCACGAGGAGGACCAGCCGGTCCATCTTCGCCTGCGCGATCCCGCCGTTCCCATTCGCGACAACCTGCCCCGCTACGGCGAACCGGCGCGCCTCTATTGTCCCGCCGGGGTCTATGAAGTCGTTTACGCCGACGAAGCGCGGCGCGCCGATCCGCGCTTCGTCATCAACGCGCAAAACTGCGTGCACTGCAAAACCTGCGACATCAAGGATCCCGCCCAGAATATCGACTGGACGCCGCCGGAGGGCGGCGGCGGTCCGAATTATCCCGACATGTAGCCGCGCCGCCCGGCCGGTTGCGTCGACGGCCCGAAAGCGCCACTTTTGGCTGAAATCGTTTCACCCGTAGGGGCGTTCCGGCGCCGCAGCCTCCCCGCCGTCGTTCGGCGGACCGAGAGAAGGAAACACTCGATCGTGCCCATTACGCATTCGCCGATCCGCGCCGGGGGACGGCCGCTCGCCGCGCTCTTCGTCGCCAGCGCGCTTTTGGCGGCCGGGCCCGCGCCGGCCATGGCGTCCGCCTCGCCCGCCGATTCCGCCGCGGCGCCGATCGGCGAAACCCAAACCGGCAATTACTTGGCGGCGCTGGTCGCCGGCGCCGATCGCGACACGCCTGCGGCCGCGATTTATTTCCGCGAAGCGCTGCGCGCCGATCCGAGAAATCCGGATCTGATCGAACGCGCGTTCGCCGCCGCGCTGGTCGACGGCGACGTCGCCAACGGCTTTTTGTTGGCCGATCGGCTGATCGCGCGCGACCCCGGCAACAGCTTGGCGCGTTTGGCGCTGGCGGTGCGCGCGATCGCGGAGGGGCAATTCGTCGCCGCGCGCGCGCAGCTGAGCGCCGGCGAAGCCGGCAAGGCGCACGACGTGACGACCACGCTGCTGACCGCCTGGAGCTACGCCGAGCAATACGTGGTCGCCGCGCCGGAAATTCTTCTTCGTCTGCTCAAGCGTCGCGTATTGCTCAGGACGAATTCCCGCATCATGAAATCCATGGCAGGTTCATCAAGCAGAACATTGAAGATATTTCTGGAAACGTCCGGCGGGCTTATGCTCGGATGACCTTTTCCAGCGGGCAGATCCGGTACCGCATACATACTCCCGCATAGCAGGTGACATTTCCGGGAAACACCTTTGTTTTAACAAGAAACAGCCGGCCAAAAAACCGTCAGTCGTCATCGTCATCCCACCGGGCACCGCCCTGATCGTCCCGGTGGCCTGGCGCTTGTCCTGACCCGCGTCCCGGGTACGTACATGTTGCCGTGCTCCGGTTTACTGGACCGTGCCATCGGAACTGTGCACCTCGATGCCATCGATAAGCACCGTATTTTCTCCCCCGATGCATCCTTGATGGATACGAATCGAGAGGGCAGGATCGTGATGTCTTTTAATTTCTCCCGCTCCCGTGCATCTGGAGGTCCTCGACCAGCACATGGATCCCGACCGATTTGTTAAGCACCATCTGCACTACGCCAAATGTACCGTCTGGCGCATGCAGATTTCCCCGGAGAAAACCATCCGGAACCCGACCCAGCCGCTCATGCCGGACAACCTCCGCGATACGCTTCGAACCCGACCTCGTGGTAGGCCCGGATATCGGTGCCACGTTCCCGCTCGTGCGTGCCATCAGAGCCACCGTCTGGCAGAGCAGGATCCCTGTTTACCGGATCTGCCGAGAGATGACCCGGAGCACATGCTGATCGGGCAGCTGGGTTCAATGGGGCCCCCCGGAGGATATCCCCGGGCCCGATATTCCACCGCTCGGCAAGGTCGGGCCGGAACGGCTGGATATACCCACAGGGCCGAGGGCTCACAGGGAAACGGCTTAAATTACAGATCGTAATCCATACCCAAGATATCCGCGGAATCTGGTGAGGAAAGCGACTGGATCGGGTCGCCGCGCGCGGGTAGTAGGGACAGTCAGGAAGATTCTTGGTACCCTACCGGGCTGCGGCCATAAAATCCCCGCACGTCTTCATCCCGCAGACTCCGCAGTTCGGCAGGGCGGTTCCCATACCATGAACCTTCACTCTCCCCGGTAGAGGTCGTCGGCGCTGTCCAGGGTCTTTAAGATCCCGAAATGGTGCTGCCACCCAATCTCCTTTTTCCCGGGCGCAGATCGTGCAGACTGCAGCGGCGGCATGCCCCGGAGGACAATCGCATCTGGGTCAGTGAATGTCGGGAACGTCCCCGATAGCCTTCATCAGGTACCGGAGCCGGTTCCCTGCACCGCGTTCGTCTCGATGATATCACCGCCGGCGCCACCTCCCTCACCCGTTCCCGGAACACCTCTTTCCCCGCCTGCGGAATCAGGTCGACCTTGGTGACCACCGCGATATCGGCAAGGGCAATCATCGGCGCCATCTTGAGAGGGCTGTTCGTGCCACCGACCGCAGAGAGAACAACAATGCCCAGGGACTGCTGGTGTCTAGGGTCACCGGAGACAGAGGCCGGCGCTCTCGACAATCAGGGAGTCCGGCACCGAGGTCGTCGGCCCACGCAATCGCGTCGCGGAGGCCCAGAATCCCGGAATGGTCCGGGCAGACATCGCCGGGATAGACCTTCCGTCCGGAATGCCAAACTCGGCCGCCAGTTCCTCGTCCTCGAACACCCGCGCCCCACATCTCGATCTTCAGGAGACGCAATCGCGTACTCGTTTTTGAGTCCCAGATAATGTCAATACGCGCATCTACCGGCGCTCGGGGGACCCGCAAAGATCAGCAGTTTCATCGGACGGCCTCGTTCACGCCAAGGATCTCCACCGGCCCGGATCTTCTTCCGCATACGGGAGAGAAAACCGTCGAGGATGGGGATCCGGGGAGAGTACGTTCTTCTCGCGCCCTCCCGGTTCGAGGATCGATTCCGACCGCGCCGTTCCGCATAACAATGCGCCGGTCCGACAGGAGCGCGAGAAGCGGGTCGTGCGTTACAAAGCAGGACTGCCTTGTTGTGGTCTTGAGGGACGCAATCACGTTCTCCTTGAAGATCCCCCCGCTCTCCACCTCGTCAAGGAGGATCATCGGGGCGCTGCTGACCGCAATGGCATCGGCAATCAAAAGCGAACGGGTCTGGCCCCCCGAGAGTGCGGTCATGCGCATCCCCCGCGGCAATCTTTTCCCCGGTAAACTCGTTTGCGAGCCGGATCGTGCTTTCGGTACGGGACGCATCCGGGATCCTGCGGGCTTTCACGTGCATCTCCAGGAACTCGCCGACCTTCAGGTCAGCCGACACTTGGTATTCTGGGTAATGAGGGCGATCGAGTTTTTTTCCGGGCCCCGCACCATATCGTCGGGAGGCACTTCGCCGTTCACAAGGATGGTCCGGCCGGTCACCGTATGGTTCCGGGCAAAGACCTCGATGTCGTTGATAAACGCGGTCTTCCCAGAACGGTCGGGCCGACGATCGATATCACATCCCCGGCGCGGATCGTGATCTCCTTAAACGATTCGGTGCTGCCGTTCCTCGCTTTGCCGGGAAGGACGGTTATCGTGGTGAGGGCAAAGGTTC
>CAVWKL010000242.1:0-46040 GCA_963755075.1 uncultured Alphaproteobacteria bacterium
GTCTCCCGCTACCTCCCGATGCTCGCCCGGCCCGCGCCCGCCCCGTTCAGTGGCGACGACTGGCTTTTCGAGATCAAGTGGGACGGCGTGCGGGCGATCGCGACGGTTGACGGGACGCTCTCCCTCCGGAGCAGGAACGACACGGAACTTGCCGGGCAGTTCCCTGAACTTACGGAGCTCCTCGACGCTTGCGCCCGGCACGGTGCTTGACGGGGAGATTGTGGTGATGAATGGCGGGAAGCCTGATATGCAGGCCCTCCTCCAGCGGCTGCAGGCCGGCCTGCCCGGCTCCGGCACGGCACCGGTCACCTACATAGTCTTTGACATCCTCGAACGGGACGGGAAGCCCCTGACCGGCTCTCCCTCTCTTTCTCCGGCGAAAGCAGCTGGAAGCAGCGGTGCGGGAAGGCACCCATGTCGTCCTCTCCGAACCCGTTGAGGGCCGGGGCGAGGATTATTACCGGGCAGCGGTAGCGCAGGGCCTCGAAGGGGTGATGGCAAAACGGAAGGACAGCCGGTACAAGCCCGGTATCCGGAGCGGGATGTGGCTGAAGATCAAGGCGCAGAAGAGCTGCGACTGCGTGATCGCCGGCTACACACCCGGGCGGGGGGACCGGGACCGGCCTTGGGGCCCTCCTCCTCGGGTTGTACGAGAACGGTCAGCTGGTCCCGGTCGGCAAGGTCGGGACCGGCTTCTCCGCCCGGCTGCTCGGGGAGCTGATGGAGCAGTTCGCACCGCTCGTGACAGTTGCCCCGCAGCCTGGAGCACCCGTGGGAACGTGATCTGGCTGGAACCTGTACTCGTTTGCGAAGTGGCGTACCAGGAGGTGACCCGGTGACCGGAAACTGCGGATCCCCCGCTTTCTCCGTCTCCGTACCGACAAACCGGCGGCTGCCTGCACGATCGACCAGCTCGCGGATGAGCGACCGCATCCTGCGAGCGCAACCGGCGGCAGCAGGGACACGCGATGGCGTACAACCCGGCCTGAGGAAGTATCATGAGAAACGGAATTTTTCTGTCACGAACGAACCGGAGGGATCCCTGGACATGAGCGGGAACAGTTTTGTCATCCAGGAACACCACTCCCACAAGCTGCACTACGACCTGCGGCTGGAGCGGGACGGGGTGCTGAAGAGCTGGGCGGTGCCTAAAGGCGTCCCTGAAGCCGTAGGCGAGAAGCACCTTGCCGTCGCTGTCGAAGACCACCCGCTTGAGTACGGAACGTTTGAAGGCGAGATCCCGAAGGGTGAGTACGGCGCCGGCACGGTTACCATCTGGGACAGCGGGACGTATGAGACGAAACACTGGGACGCAGAGAAGATCGAGATCGCGCTCCACGGGCGACGACTGAACGGGCCGTACGTGCTCGTGAAGTTCAAACGGGCGGGAAAGAACGAATGGCTGGTGTTCCGGGTGGCGGAGTGAGGCGATACTGGTGCAGGATATCCTGCCGGAAGGTTCTGGTCCGGTATTATAAATGGTGCAACACGTTCTTCCAATGCAGGACAGTGGTAAATTCATGAATATACGTTGGGACCCTGCCAGCGAATCAGCCCTGGCAATAAGTCCGGGACGGTACATATCCATTATTATCCCGAAAACCCTATTGCCCGTAGTAAAATCGCCCGGGTATCCGACGCGGGATTCGCGATATGTGCGACGCCCCCTAGGGAAGATCTGACAATCCCGACGGGTACACGTTATATGATAACCGAAAATCCTTGCAGACCAGGATGATGTGAGAATGAGAAGATGACCATGAAGAAGAAGACCCCTGGACAGAGAAGAGCCAGGACCTCAAGGAAACTCCCCGAAACCCGATCTCGTCCTGATGGATATCAGGCTTACCGGGTCGCATGTCGGGATCGAGTCCGCCCGGCAGATCAAAAAGCACTCGCCGGTTCCCCTGATCTTTATCACTGCCTAGACCTCTGAGAATCTCCTTGCACGAGTGCGGGAAGTAGCGCCGGGCGGTTTTATCATCAAACCGTCCGTTGATTCGGAATTTCTCGATCTTATGGGGAAAACCGTGGATCGTAGGCGACAGAAGTCTCATGAGGGAACGCAGCGTAGAGATTTCTTCCCATGACCGTGGGTTTACCCGATTTCGAAAGATAATAATCGATACCGGTACGATCGAGAACAGCCCTTCCGGTTCTTGCAATTCTGGGGTGGTGGTAGCGGTTGCTGTATAGATGTGATTGGGGTGGGATCGTGCGCTGCACCAGCAAGGTAAGGTAACAATTGCTCCTCTGCCGCGCCCTACAATATCCCGGTGACAGTGGATTCGTTACGTGATCGTTTTTGGAAATACCGGGATTGGCCCGCGAGGGAATACCGTCATAAAAAATCCAGGAAAATTTTAGTTCTCCGTACCTCCTGTGTTTACCCGGCAGGCTTTCAGAGGATCTTCTTTCCCGCATCAGCGCCGGGCTTGATGGTATATACCTCGGCAATTTTCATGATGACCGCGGACTTTGGTGCTAAGTTGGGCCTGAACTCCTTCATCCACGCCACATCTTTTTTGAAGACCTCGCCATTCGTGTGGAGGGTTACGGAGCCCTTGATCTGGTAGCCGCCTTTCTCCCCCCAGTAGGACAGGGCCACCTGTGGGTTCTCTTTCATGTTCGAGAGTGTCTTGTTGAAATACTGGTCCGAGATAAGAAGCGTCTCGTCATCCAGGAGTTTGAACGCCCCGATCGGGACGACGTTTGGCTTGCTGTTTTTTGAAGCGGTTGCCATGAACACTATCTTTGTTCCCGCGAGCGATTCTTTGATCTCCTCGGTTAGTTTAGCCATTGCAGGTCCTCAGGTTATTACTTCTTCAAAAGCGTAAATTTAAGGGTTTGGCTAAAGAGTCTTCCGGAAAAGAGCCGGCACCGGGAGCTGATGCCGGGAACCCGGCGCGGCGATGGCATATCGTGAAATAGTGTTAGTCGATCCGATTACCGGCTCTGGGGCACCGGTGGGCAGTCAGGAAGCAAAAGGATTCTCCCGCCATATGTCGCCTTTGGACGTGTACGGCAGAATCTCCCAGGGTCCATCCTGGTCACTGCCGTGGTTCTCCACTTAGATGCGCCTGGTTTGTTTTGAGGCCGGGCAGTTTGTTGGAGGCATTATCCCTTAGGAATCGCAAGGCTTGATTTTTTGGGGACTTCTCCGGCGGCGCGCCAGGACGGGCGCCGAACGAGGGGGGGCTTCAAAGGCGACGCATATATAACGGGCGCCGCCGCGAAAGCAACGCCGCAGGCAAAACGGGGCGATTCCGCCGCCCCGCCCCTCCGCCTGCGAAGCGCCAGCGCCACTTGCCTTGCGCGAGACGGCGCGCCAAAAGCGCCCCCATGCTGCATATCAACGATCTCACCTATCGCCTCGGCGAACGCCTGCTGATCGACAGGGCGAGCGCGGCGCTGCCGACCGGCGCCCATGTCGGCCTGGTCGGGCGCAACGGCGCCGGCAAGACCACGCTGTTCCGCCTGATCGCAGGCGAAATCGCCGGCGAAAGCGGCTCGATCTCGCTTCCCCGTCAGACCCGCATCGGCCGGGTCGAGCAGGAGGCGCCAGGCGGCGCGCAGTCGCTGATCGAGTTCGTGCTCGACGCCGACCGCGAGCGCGCGGCGCTTCTGAACGAAGCCGAGGCGGCAAGCGATCCCCTGCGCATCGCTGAAATCCAGACCCGTCTTGTCGATATCGGCGCCCACGCCGCGCCGGCGCGCGCGGCGCGGATCCTGAGCGGCCTCGGCTTCGACGAGCCGGCGCAGAACCGGGCGCTGAGCGAATTCTCCGGCGGCTGGCGCATGCGCGTCGCGCTCGCCGCGGTGCTGTTCTCGGCCCCGGACCTGTTGCTGCTCGACGAGCCCACCAACTTTCTCGATCTGGAAGGCGTGCTGTGGCTCATCGACTATCTCAAGACCTACCCGGCGACGGTCATCGTCATCAGCCATGATCGCGATCTGCTCGACGACGTCGTCGACCACATCCTGCATCTCGAGCGCGCCAAATTGACGTTATGGAGCGGCGGCTACACCAGCTTCGAGCGGCAGCGGCGCGAGCAGCAAGCCCTGCAAGGCAAGGCGCTGAAGAAGCAGGAGGAGCGGCGCAAGCACCTGCAGGCCTTCGTCGACCGTTTTCGCGCCAGCGCGACGAAGGCGACGCAGGCCCAGTCGCGCCTGAAGATGCTGGCCAAGATGGAGCCGATCGCGGCGGTGGTCGACGAGACCGTCATGCCGTTTGCGTGGCCGCCGATCGCCAGGCGCCTCAGCCCGCCGATCGTGACGATGGAGAAGGCGAGCGTCGGTTACGGCGACCGGGTCGTCCTCTCCCGACTCGACCTTACGCTCTCCAACGACGATCGCATCGGCCTGCTCGGCGCCAACGGCAACGGCAAGTCGACTTTCGCCAAGCTCATCGGCGGGCGCCTCGCGCCGATGGCTGGCCGGATGACGCGCGCCAACAAGCTCGAGGTCGGTTTTTTCGCCCAGCACCAGGTCGACGACCTCGACGTGCAGGGCACGCCTTACAGCCACGTGGCGGAGAGGATGCGCGGCGCCCCCGAGGCCAAGATCAGAGCTCGCGCTGCGTCGATCGGCTTTTCCGGGGCGCGCGCCGACACCAAGATCGCGGCGCTGTCGGGCGGCGAGAAGGCGCGCCTGTTGATGGGCCTGGCGACCTTCGCGGGGCCGCAACTCCTCATCCTCGACGAGCCGACCAACCATCTCGACATCGACAGCCGCGCCGAACTCATCGAAGCGATCAACGAATACGAAGGCGCCTGCATTCTCGTTTCGCACGACCGGCGCCTGCTCGAGGCCTGCGTCGACCGGCTGTGGCTGGTGGCGGGCGGCACGGTCAAGACCTTCGAGGGCGACATCGCCGACTACGGCCGCTTCGTGCTCGGCCAGGGCGCGCCGCAAGAGCGCGCCAAGAAAGAAGTCGCCAGAAGCGAGAGCGCGCCCGCCCGCCCGCCGGCGCAGCCGGAGCGGCGCGAGCCCGCCAAACCGCGCCGCGACCTCGGCCCGTTGCGCAAGGAGATCGTCGCGGTGGAGCAGAAGATGCACCGCTTTCAGGATCTGCTGCGCCGCATCGACGACGCCCTCGCCCAGGCCGGCGAGGCCGCGGGCAATTCGGCCAAGGTGATCGATCTCGCGGGAAAGCGCGCCGAACTGGAGCGCGCGCTGGCGGCGGCGGAGGAAGCCTGGCTCGAATTGTCGGCGCAAGCCGAGGCGACGGGGTGAGGGCGGGGTCGCGGGTCAATGGTCCGCGCTCGGTCAGGAGATCGCGGCGAGGGCCTGATCGAGATCGGCGATGAGGTCGTCGGGATTTTCGATCCCCACGGAAAGGCGGATCAAGCTCGGCGCAATGCCCATGCGAGCCCTCTCCGCGGCGGAAATATCCGAATGAGTTCATGCTGGCGGGATGGCTCGCCAGCGATTCCGTGCCCCCCAGCGAAACCGCCAGCTTTATGACCTCGAGGCGATCGAGAAACGGCGAAAGCCTCGGCTTCGCCGCCTTCCACCTCGAAACTGAATGTCGATCCCGCGCTCTTGCACTGGCGTTCGAAAACGGCGCGGTCCGGATGGGTCTCCGGCAAAAACCCCAGATACCACACCGATTTGACGCGCTTTTGCCCTCGCAGGAATTCGGCGACTTTGCGCGCATTGCCGACTGCCGCGTCCATTCGGAGTTTCATCGTCTCCAGCGACCGCATCAGCATCCAGGTCGTTTGAGGATCGCACATCGTTCCAAGAATTGTCCGCATCCCGCGGACCGGGTCGATCTTGTCGCGGGAGCCCGAGCAGCTTCCGGCGATCAGGTCCGAATGGCCGCCCACGTATTTGGTCAGGGACGTGATCACCAGATCCGAGCCGTGGGCTATCGGGGTTTGATACAGCGGACCGAGCATCGTGTTGTCGACGATGACCGCCGGTCGACGATCGCGCATCGCGTCGGCGATCGCGCGCGCCGCCGCCAGATCGACGAGACCGTTGGTCGGGTTGGCCGGGGTTTCGATATAGAGGACGGCGACGGGGCCGAGCGACTGGGCGTGTTCGGCCGCGGCCGCCAGAGCCCCGATGCCGCCCTCTGCGGGAAACCCGACCGGCGTCACGCCAAATTGCGGGAGTATCCTTTTCAGCAGAAAATCCGTTCCCCCATATACCGGATCGGAATGCAAAAGGACGCTTCCAGGCCGGACATAGGCCCACAACGTCGTCGAGATGGCCGCCATGCCCGAGGCGAAGACGAGGCTCGCCTCGGCTTCGTCCCAGATCGTGAGACGATCCTCCAGCATTTCCAGATCTGGATTGTTGATCCTGCTGTAGATGAGGCCGGGTTCTTCGTTGGGCCGTTTCTCGCGCAAGCCGTAGGCCAGTTCGAAGAAGTCCTTGCCGTCCTGCGCCGTCTTGAAGACGAACGTCGAGGTGTGAAACACGGGCGGCTTTAGCGATCGTTCCGAGAGCAAAGGATCGTAGCCGTACCCCATCATCAAGGTTTCCGGATGAAGCAGGTGGCGGCCCACTCTGCGCGATAGCCATTTCTTCTCAGTCATTGGCGGACCTCTCAGGCCGAAGCGGCAAAACCAGACGAACTATCTGGCGCCGGTCAAGTCGCGACGGCGTTTTCTTGACTGGCGTAGGAGGCTCGGCGGCTCCCTGATCCCGGACGGAGCGCGCCGACGCGCGACCGGGCGTCGCGTCGGGCAATGCGAATGATCCATCATCGCTCAAGGGAGCGACGGATTCCAGGGGCATGCGGCGCCCTCGAACCGAGCCCCCGCTTTGCCCCTGACCGCTGGCGCGTGGCAATTTGGCCACTTACAACCGGCTCTCATAGTCTCTATTGAACTGTCGTAAAGCCGACACAAGGGTCGGCTTTTGCTCATGGAGGGGAATGAAATGGCTGGTGGAAGCGTATTGCGTGCGGCGTTCGCATGCTCCCTTCTGGTTCTTGCCGGCGCGGCGAGCGCCAAGGACTGGAAGACCGTGGTCATTGGCATGGAGGGCGCCTACGAGCCTTACAATCTGACCGATCCGAGCGGCAAGATCGTCGGCTTTGAGCCCGACGTGGCGATGGACATCTGCGCGCGCATCAAGGTCGAATGCAAGATCATCGCGCAGGATTGGGACGGCATGATTCCCGGCCTGCAGGCTGGCAAGTTCGACGTGATCATGGACGGCATGTCGATCACCGCCGACCGCAAGAAAGAGATCGACTTCTCGGTCCCCTACGCCTCGGTCCCGGCGGCCTTGGCGACCGCCAAGTCGAGCCCGCTCGCCAAGCTCGCCGGCGCCGGCAAGCTGGTCAATTTCGACAAGGACAAGGCGGCGGGCGCCGCCGCCCTCAAGGCGCTCAGGGAAGCGCTGAAGGGCAAGACGATCGGCGTGCAGGTGTCGACGACGCACGCGACCTTCGTCGGCGATAACCTCAAGGACGTTGCGACGATCAAGGAATACAAGACCACCGACGAGCGCGATCTCGACTTGAAATCCGGCCGAATCGACGCGGTGCTCGACGACGAGACGGAAATCGTCGCGATGCTCGGCAAGGACGACGCCAAGGACTTCACCGAGTTCGGACCGTTGATGACCGGGGGCGACTTCGGCGTCGGCGTCGGTATGGGCCTGCGCAAGAGCGACGCCGACCTCACCGCCCGCTTCGACAAGGCGATCAAGGCGGCGTTTGCGGATGGGTCGATCAAGAAGTACTCTTTGAAGTGGTTCAAGATCGACACCACGCCCTGACGAGGAAGACCGTAGCCCGTGACGTGGATGACAGCGCTCGGCTTTGGCGAAGGCGGCTGGGGCCCGGCGCTGCTCCAAGGCGCCGCGATGACTGTGCTTGTCTCGATCGCGGGCCTGGCGATCGGGGCGGCGCTCGGTTCGCTCGTCGCCTGGGCCAAGCTCTCCGGCGCGCGCCTCGCCGGCGCGATCGGCGAAGGCTACGCGGCGCTGTTCCGCGGGCTGCCGGAGTTGCTTGTCATCTATTTCGTCTATTTCGGCAGCTCGGCGCTGCTCACGGGAACGGCTCGCCTTCTCGGCGTCGAAGGCTTCGTCGGCGTGCCCGCCTTCGCGGCGGGCGCGCTCGCGGTCGGCGTCATTTCCGGCTCCTACCAGGCCGAGGTGTTTCGCGGCGCGTTTCTCGCCATCGCCAAAGGCGAGCTGGAGGCGGCGCGAGCGGTCGGCATGGGCCGCTGGCTGTCGTTCCGCCGCATCATCGCGCCGCAGGTGCTGCGGTTCGCGATTCCGGGCCTCGGCAATCTCTGGCAGGTCGCGCTCAAGGATTCATCGCTCATTTCGGTCACCGGCCTCACCGAGCTGATGCGCGCGAGCCAGATCGCCGCCGGCTCGACGCATCAGGCCCTTCACCTTCTATGTCGCCGGCGGGGCGCTCTATCTCGTGCTCACCTCGTTCTCCGATCGCGTGTTCGAGTTCGCCGAAGCGCGCGCGACGCGCGGCATGCGACGCGAAGCGCGCTAGATGATGGACGCGGCGTTCATCTGGGCGACTTTTCTGCGGCTCCTCGGCGCGCTGCAGGTGACGCTTTCGGTCTGGGCGCTCTCGGTGTTCATCGGCGCCTTCATCGGCGCCGGCGTCACCTGGATGCGCATCAGCGGCGTCCGGCCGCTGGAATGGTTGGCGCGCGCCTATATCTTCGTGTTCCGCGGCGCGCCGCTGCTGGTGCAGCTGTTCGTCGTCTATTACGGCCTCTCCTCGTTTCCCGGCGGTGCAGGGCCAGCGTGTTCTGGCCGTTCCTGCGCGACGCCTTCAGTTGCGCCACGCTGTCCTTCGCGCTGTGCACGGCGGCCTATCAGAGCGAGATCTTCCGCGGCGCGCTCGCCGGCGTGCCGGCGGCGCAGGTCGAGGCGGCGCGCGCCTGCGGCATGTCGGGTTTCCTGCTGTTCCGACGCGTGATCTTCCCGATCGCGCTGCGCCAGGCGCTGCCGGCCTATTCGACCGAAGTGATCTCGATGACCAAGGCGACGGCGCTCGTCTCCCTGGTGACGCTGTGGGACGTGATGAGCGTCGCCCTCAAGATCCGCAACGACACGCTCGTCACCTACACGCCGCTTTTGGTTGCCGGGGCGATCTATTTCGTGCTCAACTACCTGATCGCCCGCGCCTTCCTGCTGATCGAGTATTGGCTGTCCCCGCACCTGCGCGCGCGGCCCGCCTGAAGGTAAGCGAATGCGCAGAAGCGAACGGCTACGCGCTGACGGTCTCGGGCTTGCACAAACGCTTCGGCACGCTCGAAGTGCTCCGGGGCGTGTCCCTGCAGGCGCGCGAAGGCGACGTGATCTCGATCCTCGGCTCCTCGGGTTCCGGCAAGAGCACGCTGTTGCGCTGCATCAACCTGCTGGAAACGCCTGACGAAGGCGTCGTCACGGTGGCCGGCGAGACCATCCTCATGCGCAAGACCCGCAGCGGACGCGCCGAACCCGCCGACCGACGCCAAGTCGACCGCATCCGCTCCGAGCTCGGCATGGTGTTTCAGAGCTTCAACTTGTGGTCGCACATGACCATCCTCGAAAACCTCATCGAGGCGCCGATTCATGTGCAGAAGCGGCCGCGCGCCGAGTGCGTCGAGGAAGCGCACGCCCTGCTGAACAAGGTCGGCATCGGCGACCAGGCGAACTATTATCCGGTGCATCTTTCCGGCGGCCAGCAGCAGCGCGCCGCGATCGCCCGCGCGCTGGCGATGCGGCCGAAGGTCATGCTGTTCGACGAGCCGACCTCGGCGCTCGACCCGGAACTCGTCGGCGAAGTCCTGCGCGTCATGCGTTCGCTTGCCGAGGAGGGACGCACCATGCTCATCGTCACCCACGAGATGGGCTTCGCCCGCGACGTTTCCGACCGCATTGTCTTCCTTCACCTCGGCCAGATCGAAGCCGAGGGTCCGCCGGCCGAATTATTCGGCGACCCGAAATCGGAGCGGTTCCGACAGTTCATCGCCAAGGAGCGGGGCTAGCGGGCGCGCCGAACGCGCGGCGGGTCGAGAATCCCCTCGGTCACTCCGCATCGGTTTCGATCTCGATTCGGTAGTCGAGGCTCGACGTTGCGGCGCCGCCATAGAACCCGCCCTCGACCGGCATCGTCGCAGCTTGCTCGGGGGCGGCGCAAAGGCCGACATGGCCGTCGGTCACGCGGACGCCATGCGTCGGATCATAGGCGCGCCAGCCGAGTCCGGGAACGAACGCCTCAGGCCAAGCGTGGAGGTGGCGACGGCCGTCGGGGGTCTCCGCGCGCGCCTGATAGCCGCTGACGAAACGGGCGGGCGCGCCGAGGCTGCGGCAGGCGGCGAGAAAGAGATTGGTCACGTCGCGGCACGCGCCGTGGCCGAGCGCCAGCGTCGCTTCGGCCGGCCGCGCTTCGCCGTCGTCGCGAATGTCGTGGCGGATGCGAACGAACAGCATCGCGTTGAGGCGGTCGAGAAAGGCGAGCGCGTCGCCCTCGCACGCCGAGGCGAGTTCGGCGGCGAAGTCGCGGACCGTCGCGGCGATGTCGCCGGCGCCGCAATAGGGAGCGTTCGGCCCGGCCGCCTCGACCGGCCACGGCAGCGGCGGCGGCGCCGCGTTCCGAGACGTCGCGGCGCCCGAGACGTCAAGTTCGAAACGGCTTTCGATGAGAAAACGGTCCGACAGGCCGTCGAAGGCGACGTGCGTGACGAGATTGCCGAACGGATCGAGGGTTTCCGTTCGCTCGCTCGGCGTCGGCTCGATCGTTAGCGTCCGCGCCGCCAGTCGGCCGGCGTCGGGCCGCGGGTTGAGCCGCAAGACGTGCTCGGCGAGCCGCACCGGCGACGAATAGAGGTAGCGGGTTTGGTGACGGACCAAAAAGCGCATCGAACCCCGTCCCTTCCGCGTCGCCATCAATTCGACGCGCTCGCCGATCACCAATTTTCGCGCCGCCGCGCGCCCGATGCTACCTCGCCTTCTCCCACCCGCCGTCTTCGCCCTCCCGCCAATAGCTCGGCGCGGCGCCGGCGGCCTTGACGAGGGCCCATTGCCTTCGCGCCTCGGCCTTCATCTCCTCGTCGCGGCCGTCGAACAGCACGATCACCCGTTCGTAGGCGCTTGTCGCGAAAGGCGCCGCCTCGACGCCGGCGACGAGCACGCGCATCTCGGCGCCGTTGGGGTTGTCCTCGCCTGACGTCAGATAGACCGGCTGCGCTTGCGGCTCGCCGTCGCGCGCCGACCCGTGCGGCAGGAAGCTTTCGTCCGCGTAGGTCCACAGCCGTTCGTCGAGCGTCTCGACCTCTTCGTCCGAGGGCGCCTGAACGACCGCGCGCAGGCCGTGCGCCAGCGCGTCCTCGAGAATGGCGGGCAGCGCCTGATCGATGCGGCGACGCTCGAGGTGATAGAAGCGGAATTCGGTCATCGGCGCGCCGCGCCTATTCTTCGCCGCCGACGATGACGAAGGCGCTGTCGGTGTCGGTGACGATCAAGCCCAGCGAAACGCCGCCGGGGGCGTGCTCCTCGGTCTTGCCGGAGATATAGACGTCGCCGCGCTCGCGCGAGGCTTTCAGATATTCACGCGCGTCGGCGGCCATGGCGCGCGCCGCGCCGCGGCTCTTGGCGGCGTCCCAGCCGAGCGCGGCGCGCAGCGCCGCCGCCTGGAAATTCTCGAATTCGGTCGCCGCGCGCGCTGTCGTCGGCTCAGCGATGCGCGCCTCGAAGCGCAGAAAGGCGTCCTTTCGGCACGTCAACGTGCCGTCGACCTCGGACTTCGTGGTGATGTCGAAAACGTCGGTGTCGCTTCGCGCCCGCGAGACGATGAGCGCGTGGGTGAAATCGACCCGCAGGTCGCTCGCCGCGGTCCGCAGCTTGTCGATGAACGCGTCGCAACCCGCAAGTCCCGGATTGGCCTGCGCCGGAGCGGCGGCGAGCCAAATCGCGACAACCGCAAGCGCCAGTCCCGATCGCATCCCATGCACTCCCCGACCATTGTTCGCGCCAAAGGCCATATTCTCTCGCCATTGTGACGGGGAAAACAACGAAAGACGCCTCAGCGCTCGTAGTATTCGGAGACCAGGCGATCGAGAAGGCGGACGCCCCAACCCGACCCCCAGGATTGATTGACCTCGTTGGCCGGCGAATTCATCGCCGTGCCGGCGACGTCGAGATGGGCCCACGGCGTGTCGTTGACGAAGCGCCTGAGGAATTGCGCGGCGGTGATTGCGCCGGCGTTGCGCCCGCCGGTGTTCTTCACGTCGGCGAATTTCGAATCGATCAGCTTGTCGTAGGCGAGCCCAAGCGGCATGCGCCAAACCGTCTCGCCCGTCGCCGCGCCCGCCACGCTCAGCCGGGCGGCCAATTCGTCGTCATTGGAGAAGAGCCCGGCGTTCTCCTGGCCGAGCGCGACCAGAATCGCGCCCGTCAATGTCGCGAGATCGACGATGAATCGCGGCTTGAACCGATCCTGCACGTACCACAACGCGTCGGCGAGGACGAGGCGCCCCTCGGCGTCGGTGTTGATGATCTCGATCGACTGCCCGGACATCGACTTGAGAATGTCGCCGGGACGGATGGCGCCCCCGCTCGGCATGTTCTCGACCAAGCCGATGACGCCGACCGCGTCGACCTTGGCCTTGCGGCCGGCGAGCGCGTGCATCAAGCCGACGACGCAGGCCGCTCCGGCCATGTCGCCCTTCATGTCCTCCATGCCGGCGCCAGGCTTGATCGAGATTCCGCCCGAGTCGAAGCACACGCCTTTGCCGACGAAGGCGATCGGCTTGACCTTCTTCGTCTTGGCGCCGCGCCAACGCATGACGACGAGCCGGCTGTCCCGCTGCGAGCCCTGGCCGACGCCCAGCAGCGCGCCCATGCCGAGTTTCGTCATCGCTTTTTCGTCGAGGACTTCCACTTCGACGCCGAGGGTCTTCAGGCTCGCCGCGCGTTCGGCGAAGGCCTCGGGATAAAGCACGTTCGCCGGCTCGTTGACCAAAGTGCGGGCGAGCTCGACGCCTTCGGCGATCGCGATGCGCGGCGGGGCGGCGGCGCGGGCGGCCGCGATGTCGGCCGATCCGATGGTGATCGAGGGCGGCGAGTCGTCGACGTCCTCGCCGTTCTTCTTGATCGTCTTGTATTTGTCGAAACGATAGGCCCGCAACCGCAACCCGAGCGCAAAATCGGCGGCCGCGCCGCCGTCCCACTCGCCGGCCGGCGCCTCGAAGGCGACCTCGACCGTCTTGGACGCGCCGAGCTTGCCGAACACAAAGCCGCCAAGCGTGACGAAATCGATCGGTTTTCCATCCTTGCCAGGGGCGACGCCGATGACGAGAAGGCGCGCCGCCTCGACGCCCGAAGGCTGGAGAATATCAAGGGCCGTGAGGGACTTGCCACGAAATCGGGCGGTCTTGGCGGCGGCTTCGATCCGAGCGGCGGCCTCCCCGAGACGCGCGCCGATCCCGGGCGGCGCCTTGAGGTCCGCGCCGACAAAGACCACCAATGTCGAGTCCTTGGGCATCGATATCGGCCCAAAGGCGATCTTGACGAATTCGCTCATGCAATTCCCCAGACACGACCTCGAAGCGACGCGGCCGGCTCGCCGCCGGCGCGTCAAAGACTAATCAAGGGCTTTGATCCGCCCGTCAATAAGGAGACGGGGCGAAAGCGACGCTTGGCCGCGCCCCCGGGATCGGCCGGGCGGCGGCTTGCCAGACGCGTCCGGGCAGGCTAGCGCTCCGCTGCAGGCGAGCGCCGCCTGAAAGGAAACTCCCGAACGGCCGCCGGATGTTGCGCATCCAACGATACGTGTTCCGAACCGCGACGTCGGCGTTCTTGGCCGGGCTGATCGCCTTGACCGGCTTGGTGTGGGTCACCCAAGCGCTGCGACAGATTGACCTCGTGACCAGCAAGGGGCAATCGCTTCTGATTTTTTTCGCCGTGACCGGCCTTACGGTGCCTTCGCTCGTCGCCCTCATCGCGCCGGTCGCGCTGTTCGTCGGGGTTCTGTATTGCTTGAACAAGATGAATGGCGACAGCGAACTGGTGGTTATGAGCGCAGCCGGCGTTTCGCCGGGTCAGCTGCTGCGGCCCTTCGTGGCGCTGTTTACTCTGGTGTTCGCGCTCGAAGCGCTCCTCTATGTTCAAGTCATGCCCTGGAGCTTCGACACCATCGACAGCCTGACGACGCTCATTCGCGCCGATTTCATCGCCAATTTCGCCCGTCCCGGCGCTTTCAACGAACTCGAGTCGGGCTTCGTATTCCACTACCGCGAGCGCGCTCCGGACGGCTCGTTGCGCGGCGTCTTCATGCAGGATCGCCGCGATCCCGCCCACATCACCACCTATATCTCCGAAGCGGGCAAGATGGTCGAAAAGGACGGGGGGTCCTACCTCGTCCTGTCGAAGGGCAGCTATCAGCGTCCCGAGCATTCCGGCGACTCGGCGATCGTCACTTTCGACGACTACGCGATTGACCTGTCTCAGTTCATTCGCCGAGGCGAGGCGACCAAGCGGCCGCGCCAGCGCGCGACGTTGCAATTGGCCAACCCGGACCCCAAGGAGGCTGCCGATGCGAGCCTGGTCGGGCATTTGCGCGCCGAATTGCTCGACCGCCTGACGAGCCCATTCTATGCGTTCGTGGCGGGCTTGATCGGTTTTGCGGCGCTCGGAGAAGCGCGAACGACGCGACAAGGTCGGGGCGTTGCGATGACGGTCGCCATTCTCGTCTTTACGCTCGTGCGCATGATCGGCATCGGCGCGACCTCGCTCGCCCCCGCCAGGCCCAGCGCGATGATTTTCGTTTGGGCGCTTTTGATCGGCGCTTCGGCGGTCAGCCTCGACGTCGTCTTCGGCGGGCCGCTGAGCCGCGCCGTGAAGGGCGTGCGCCGCCTCGCCGCCGCCGCGATGAGGGCGTCATGATCGGCGGCACGCTCGGGCGTTACTTCGCCAGGCGTTTCCTCAGCATGATCTTCGCGGTCTTCGCCGGCGTTTTCGCGCTCATCTTCTCCGTCGATCTGGTCGAAACGCTGCGCCGTTTCGGCGACGCGCCGGGATCGAGCGCGCTTCTGATGGCGTGGGATGCGCTCTTGCACACCCCAATCGTCGCCGAACAGGCCATGCCGTTCGCCGTCCTTTTCGGCGCGATGACCGCCTTCCTCGATCTGTCGCGAAAGCTGGAACTGGTTGTGGCGCGCGCCGCGGGCGTTTCCGCCTGGCAATTCATCGCGCCGCCGCTCCTCGTCGTCGTCGCGATCGGCGCCGTCATGATCATGCTTTTCAACCCGCTGGCCACGGCGATGAAGCGCCAATCGGACCGGCTCGAGGCGAAGTCTTTCGGCGCCGGCGCGAGCAACTCTGGCGGTATGTGGATTCGACAAAAGAGCGTCGACGGCGAGGCGGTCGTCCACGCGGACGGTCGGGACGATTCGGGACCCTCGCTGATCCATGTCCAAGTCTTCAATTTCGACGCGAAAGGCGAGTTCGTCGAACGAGTCGACGCGGACAGCGCCACCTTGCAGGACGGCTATTGGAAACTTACCAACGCCAACGTCGTGACCCCCGGCTTCGACACCCTGTCGACCGACACCTATTTGCTCGCCACGTCTTTGACCAGGGCGGAGGTCGCGCAGGCCTTCGTCGCCCCGGAGACCGTGTCGTTTTGGGACCTTCCCGGCCTCGCCGCGCAGACGGATCGCGCCGGCCTCGACGCGACCGGATATCGCTTGCAATTTCAAGAGCTACTCGCATTGCCGCTGATGCTCGCAGCTATGGTTCTCGTGGCCGCATGTTTTTCGTTAAGATTTTTCCGAATGGGCGGCGTTCAAAAGATGGTTTCCAGTGGCGTCGCAGCCGGCTTCGTGCTTTATGTGGCGACGAAATTGGTCAATGATCTCGGCGGGGCGGGATTCTTCAGCGTCCCAGTCGCGGGGTGGTCGCCGGCCGTGGTCGGCTGCTTGTTTGGAGTCTACGTGCTTCTGCACCAGGAGGATGGTTGATGGACCGCTCCATCAGCTTTTCCAACGTGAGCGGACGCCGCGGAGGCGCTCTGGGGCGGCTGGCGGCAAGCCTGGCCGTCCTCATCGCGCTTTCCCTCGGCGGCGGCGCGGCGGCGGCGCAGACTGCGGCGCCCCGTCGGCGCAGTCCGTCGCGGCGGCGCGGAACCCCGACAAGCTGATCGTCGAGGCCGACGAACTCGTCTACGACAAGGACCACAACACGGTGTCGGCCGTCGGCGCGGTCGTGCTCTACTACAAGCATCGCATTCTTCAGGCCGACCGCGTCGTCTACAATCGCGCGACCAAACGGGTTTACGCGGAGGGCCACGCCAAGCTGACGGACGAGCGCGGCAACGTCACCTACGCCCAGCGATTCGATTTGACCGACGATTTCGGCGCCGGCTTCGCCGAGGGCGTCGAAATGCAGTCGACCGATAAGACCCGCTTCACCTCGCCGCGCGTCGAACGCTCGGCCGGCGCGGTGACGGTGCTCAACGGCGGCGTCTACACCGCTTGCGAACCGTGCAAGGACCATCCCGAGCGCCCGCCGCTCTGGCAGATCCGCGCGGCGCGAATCATCGAGAACCAACAGACCCACATGGTCTATTACGAGGACGCGTGGCTCGAGGTCGGCGGCGTTCCGATCGCCTACGTCCCGTATTTTTCCGCCGCGGATCCTTCGGTGGCGCGCGCGAGCGGCGTTCTGGCGCCGACCTTCTATCGGGGAAGCTACACCGGCTACGGCGTCGGCGTCCCCTATTTCCTCGACCTTGCGCCCAACTACGATCTGACGCTGACGCCGACCTATCTCTCGGCGCAGGGTCCCTTCGCCGAGGCGCAGTGGCGCCAGCGTCTGGACAACGGCCAATACACCATTCGCGTCACCGGACTCGATGAGCAGGATCCTTCGCTTTTTTCCGCCGCCCCTTACGGCGCGGGCGATCGGCGCTGGCGCGGCTCGCTCGAGAGCCAGGGGAACTTTTTCATCAACGACAAGTGGAAGTACGGCTGGGACATAACCGCCCTTTCCGATCCCTTCTATCTCAACGACTACAAGATCAAGGGCGTCGACACGTCGCGCTATTATTTCCAGGACATCGTGTCCCAGGTCTATTTGCGCGGCCAGGCGGACCGCGGGTTCTTCGACCTCAGCGGCTACCGTTTCGAGGGCTCGAGCGGCTATATCGACCAGCGTCAGGAGCCGCTGGCGACGCCCGTGCTGGACTACAACAAGACCTTCGCGATCGCGCCCGAGCAAAGCAACGGCATCGGCGGCGAGGTGAAGTTCGACCTCAACGCGACGAACATCAATCGCACCGAGGCGTTGTTCCAGTCGACCGGCCTGCAAACGCTCGACAAGGCGTACAACCTCTATAGCGTTTGCGAACCTGGCGGCGTTCCCACCTACACGCCGGGCCAATGCATGCTGCGCGGCATCGCCGGCGACTACGCGCGCGTTTCCGAGCAGGTTTCTTGGCAGCGCAAATACGTCGACCCGCTCGGCGAAACCTGGACCCCGTTCGTGTTCGCCCGCCTCGACGGCGAGACGACGGACCTGAACACCAGCGGGAACTACAGTTACGGGGGCATGAGCAATATTTCCAACGGCAGCCAGACCGCCTTCTTCAACGGCGCGAGCAGCGGCTCGGCGGCGCGCGCCATGCCGGGGGTCGGGCTGGAATATCGCTATCCCTTCGTCTCCTCCTCGATGCTCGGCCAGCAGATCATCGAACCGATCGCCCAGCTCATCGCGCGGCCCAACGAAGTCGTGCCCAGGCTGCAGCCCAACGAAGACGCGCAGAGCCTCGTCTTCGACGAGACCAACCTCTTCGCCTGGGACAAATATTCCGGCTACGACCGCATCGAGGGCGGCACGCGGTTCAACTACGGCATGCAGTACACCGCGAATTTCGCCAACGGCGGCCACGCCAACTTCGTCGGCGGCGAATCCATCCAGCTCGCCGGGCAGAACTCCTATACGATCGCCGACGGCGCCAACACCGGCCTGGAATCGGGGCTCGACAAGAAATATTCGAACTTCGTCGCGGGCGAGACGATCGCGCCGTTCTCGTCGAGCTTCTCGCTTTCCAGCAAGCAGCAGTTCGACAGTTCGACCCTTTCGCTGGCGCGGCTCGACGTCATCGCCAACGCCTCGTTCGGCGGGTTCACCACCAGCATCGACTACGGACGATACGCGGCGCAGCCGGCGCTCGGCTGGCTTTACGAACGCGAGGGGCTGCTGACCAACGCCAGCTACAAGCTCGACGGCAACTGGAGCGTCGACGGCTCGGTCACCTTCGACATGTCGCGCCACTACTACGACGTGGTCGGACAGTCGACGCCGCTCTTCTTTGCGCCAAACTATAGCTTGGGCCTCAGCTACGGCGACACCTGCACGACGGTCAAGGTGCGCTATTCCACGACGGTGAGCGATCCCATCGCCGCGACGCCGCCGGTGCGCGACCAGACCGTGCTGTTCCAAATCACGCTGCGGACGCTCGGAACATACGGCGCCACCGCCGACTTGCAATGACCCCGGCCGCCAATCGTCGACGTCGGCCATGACGGCGCTGTCGTCGCGCCGGCCGCTGGCCCTGACCATGGGCGACCCCGCCGGGATCGGGCCGGAACTCGCCTTGCGCGCCTGGCTCGCGCGCGCTTCGCTCCAAGCCCCGTTCTTTGTCCTCGCCGACCCGAAAGCGCTCGCGGCGCTGGCGCGCCGGCTCGGCTTCGCCGCCCCGATCGCCGAAGTCTCGCCGGCCGAGGCGAGCGCCGCCTTCTCCCAGGCGCTGCCCGTCATTGCGCTCGGCGCGCCCGCCGACCCGCGGCCAGGCGAGCCCGATCCGGCCTTCGCCGCCGCCACGATCGAATCGATCGAGCGCGCCGTCGGCTATGTCCGCTCGGGTCAGGCGCGCGCCGTCGTCACCAATCCGATCGCCAAGCGGACGCTCTATGAGGCGGGCTTCAAGTTCCCCGGCCACACCGAGTATCTCGGCGCGTCTGGCGCAAGCTTGGGGCGCGCCCGCCCAGCCGGTGATGATGATCTGGTCGCCGATCGCTCGCCGTCGTGCCGGTGACGATCCACATCGCCTTGAGCGAGGTTCCGAGGGCGCTCACCGGCGCGCTCATCGTCTCGACCGCGCGCATCGTCGCCGCCGACATGAGGCGGCTTTTCGGCCTCGCGCGGCCGCGTCTCGCGCTCTCCGGCCTCAATCCGCACGCCGGCGAAGGCGGGGCGATGGGGCGCGAGGAGATCGACGTCATCGCCCCTGCCGTCGCCGAGCTGCGCGCCGAAGGCCTCGACGTCGTCGGTCCGCTGCCCGCCGACACCATGTTCCACGCCGCTGCGCGCGCGCGCTACGACGTCGCGCTGACCATGTATCACGACCAGGGCCTCATCCCCGCCAAGACGCTGGCGTTCGACACCGGCGTCAACGTCACGCTCGGCTTGCCGTTCGTGCGCACCTCGCCCGACCACGGCACCGCCTTCGACATCGCCGGCAAGGGGCTCGCCAATCCGGCGAGTCTGATCGAAGCGTTGCGGCTGGCGGCGCGCCTGGCGCCGTGAGCCTCGCCGCCGACGGCCTGCCGCCGCTGCGCGAGGTCGTCGCCGCGCACGGGCTGGCGGCCAAGAAATCGCTCGGCCAGAACTTTCTCTTCGACTTGAATCTCACCGGCCGCATCGCGCGCGCCGCCGGCCCGCTCGAAGGCGTCGTCGTGGTCGAAGTCGGCCCGGGGCCAGGCGGGCTTACACGCGCGCTTCTGGCCGGGGGCGCGAAGAAAGTCATCGCGATCGAGCGCGACGCGCGCTGTCTCGCCGCGCTCGCCGAGATCGCCGCGCATTGGCCGGGGCGCCTCGAAATCATCGCCGGCGACGCGCTGGCGATCGACGCCGCGAGCCTCGCCGCCAAGGCGGACGGCGCACGCGTCCGCATCTGCGCCAACCTGCCCTACAACATCGCCACCGCCTTGCTGACGCGCTGGCTGGAGGCCGAGCCCTGGCCGCCGTTCTATGATCGGCTGACGCTGATGTTCCAGCGCGAGGTCGCCTTGCGCATCGTCGCCACGCCGGCCGAGCGCGCCGACTATGGCCGCCTTGCGGTGCTCGCGGGCTGGCGCACGCGGGCGCGCCTGCTGTTCGACGTGCCGCCCGCCGCGTTCACCCCGCCGCCGAAGGTGACATCCAGCGTCGTCGAGCTCGTTCCGCGCCCGACGCCCGATCCGTGCGAGGCGCGGCTCTTGTCGGCGGCGACGCAGGCGGCGTTCGGCCAGCGGCGCAAGATGCTGCGCCAGTCGCTGAAAGGCTTCGCGGCGGCGCAAGGGCTCGATCTTGCCGCGCTGCTCGATGCCGCCAGCCTCGATCCGACCCGACGCGCCGAGGAGATCGACGTCGCCGGATTCTGTGCGCTGGCGCGGGCGGCCGAAAGGCTCAAGGGCCGATAAGCGCGCGCGGGCGATGGATTGCCAGCCGCACGCCATTTTCCGCCGCGGCTCAAGAATCTCAAGAGATTGCGAGGCGCCTTTGCGACGCCTCTGGGGGGCCGAAAATAGCGCACGCCCTCGGTGGCCGTCCCGCAAGCCACGCTTGACAGCCGCCCCATCCCGCCGCACCCGCCTCTCGACGCCGCTCAGACGCCGGATTGACTCCACTCACGGTCCGAACTGCTTGAGGAAATTGCCCCAAACTTCCGCCCAGGTCTGAAAGAACGCGCCCACCGAACTTCTTCCAAAGAACAAAAGAAAACACAAATATGCAATGACGAATTGCCACATCACCGTGCCCAGCAGCCAACTTACGAACGTCGCGATCGGCGGCGTCTTATCGACATCGCATATGACTTGGTTCACGCGATAGACGAGTACACACGATACAACAAGCGTTACATAGGCGAAGACGGTCTGATCAAACCCCCTATTTCGCCCGATAGCGTTATCAACGAATATTATGCTCGCAATTGTAACATATTGACATATTATAAATGTCCCGACCGCGTACGAACTCGCCGCCAGCACGGTTTTCGACTGCACTCCACAGCCGATCGCGCTGGATACCGAGCACACGAGCCACGTTTTCACTTCGACAATCAGCGACATTGACACCGCAAAGATCGCTACGGCCATCAACTGCCCCAATACACCGGCCGCTCCGTTCAAAATACCCTGCATATAGGCAACCTGCGACCTCACTTGGTCGGAAATGCTTCCAACGCTCAATCCAGATCCCTCGACAACGATATTCTTGTATAGGCCGGCCAACGCCAAATGCATCGCACACAACAGCACAAAATAGGTCAAAGGAGGCACGATTCGTTTTGTCGGCGGCCGTCCGGCCTTTGCCCCGCTCTCGACCGAATCAGTTGCGAAGACGCCCCTGAATTCTTTGGTATAAAACAACATCCCGGTGAACGTCGCGACAAAACGAGCGGCAACGCCGGTTATGCCCGAAATCGCGGCGTCGACGTAGGAGATTAAATCGTCAGGCATCATCCCCCCACGCTATTCGGATCAAACGCCAGCCGCCTTTTCGGTTTATCGAACCGGAAAAGTCACTTCCTTACACTTCATTCGATGGGTCATCGAATATACTCAAAAACATACTAATCCGAGGAAATATAACTCAACTTCCAGGTCCAAATGTACAGGACGACACAGCAAGAAGCATGAAACAAGTGAACATGAATATCAAGCCGCCAACCGTGATCGAAATGCCCGCAAGCGGCCATAACCAGCCCACGGGGATGCCTTTGGAACTCTTTCCAAAGCTTAAGCGGCGCGGCACAATCGCATTCCCGTTTAATTTTGAATTCATGGCAACTAATTATTAGGAATACCACGATTCAACCAATTCCACAAGGGCGGCGCCCAAACCGCCCAAAATGACGTCCAGTAGCCGGCGGCCGGCAAAGCACTTGTCCCGATCGCTGACAATTCAGAATATGGCGCCCACGGACGATCATGATGGTCGATGTGCAAGGACAAATTGAGCAGCATCAGCCTTGTGACGTAATTTGTGTCTTGGTTCGCCGATCGAGCGCATGCCGCTGCATCCGTAACGACCTCTCCACTCGACCGATAGTGTTGGATGTAGTTGATCGTTTCGATTACCATAAAAGACAATATTGCTTGTTCAAACAGGAATTCGGCCACCAGAAATCGTCTTGACGCAATTGCAACGATGACAACAAGGCTCGCCGCAGCCAGACGAACCCGCAAAGATCTGTCGAAATCTCGCGGATGAGCTGAGCGCAGGAGCTTGATTCCGCCAATAAGGGCGCCAGCAAGATATACGTAAATTGACCGGCCCGTCTTCGGGGTTTGAAAATCTTGGTCTTCGCCAAGAACTTCATGATGATTAGCCAAATGAATTGTCGGAAAGTGCGGATATAACAGAGTTACATAGACTGCGTCGGAAATATATCGCGCAATTCTATCGGTCCTGTGGAGCAATTCATGCGCGGCCGTCGCACCGAATGGCGTCACCGAATAGGAGAATAACACCGAAATTGTGAATAATTGCCGTTGAGACAATTCATGATCAGTTATGTACACAATTACTGCCAGAAACACCCCCAAATGCATCGCCGCGTAGACATACACGACCAGTTCGTCCACCATCGGCGAGCGCGATGAGATTGGCGGTATCTGTCTATATGCGTAAATTCTTCCGACGCTCCACTCCAAAATGATGATCCCGATATGGAATGACACCAACAACCGCAGCACGTACATCGAATTCGTCGCGACAGCGAACAACAGTGTCAACGGAAGTAACATTGGCGCCAGGCGCAGCGCCAAAGCCCGCATTCTGAGATCATCGTGTCGATCGCGAGCCGCTGGCTCATCCGACAATTGTAGGGCCATTGGCAATCTCTATGTTTGCGCCGGCGGCGATGAATCGTTGCGGCGCCGAATCCGGCCCGGCGACCTCTGAGGCGATGCGCCGTGCAACGCGCGTGTCGCCGCACCGCCATGATGCGTCCGCGCGCCGATCGCCGGCGCCCATTCCAGGTTCTGACGAAGGATAGCGGCCTCTCACTCCGCCGCCACCGCCGGCGCGCCCGCCGCGTTCAGCGCATGGTCGAGATCGGCGAGGATGTCGTCGATGTGCTCGAGGCCGACCGACAGGCGCACGTAGCCCTCGGTGACGCCGGTGGCGAGCTGGTCTTCCGGCGACAGCTGCGAATGGGTGGTCGTCGCCGGATGGATGGCGAGGCTGCGCGCGTCGCCGATATTGGCGACGTGATAGAAGAGTTGCAGCGCGTCGATGAAGCGCCGGCCCGCCTCGCGGCCGCCCGCCAACTCGAAGCCGACGAGCCCGCCGAAACCGCCTTTCAAATATTTCTGCGCCCGCTCGCGCGCCACGCCCGTCTGCAGCGAAGGATGAATCACCTTCGTCACTTCCGGCCGCTTGGCGAGCCAGGCGGCGACGGCCTGGGCGTTGACGCTGTGGCGCTCGATGCGCAGCGCCAGCGTCTCGATGCCCTGCAAGGTGAGGAAAGCGTTGAACGGCGAAAGCGCCGAGCCGATGTCGCGCAGCAAGGTGACGCGCGCCTTGATGATATAGGCGATCGGCCCGAGCGGCTTGACCGCCTGGCTCCATACCGCGCCGTGATAGCTCGGATCGGGCGTGTTCAGCGCCGGCTGGCGCTCAGCGAAGTCCTCCCAGGGGAAATTGCCGCCGTCGACGATAAGCCCGCCGATCGAAGTGCCGTGTCCGCCGAGGTACTTGGTGGTGGAATAGACGATCACCGCCGCGCCGTGATCGAAGGGGCGCGTCAGCAGCGGAGCCGCGGTGTTGTCGACGATCAGGGGGATGCCGAGCGGCCGGCCGATCGCCGCGACCTCGGCGATCGGGAAGGCGATCAGCTTGGGATTGGGCAGCGTCTCGGCGTAATAGGCGCGGGTGCGGGCGTCGGTGGCGCGGCGGAAATTCTCGGGGTTGGAGGGGTCGACGAACCGCACCTCGATCCCCTGGTCCTTCAGCGTATTGGCGAAGAGGTTCCAGGTGCCGCCGTAGAGGTCGGTGGAGGAGACGATGTTGTCGCCGACCCGCGCCAGATTCTGCACCGCGAAGGCCGAAGCCGCCTGGCCGCTCGCCACCGCGAGCGCCGCCACGCCGCCCTCCAGCGCCGCGATGCGCTTTTCCAGCACGTCGTTGGTCGGGTTCATGATGCGGGTGTAGATGTTGCCGAGCTCCTTCAGCGCGAAGAGATTGGCGGCGTGCTCGGCGTTGGCGAACTGGTAGGACGTCGTCTGGAAGATCGGCACCGCGACCGATCCGGTGGTCGGATCGGCGCGCCAGCCGGCGTGCAGGGCGAGCGTTTCGGGCTTGAGCGGCGTTGGCGACATGAGGGACTCCCGAAATCTATGGCGCCGCTTGAGCGGGCGCTTGGAAAAGCGCGAAGACGATGGACGCGGCAAGGGGCTCCGCGCGGCCCCAAGGCGCGATGAACGACGACGATACCGCGTCAAAGCGTCGCACGCGACAGGCGGCGCGACGAGCCGTCGATTAATTTATTCTATCATCTTTGTCAATTGATTGCGCGCCGATTGACCGCCGCTCTCGCCCCCTCTAGAGACGGCGCAGCGGAAGCGAGGGTCATGACCGTCATTGTCGCGTTCGGCGATTCCAACACCTGGGGCTACGACCCCAAGAGCGCCTCTCGCTACAAGCCGGACGTCCGTTGGACCGGCGTCATGCAGCGCGAACTTGGCCCCGATTGTCGCGTCATCGAGGAGGGACTCAACGGCCGCACCACGGTTTTCGACGATCCGATCGAGCCGGATCGGCGCGGCGCCGACTATCTGCCGCCGTGCCTGAGGAGCCATGCGCCGCTCGACCTCTTGATTGTCGCGCTCGGCTGCAACGACATGAAGAAACGCTTTTCCGCCTCGCCCGGCGATATCGCCAACGGCGCGGAGCGCCTGATTTTGATGGCGCGCGCCGAAGCGGTCGGCCCGGACGGCGCGCCGCCGACAATTCTCCTCGTCGCGCCGCCGCCGATCGCCAAGCTGACGGAATTCGCCGAAATGTTCGAAGGGGCGAAAGAGAAATCGGCGGTTCTCGCCCAACGCTATCGCGCCGTCGCCGAGCGTCAGAGCGTCGGCTTCCTCGACGCCGGCGAATTCGTCGCCTGCTCGGACCTCGACGGCATCCATTTCGAGGCCGCCGCCCACGCCGTCCTCGGTCGCGCCATCGCCGAAGCGGCGCGCCGGATCCTCGCCTGACCTGAATTCGACGAGCGGCGCTCAAGCGCCGCGGGGCGCCATGACGCAGGTAAGAACTCTCGGGAAAACGGCTTCCCGCCCATGGCTCGCCCACGAGATCGGCGCGACCTTGGCGTTGAGCGGGCCGATCGTGCTGACCAACCTCGCCGTCAATTTCCTGACGACGACCGACGTCATGATGTCGGTTGGCTTTCGCCGAGCGCGCTCGCCGCCGGCGCGCTCGGCTATAATCTCTATACGCCGTTGTTCCTGTTCTGCGTCGGCGTGATCGGCGCCGTCGCGCCGATCGCGGCGAGCCTCGTCGGCGCCGACGCCGCGGACGCCACGGGACTGCGCTGTGCGTGTCATCAGGCGCTGATCAGCGCCTTCGTCCTGGCGGCGCCGGCCTGGGCGATCCTGTGGAACGCCAAGGCGATCCTGCTGGCGATCGGCGAGCCGCCGGACTTGGCGGCGCCAACCGAGCTCTACCTGCACGGCCTGCAATGGGCGCTGGCGCCGGCGCTGCTCTATTTCGCCGCGCGCTCGGTGTTCGCGGCGCTGGGTCGCACCGCGCCGACCCTGATCGCCGGGCTCGTGGCGGTCGTCTTCAACGTCGGCGCCAATTACGCCCTGATCTTCGGCCATTTCGGCGCGCCGGCCTGGGGCGTGTTCGGCTCGGGCGTCGCCGCCAGCCTGTCGCAATCCGTCATGCTGCTGGTGCTGGTCGTCTACGCGCTCGTCGATCCGCATTTGCGCCGCTATCGGCTGTTCGTCGGCCCGTGGCGGCCCGATTGGCCCGCATTCGCCCGCCTGTGGCGCCTCGGTCTGCCGATCGGCGCGACGATCGCGGCCGAAGTCTCGATCTTCGCCGCCGCGGGCCTGGCGATGGGCCTGATCGGCAGCGCTTCGCTCGAAGCGCACGCGATCGTCATGCAGATCGCCGCGACCGCGTTCATGATTCCGCTCGGCCTCGGCCAGGCGGCCAGCGTGCGCGTCGGCCACGCCTTCGGCGCTCGCGATCGATTGGGGGTGGCGCGGGCCGGTTGGGTCGCGTTTCTCGTCACCATGGCCTTCGTCGCGCTCTCCGCCTCGACGATGCTCGCGGCGCCGCGGCTGCTCATCGCGCCCTTCCTCGCCCCCGAGCGGGCTGAAAACGCCGAGATCGTCGCGCTGGCGCTTTCCTTCCTGCGCGTCGCCGCGATTTTTCAGATGTTCGACGGCGCGCAGGCCGCGCTCGCCAACATGCTGCGCGGCGTCCACGATTCGCGTTGGCCGATGATGATGGCGCTCATCGGCTATTGGGCGATCGGCGCCCCGATCGGCGTCGCGCTGGCTTTCCTGACCCCGCTGCGCGGCCTCGGGCTGTGGATCGGCCTCGCCTGCGGCCTCGCGGCGGTGGCGCTGCAACTGCTGTGGCGCTGGCGCGGCAAGGGGCGGAGCGGATTCTTCTGAACGGCGCGAGGCGCGCCGAAGCCGCGTTGACGCGCCCTTCTCGCCGGCCCTAATCGTCGGGCCGGCGGCGATCCGCGCCCGCCAGACGAGGTCGCCATGCCCACGATCCCCACGCCCCTCATCATCGACGTCGACACCGGCATCGACGACGCGTTCGGCCTGCTCTACGCCTGCGCCTGCCCGAGCGCGCGCCTTCTCGGCGTCTCGACCGTGGCCGGCAACGTCGATCTCGCCCACGCCACCCGCAACACGCGCGCCGTGTTGGCGCTCATCCGACGCGCCGACATTCCCGTCTGGCCGGGTTGCGCGTCGCCGATTCTGCATGCCCCGGCGGAGGCGCGAACGGTTCACGGCGCGAGCGGGCTCGGCTACGCCGTTTTGCCCGATCCGCCGCGCCAGGTCGACGCCGTCAACGCCATCGACGCGATCGTCGCTCACGCCCATGCGCTGAAGGGGGAATTGGTTCTCGTCGCCACCGGCCCGCTCACCAATGTCGCGCTCGCGCTGATGCGCGAGCCCGCCCTGCCCCGGCTCGTCCGGCGTCTGGTGCTGATGGGCGGCGCCTATCGCGAGACGGGCAACGTCACGCCGGCGGCGGAGTTCAACATCTGGCACGATCCCGAAGCCGCGCGCGTGGTCTTTCGCGCTTTCGGCGGGGAAGGCGCGGCGCCGCTCGTCGCCGTCGGTCTCGACGTGACGCGCAAGACCCTGCTTCGTCCCGCCGATCTCGCGAGGCTCGCCGAGCGCTGCGTCGGCTTGGCGCACGCGCCGAGGCTGCTCGGCTTCCTCGACGACGCGGCGCGCTACTATTTCGACTTCATGGAGACGTCCTCCGGCGCGCGCGTCTTCACCATGCACGACCCGCTCGCCATCGCCGCGGCGATCGATCCGTCGCTGATCGCGACGCAGAGGGTTGCGGTCGACGTCGAGACGGCGGGCGCCCTGACCGGCGGCATGACCGTCGCCGACTGGCGCGGCGTGTGGAAGCGCCCGCCCAACGTCGACGTGGCGACCGCCGTCGACGCCGAACGCTTCATCGGCGCCTTTCTCGACGCGATGGAGAGGCTGTCACGGGGGTGAAGGCCTGCGCCGATCCCTCGTGCGGCGCGGCGCTCCGCTTCAGCCGACGAGCTGGCTAACGATGCGCGCGTGATCGCGCACGGTCACGTAGCGCCTGGCGCGATCCTCGTCGATCGGCGCGGCGGGCGCGAGCGCGGGCAGGAAGTAATTGTCGCCGCCGTCGTCGTTGGCGAGCGAGACTTCGCCGGCCAGGACGGCGCCGCCCTCGGCCCAAAACGCGTGCGCGACGAAGGGCTCGAGCGTCAGGCTCTCGCCCGGCTCCAAGCTGACGCGATCGCCGGGGCCGAGCTCGAGTTTCTTGACGTCTTTCAGAACCCGGAAGCGCTCTTTCAGCGGCGCGCCGGCGCGGTCGACCTTGAACAACTCGACGACGAAACGGGCGCCGGCGCGGTTGATGACGTCTTCGGTCTTGACGATGTGATAGTGATGCGGCGTGCGTTGGCCGTCTTCCGCCATCAACGCTTTTTCCGCGTAGAGACGGCCGCGCCCCTTCACGAGTTGCTGCCAGTCGCCCATGCGCAGGGTGAAAACGCCGAGGCCGTCGCTGGCGAAGCCGCCGGGTTTGAATTCGACGATGTTCCAGCCGAGTCCCGCTCGCGCGATGCGGCGGGCGGCGTCGGGATCAGCGCGGTAATCCTCGTCGCGCCACAGCGCAAAAGGCGGCAGCCTCACGCCGGAGCGTTCGCACAGCGCCAACATCGCCTCGATCCGAGATTCCACAAACGAGCGCTTCATCGCTTCGCCCCGATCATGCCTTCGCCTCGACCGCCTTGCAGCGCTCGATGCCCGCATCGACAAGCCGCCGCGCCCTCTCGGCGTCGCCCCAACGGACGATCTTAACCCATTTCTTCGGCTCGAGGTCCGTGCAATGGGCGAGGAAACGCTCGACCGATGCGCCGCCGAGCGGCGCCTCGATCACGACATTCGCTTCGCCCGGCGCGCCGTTGCCGATCGAGGCCGCACCCAAATTCACGCGCGTGCTCCGAAAACGAGGGGTCGGTTCGGCGAACCCCGGCGCGCTTGGCGATGGCGCGCGATCCGCTCGCGCGCCCTCCTAGCCGCGAATGGCGGGACAATCAAAGCCGAAAGCGACGCGCTCGCGCGTTTCCGCGCCGAACTGCTCGGGCGCGCGCCGCACGATGCGCCCTCCCAGCCGGTGGTAGAAGCCGAGCGCGCGCTCGTTGCCGGCGAGCGCCCAGACCACGAAGGAGGTGTAGCCGTGGGCCGCCAGATCGCGTTGCGCCGCCTCGAACATCCGCCTGCCGAGGCCGCCGCCCTGATATTCGGGAGCGAGATAAAGCTCGAAGATCTCGCCGCCGTAATTCAGCGAGGGCATGCGGTTGCGCCCGTAGCTGGCGTAGCCCGCCACGTTGTCGGCGAAATCGAGCACGATCAGTCGCGTGCCGCCGGCAATGGCGCGCCGCCACCAAACCGGGCCGCGGCGCACGATCATCCGCTCGAGTTCGCGGCCCGGAATCACGCCGCGGTAGGCGTCGCGCCACGCCGCGTCGTGCACGCGCGCGATGCCCGTCTCGTCGCCGAGTCGCGCGGTGCGAATGGATATGACCGTCTCGACCATAAGCTGAGGTTACGTCCGCCGGCGTCTGCGCCGCAAGACCTTGACAGCGAGCGTTCGGAACATTTTTGCATTGCCGCGACCAAGCGCCGAAAGCGTCCCTGGCGCCATTTTGCTGTCGGATTTTCGCGAGACAGGTGCTAATTGGGATTCGCACCGTGTCCGGAGACGATTGGATGTCCTTGCGACGTATGGCCTCGCGCGCCGCGCGCGGCCTGGGTTTTGGCGCGCTTGCGCTGTCGTTCGCGGCGGTCGGCGCGCACGCCGACATGCTGCGCGCGACTTACAACGTCTCGTTGGTCGGCCTGCCGATCGGCGTCGCCAGCCTCAACGCGACGCTGACGCCGAATAGTTACGCGATCGACGCCACGGCCAAGATTTCCGGTCTGGCGACGCTCGTCTCGCGCGCGCGCGGCGCCTCGAGCGGTCAGGGCGCGATCGTCGGCAACCGCATCCTGCCGGCGTCGTTCGCGACGACCGCGTCGAATTCGTCCATGACGCGCACCATTCGCATGTCGCTCGCCGCCAATACGGTGACCGGCATCGACATCTCGCCGCCGTTCGAGGATAAGCCCGACCGCATTCCCCTGTCGGCCAAGGACAAGCGCGGCGTCGTCGATCCCGTGGGCGCTTTCGTCATACCCGCCCCGGCCAAGGGGCCGCTCATCGGACCTGCGTCGTGCGATCGCACGATTCCCATCTTCGACGGCTACACGCGCTTCGACGTCAACCTCACGTACGTCGGACAGCGCGAAGTCTCGGCCAAGGGCTACAAAGGGCCCGTGGCGGTCTGCGCGGCGCGGTACGTGCCGATCGCCGGTCACCGGCCCGATCGCCCGGCGATAAAATTCATGATCGACAATAAGGATCTCGAAGTCTGGCTGGCGCCGATCGACGGCGCGCGCGTGCTGGTGCCGTTCCGCGTCTCCGTGCGCACGATGATCGGCACGACGGTGATCGAGGCTTCCGAGTTCAGCGTCGCGGCGAAATAGACGCCCTTCGCATGCTCAGTTGAAGTCGTCGGGCGCGAAGGGGACCGGCAACACGCCGATGCCGTCCTCGAGCAACGCCTCGACCTCCGCCCGACTCGCCTGGCCGCGGATCGCGCGCTCGGGCGTCTCGCCGGCGTGAATTGCGCGCGCCACCTCTGGGAACTTTGCGCCGACGTCGTCGGTGTTGGCTTCGATCTCGCGTCGCAATTTGCGCACCGCCTCGCGGAGCGCGCGTTGGCGCTCGTCGATCAGCGCGACCGGAACCGGAGCGGCCTCGCGGTCCGCGCGCTCGGCGCGAGGGCCGCTCAGGACGGCCGGCGCCATGATCGCCTTGGCGACGCGCGTTCGAGCCGCATTCGGGACAGGCGACAAGGCCGCGCCGCGCCTGCTCTCGTACGCGGCGCCGTCGGGAAACCAGCTCTCGAACTCGTGCCCTTGATCGCAGGCGAGCGCGTATTTGATCATCGGGTCATCCCGCCAGCAGCGCGTCGAGCCTCCCCGGCGCTCTCCAGATCATACAGGTCGTCGCAGCCGCCGACATGCGTCGCGCCGAAGAAGATCTGCGGCACCGTCGAGCGACCGCCCGCCTTCTGACCGCCATCGCCGCCTGGGCGGCGCGATCGCCGTCGACGCTGATTTCCTCGAACGCCGCTCCCTTGCGCCGCAACAGGTCCTTGGCGGCGCGGCAATAGGAGCAGGTCGACTTGGTGTAAATGACGATCGGCGGCAAGATCTCGGTCCTTTCCCGGCTCCGCGCCGGCCTCGACCACAATATATGGGGCGTCACGCGCTGGTCACAACCCGGGCGAACACGACCAGATCGACGTCGGCGAGCCCCGGCGCGCAGCAGCGCCCGCGCGGCGGCGTTGGCGGTCGCGCCGGAGGTGAGGACGTCGTCGACGAGGACGATCCTCAAGCCCGCGCAGCGGCGCGCCCGCCGCGACGCGAAACGCCCCCTGCATGTTGGCCGCCCGCTGCTCGCGGGTCAGGCCGACCTGGCTGCGGGTCGATTTCACCCGCATGAGCCAGTGCGGCTCGAACGGCTTGCCGCTCTGACTCGCCAGCGCCTGGGCGAGCGCCGCGGCCTGATTGAACCGCCGCTTCCAGAGCCGCAGCGGATGCAGCGGCACCGGCACGATCAGCGTCCGCTTCGGCGAGCACGTCGGCCCCCGCCCGCGCCATCCAGGCGCCGAGCGGCTTGGCGAGGTCGCCGCGGTCGGAATATTTCAGCCGATGGACGAGGCGGCGCGCCGGCCCGTCCTCGAACCGCGCGACGGCGCGGGCGCGGCGGAACACCGGCGGATCGGCGATCGCCTGCGGCGACAGCAGCCCCTCGCCGAGGTCCTGCTCGAACGGCGTGCCGAGCCGGTCGCAAAACGGCCGCTCGATGAAACGCATCGCCCGCCAGCAGGCCGGGCACAGCGCGTCCGCCTCTCCGGTCGCGGCGCGGCAGGCAAGGCAGGTCGGGGGATAGAGCGTGTCGAGCGCGAGGCGGCCGGCAAAGGCGAAAAAGCGCCCGCAGCCCTTCGCGCCAGCCGGGCGAAGAGGCGAATTCCGAGTCCATGGCGACGGGCGCGCTCATCCGGGCAAGGCTAAGCGAATTTGCGCGGTTTGGCCAATGCGGTTGCGTGGAACTTGCGGCCGCCGTCCCTCGCGCCGAGCCGAAAGCGGCGGGGCTCGCCTCCGCCCGCGCGCCGCCTTTGCGCGCGCGGCGCGCGCAGGGCATAAGGACGGCGTGCCGACGCCCGCCCCGCCCCCCGCCGTGTTCGACCGCGCGCTTCTCGCCGCACGGCTCGAGCGGGCCTGTCGCGCCGCGCCGGCGAACGTCGGCGCCGACTTCCTCCTGCGCCGGGCCGCCGAGGAGCTCGCCGATCGCCTGAGCCTGGTGCGCCGCGAATTCGCGTTCGCGGCGGACGTCGGCGCGCCGGCCCCGCACGCGGCGTCGGCGCTCGCGGCGCGCAGCGGCGGCGCCGTGACGCTGCGCCTCGCGCCCTCGCCGCTCGCCGTCGGGCGCGGCGGCTATCTTAGCGTCGTCGGCGACCTCGAGCGTCTGCCCCTGGCGGCCGAGAGCTTCGACCTCATCGTCTCGCTGATGGCGCTGCATCACGTCAACGACCTGCCGGGCGCCCTGATCCAGATGCGCCGCGCGCTGCGCCCGGACGGGCTTTTTCTGGCGGCGCTGGCCGGCGGCGAAACGCTGAGCGAATTGCGCCAGAGCCTGACGATGGCCGAAAGCGAGATCCTGGGCGGCGCGGCGCCGCGCGTCGCGCCGTTCGCCGATGTGCGCGCGCTCGGGGGGTCTGATGCAACGCGCCGGCTTCGCGCTGCCGGTCGTCGATGTCGATTCCGTCGTCGCGCGCTACGACGATCTCTTCGCGCTGATGCGCGACCTGCAGCGCTTTCGGCGGCGACCAACGCGCTCGACCCAGCGCAGCCGCAAGCCGCTGCGCCGCGACGCGTTCATGGCGCGCCGCCGCGATCTACGCCGCGCGCTTCGCCGACGCCGATGGGCGCCTGCGCGCGACGTTCGACACGATCTGGCTGACCGGCTGGGCGCCGCACGACAGCCAGCCGAAGCCGCTGAGGCCGGGCTCCGCCGCGATGCGCCTCGCCGACGCGCTGCGTCCGCGCAAGGATCCCGCGTGATCCCCTGGGTCCGGCTCGGCGAGGCGGCGATCCCCGGCGGGGGCGTATTGCGCCTGATGCGTCGTGGCGACGAGTTCTCGATCCGGGTCGGCGCCAACGAATTGATGAACAGCCGCCTCGGCGGCTCGGAGGAGGCGCTCGCCGCCATCGCCTGCGAGAGAGTGCGCGAGCGGGCCCGGCCGCGTTTGCTGATCGGCGGGCTCGGCATGGGATTCACCCTGCGCGCCGCGCTTGGCGCGCTCGACGCCTCGGCGCGCGTCGAGGTCGCCGAGCTCATCCCCGCGGTCGTGCAATGGGCGGAGGGGCCGATGGCGGAGATCTTCGCGGGATGTCTCGAGGACCCGCGCGTCCGCGTCGAGCTCGCCGACGTCGCCGAGGTCATTCGCGCCGCGTCCGCCGCTTACGACGCGATCCTGCTCGACGTCGACAACGGCCCTGAAGGGTTGACCCGCGACGCCAACGATCGGCTCTACGACGCGTCCGGCCTTGCCGCCGCCCGCGCCGCGCTGAGGCCCGGCGGCGTTCTCACGGTGTGGTCCGCGGCGCCCGACCGGCGCTTCGCCCAAAGGCTCCGCGACGCCGGGTTCGCGGCGGAGGAGATCCCGGCCCGCGCGCGCGGCGCGCGCGGCGGCGCGCGGCACGTGATCTGGTTCGCGACCCGTCCGCGGCGAGGATGAGACGAAGCCTCGGCGGCCCGGGTTATTCGACCGGCGCAAACGATGTCGAAATGTCGCGAGCGCGAAGCTCCAGGACATATCCGTCGCCGCCCTCGAGGCGCGAATAGAGGGACGTCTTCAGATCACGCGAATACCAGAACTCGACACGATTGCTCACGGCCTTGCCTTTGACGGCGCCGTGATTCGACTCAACGATTTTCGTCAGCGGATAGACGCATCCGCCGAGTTCCATCTCGACCTCGCCGTCGAACGAAACCGACGTGTTCACCTCGGAATTCGCTTGGCCGTCGGGAGTTCTTCATGACGACGTTGAAATCGAAGGGCTTGCCCAACGCGAAATAGTCCTTGGCCATGTCGATGGAATAGGAGGCGACGCGCGGCGTCTTGTCGTCGGCGCCAATGACTTCCGTCAGGAGGCCATTGGCGGCGAACGTCCGCCGCAAGACTCTGCTCGGCGAGAAGATATCGAAGACGACCGTCTCGTCAATCTTGCGGATGACCTGCCGACGCATTGGCATGGCGACAGGGTCCTTGCCGACGGATTTGCCGGTCGAGTCGATCGTGAGCTCAAACGGCTGAGCGCTCGATTTCATGCCGCCGCAGTCGAGCGCCTCGGCGCCGGCGGGCGCGACGAACGACAGAGCGAGCGCGAGCGACAATCGACGCATCAGGGCTCTCCACCGCTTGAACTCGAGGCCGCCGCGAGGAATCTCTTGGCGCACATAGCACGCTTGTCCTTTGGCCCGGACGAGGCCGCGCCGCCGCGAGGCTGGACGCCGTTTGGAATGAGAATAAGATTACGGGCTGCCGGGGGCGAGCGCCGGCGGCGCGAATTGCCGGAGGAGGCGAAGCGATGCAGAGCAGGCGAAGCCGGTTGAACGCGGCCTGGCGGCGTTGGGGAGCCCGCGATCCGCTGGTGCGCGCGATGGTCGTCAACTGGGCCTTCGGCATGGCGATCGGGGTGTTTTGCGCGGTCCTCATCCTCGTCGTCGATTTTGTCGGCCTTCGATCGCTGCTGTGGCGCTCGGACATGCTGATTCCCGGCGTCGCGCTGCTTTGCGCCGGCTTCGCCTTCACCTTCGGCGGCGTCGTCTGCGCCGCGGCGGTGATGGGCTTCGAGGGGGACGACATATCCACGGGAAAACCGCGGGGCCTGCGCATCAGTAAGGCGCCCTTGCGGCGACTGAGCGTTGCGTCGGTCTCCGCCGAGCCGCGGCGGCGCTAACGCGGAGCGATGACGCGCGAGGCCTTCGCCGCCGATCCGGTGACCGCGACGCCGCCAAGCACGCAGGCCAAGCCCAACCATGCCGAGGCGCCGACCGGTTCGCCGAGCGCGAGCGCGCCCATCATGAGGCCGAGGACGGGAACGATGTAATTGTTGAGCGCGGCGAAGGTCGCGCCGGCGCTGGCGATCAGCCGGAAATAGACGGAATAGGCGAGCGCGGTGTTGAACACGCCGAGCCCGACGAGCGCGGCGAGCGGCGTCAGCGGCGTGGTCGCGAGCGCGACTGGCGAGGGCAGGCCTCTGAAAGCCAGTCCGAGGACGAACAGCGTTGCGGCGGAGGCCAGCATCGATCCGGTCGCCGCCATCGTCGGCCCGATTTCGCGCGACACGGCGCGCGACATCAGCGCGCCCGCCGCGTAGCCCAGCGCCGCCAGCAGCGCGAGCGCGCGTCCAAGCCCCGGTTCGCCGACCGCCGGGGCGCCGCGCCGAGCGGCGCGCCGAGCGAAACGACGACGCCGAGAAGGCCGAGCCCGAGGCCGAGCGCCGCGCGCGCGTTCCACACCTCGCCGAGCGCGAAGAGCCGGGCGAGGACGAAGGTGAAGATCGGCACGCCGCCCATCATCAGGGCCATGTCGGCGCTGGTGGTCAGGCGCGCGGCGGCGCCGAGCAGCAGGAACGGCAGCGCCTGACCGAAAAGCGCCATCGCCGCCATCCGGCCCCACACCCGCAGTTCGCGCGGCCAGGTCAAGCGCATCGCCAGCGCCGCGACGATGAGCGCCGCCGCGGCGATCGCGGCGCGGCCAAAGGCGACGGAGGCCGGATCGAACGTCCGCGAGGCGATCTTGATGAGCAGGAACGAAGAGCCCCACAAGAACGAAACAAAGGCGAGAATGACGTAGGGCAAAGGGAACCTGTCCGGCTGGCGGCGCACCGCTAGCAAGGCGTCGCCGGTATGGCAAATGGCGCCGCGGCAATGGCTTTGCGAGACTTTGCTCCGCGGGCGGGCTAGGATTGCGCGCCGCGCGAGGACGGTGGGAGCGGAAACGTGAGTCATCGGGCTGTCTGTTTCATCATCATGCCGTTCAGCAAGAAGCCGGACGCCTCGGGGCGGATGGTGGATTTCGACCGCATCTATGGCGAGATCATCGGGCCCGCGGTGGCGGCGGCCGATCTGACGGTGGTGCGCGCCGACGAGGAGAAGGGCGCGGGCTTCATCCACAAACTGATGTATGAGCGCATCCTGCTCAGCGAATACGCGATCGCCGATCTCACCCTGCTCAACGCCAACGTCTATTACGAACTGGGCATCCGTCACGCCACGCGACCGGAGACGACGGTGCTGACCTTGGCGCAAGGCAGCCCGCTGCCCTTCGACATCGGCCCGCTGCGGGCCGTGCCCTATGCGCTCGGCGAGGACGGCGCGCCGATCGCAGCGGCCGCCGCGCGCGATTCCATCACGGAGCGGCTCATCGAGAGCCGCCAACACCGTTCGATGGATTCACCGCTGTTCCAGTTGCTCGAGGGCTATCAGCCGGCGCCGATCGACCGCCTCAAGACCGACGTCTTCCGCACCCAGATCGCCTACGCCGAAGCGCTCAAGACGCGGCTGGCGACGGCGCGCGCCGACGGCGTCGGCGCGCTCGACGCCTTGCGCAACGACCTCGGCGCGATCGACACCACCGAGGCCGGCGTCGCCGTCGATCTCTTGTTGTCCTACCGCGCGCTCTCGCAATGGGAGCGCATGGTTGAGCTTTGCGGAAGGTTCGACAAGGCGCTGCAACGCACGACGTTGGTGCGCGAGCAGTGGGCGCTGGCGCTGAACCGGCTGGGACGGGACCGCGAAGCCGAGACGATGCTGAGCGAAGTGATCGCCCAACGCGGGCCCTCGAGCGAGACATGCGCCCTGCTCGGGCGCATCCATAAGGATCGCTGGAAAAAGGCGCTGAAGGACAAGCGCGGCGCGGAGGCGCGCGGCCACTTGAAAAAGGCCATCGCCGCCTATCGGCAAGGCTTCGAGACCGACTGGCGCGACGCCTACCCCGGCGTCAACGCCGTCACGCTGATGACGATCGCCGATCCGAAGGACAGCCTCGCCAAGGAAATGGCCGGCGTGGTGCGCTACGCCGCGCGGCGGCGCCTCGCGCAAAAGCCGGACTATTGGGATCACGCGACGATGCTCGAACTCGCTGTCGTCGAGGGCGACTGGACCGCCGCCGAAGAGGCGCGCGACGACGCGCTCGCGGCGCTCGCCACGATGAATGAGCCCTGGATGGCCGCCACGACCGCCGAAAACCTCGGGTTCATCGCCGATGCGCGCGAAGCCGCCGGCCTCGATACGCAGACGCTGCGCGCGATCATCGCCGAACTGGAGGCGCAGGCCTCGCCGAAGGGGTGAGATACGTCCGCCGCGGCCCGCCAGCGCTCGCCTTCCCTGTCATTGAAAATTCCTTCCCGCCGGCAGCGCGCGCGCGATGTCTCGACTTTCGGCGGACGGCGAGGCGAGGCGCGAATCGACAAAGAGCTGCACTTGGGCGAAGCGGTCGCCCTGACGCTTTTTCGTTGGGGTCGACGGCGGGTTTGCCGCCTCGTCGGCCGGCGCGCGGATGTCGAGGCGTCGTCCCTCTTCGGAAAGCTGCCCCAGCATCGGCGTCAGATCCTCCATGCGCTCGACGATAAGGTGGATGACGCCCGCCTCGTTCTGCAATTTGCCGGTCGCGGCGACGAAGCGCGCGCCGATGACGATCGCGCGCAGACGCTCGAACGCCTTGGGCCAGACGATGAGGTTGGCGACGCCCGCCTCGTCCTCCAGCGTCATGAAGATCACCCCCTTGGCGGTGCCGGGGCGCTGGCGCACCAGCACCAGGCCGGCGACGACGACGCGCTCGCCGCTCTTCACCTGAGCCAGCGCATCGGAGCGCTTGACGCCGCGCGCGGCGAGACGGGCGCGCATGAACGCCACCGGATGAGCCTTCAGCGACAGCGAGAGACGGCGATAATCCTCCACGACATGGGCGCCGAGCGGCATCGGCGGCAACTTCGCGTCGGGCTCGCGGTCGCGCGCCGGACGGCTCTGAGCGAACAGCGGCAGATCGTCGTGATCGCCGACGCGGTCGAGGCCGCGCACCGCCCACAGCGCCTGGCGCCGATCGAGGCCGAGCGAACGGAACGCGTCGGCGTCGGCGAGGCGCTCCAGCACCGCCGCGCTGAGCCCCGAGCGCAGCCAGAGATCGCGCACCGAATCGTAGCCCGCCCCGCGCGCCTCGACGAGCTTGCCCATCTCCTCTTGCCGAGCGCCGATGATCTGGCGAAAGCCCAACCGCACCGCATGCGCGGCGCGGATATGCTCGGCCATGGAGGCGTGGCGGGGATGGAGGCGCCCTCCCTTCTCCCCTTGCGGGAGAAGGCGCCCGGCGACGCCCGACGGATGAGGGGTCGGCGCGCAAGCGCCGTCGGCGCTCGTACGCTCGAGGGCGCGACCCCTCGCCCCCGATCCCTCTCCCGCAAGGGGAGACGGGTCGTGCTCCTCCAGCGTGCAGTCCCAATCCGAAAGATTCACATCCACTTCCCTCACCTCGACGCCGTGTTCGCGCGCGTCGCGCACGAGCTGCGAAGGCGCGTAGAAGCCGAGCGGCTGCGAATTGAGCATCGCGGCGGCGAAGACGTCGGGGTAGCGGCATTTCATCCAGCATGAGGCGTAGACGATCAGCGCGAAGCTCGCCGCATGGCTCTCGGGAAAGCCGTATTCGCCAAACCCCTCGATCTGGCGGAAGCAGCGCTCGGCGAATTCGCGCTCGTAGCCCTTGGCCGCCATGCCCTCGACCATCTTGGCTTGGAAGGTCGCGATCGTGCCGACGCGGCGGAAGGTCGCCATCGCGCGGCGCAACTTGTCGGCCTCGGCGGGCGAGAACCCCGCCGCGACGATGGCGATCTTCATCGCCTGCTCCTGGAACAGCGGCACGCCGAGCGTCTTGCCGAGCACCGCCTGCAATTCTCTCGAGGGATAGACGACCGCCTCCAGGCCCTGGCGGCGGCGCAGATAGGGATGCACCATGTCGCCCTGGATGGGCCCCGGGCGCACGATCGCCACCTCGATGACGAGGTCGTAGAACTTCTCCGGCTTGAGCCGCGGCAGCATCGACATTTGCGCGCGGCTCTCGATCTGGAAGACGCCGATCGTGTCGGCGCGCTGGATCATCGCGTAGACGCAAGCCTCCTCGGAGGGGATCGAGGCGAGCGTCAGACGGCCTCCATAGTGTTTGTCCAGGAGAGCGAAGCTCTTGGATAGGGCGGTGAGCATGCCGAGCGCGAGCACGTCGATCTTCAGGATGCCGAGCGCGTCGAGATCGTCCTTGTCCCATTCGATGGTGGTGCGATCCTCCATCGCCGCGTTCATGATCGGCACGACCTCGTCGAGACGGTCGCTGGTGATGACGAAGCCGCCGCTGTGCTGGGTGAGATGGCGGGGAAAGCCGTTCAACTCGCGCGCCAGCTGCAGCGCCAGCGCCAGCGTCGGATCGGCCGGATCGAGGCCGGCGCGCTCGGCCTGCGGCGCCTCGATCGGCTGGGAGCCGTGGCCCCAGGTGGTGGCGTTGAGCGCGACGATCACGTCGTCGGAAAGGCCGAAGACCTTGGCCGTCTCGCGGATCGCCGAGCGCGTGCGATAGGTCGTCACCGCCGCGGCAAGGCCGGCGCGCTCGCGTCCGTAGCGCGCGTAGATATATTGGATCACCTCCTCGCGCCGCTCGTGCTCGAAATCGACGTCGATGTCGGGCGGCTCGTTGCGCTCGGGCGAGACGAAGCGCTCGAACAAGAGATCGAACCTGGCGGGGTCGACTTCGGTGATCCCCAGGCAATAGCAGACCGTCGAATTGGCCGCCGAGCCGCGCCCCTGGCACAGGATCCCGCGATCGCGCGCATAGCGCACGATGTCATGCACGGTGAGGAAATAGGGCGCGTAGTTCAGCTTGCCGATCAGCTCCAGTTCGTGCCTCAGCGCCGCGTCGACATTGACGGGAACGCCGTCGGGATAGCGCGCGCGCGCGCCGGCCGCGGCGAAGGCTTCGAGCGCGGCCTGCGGGCTCGCATAGCCCTCGCGCAATTCCTTGGGATAGTCGTGGGCGAGTTCGTCGAGGCTGAAGGCGAGGCCGTCGAGGAAGCGGCCCGTCTCCTCCACCGCCTGCGGCGCCTCGGCGAACAGGCGCGTCATTTCGTCGGCGGATTTGAGATGCCGCTCGGCGTTGGCTTGGGTGAGCCTCCCCGCCGCCTCCAGCGTCGTCTTCTCGCGAATGCAGGCGAGGACGTCGGCGAGGGCGCGACGCTCGGGCGCGTGCATGAGGACGTCGTTGGTCGCCAGCAGCGGCGCGCCGATTTTGCGCGCCAGCGCCGCGCGCGCCGCGAGGCCGCCGCGCATGTCCGCGCCATAGGTCAGGCTCGCGCCGATCCACAGGCGGCCGGAGAAGGCTTGGCGGAGGCGTGAAAGAATACGGCCCTCGCCCTGCCCTGACGACGGCATCGCGACGACCTGTAGGCCCTCGCCATGTTCCATGAGATCCTCGAAGCCCAAATGGCACTCGCCCTTGGGCGCGCGCAGATTGCCCTTGGTCAATAGCCGACAGAGCCGCCCATAGGCGGCGCGGTCCCTGGGGTAGGCGAGCATGTCGGGCGCGCCGTCGACAAAGCTCAACCGCGCGCCCGCAACGACGCGCAGCGCGCCGATCGCGCCGCGGTTCTCGCGCGCGTAGACATGGGCGCGCACGACGCCGGCGAGCGTGTTGCGATCGGCGACGCCGATCCCGGCGAGGCCGAGCTCGGCGGCGCGCGCGACGAGCTCTTCCGGATGCGAAGCGCCGCGAAGGAACGAAAAATTCGTCGCCGTCGCGAACTCGGCGAAGCGGGGGGCGAGGCGGATCATGGGCGCCAAAGCTTTCGTTCCGCTTCGGTAAGCGACTGGCGCATGGTCCGGGCGCGAGATTTCGCGGAGAGTGGAACGTCGTCGCGCATGATCGTCTCCTTTTGCCGAGACCCTCATCCGGCCCTTTGGGTCCCCTTCTCCCGCCTTGCGGGAGAAGGGATTCACCCGAACACCCCGTGCAGGAACCATTTCGCCCGCGTCGTTTCGTCGCCCCACAGGCCTTCGCGGTAGAGCCAGAAGCGGCGCCCTGAGGTGTCCTCGGCGCGGAAATAGTCGCGCGTCGGGGCGCCCGACCGGCGCCACCACGGCGCGGCGATGCGCTCGGGGCCTTCGATCGCCGCGACTTCGTGGAGGACGCGCCGCCAGCGGAAGCGCAAGGGCGGGCCGTCGGGGACTTCGGCGAGCGCCTCGATCGGCTCGGGCCGCTCGAACAGGCGCAACGGCCGCCTCGGCGCCGCAATCGACGTCGCGGCTTCGCCCCCCTCCCCGCGCGCGCGCGCCTCGCCCAAAACCGCCGGCGAAGCCACGACGGCCTGTTCGGGGATATGGGCCTCGACGAGTTCCTGCCGCGTCACGCGGCGTGCGCCCAAGCGCGCGCTCAAGCCGTCGAGGAGATCGCCGAACGCGCGCGCGCGCTCGGCCTCGCGCGCGCGCTCCCACTCTCTTTGCAAGGGCTCCAGCGGCTCGGCGAGGAGACAGGAGAGGCGCATCAGGTCGACGCCGAAGCCGGCGTCGATCTCCTCCTCGGCGCCGCCGGCGAGGCGCTCGGCGAAGAGGCGCGCGATGGCGCGCGCTTCGCCGAGCGGCCGGCCGGCGCCTGCCGCAATTCGGCGCACGTCGCCGTCGACGCGAAAGAGGGCGAGCTCCAGCCGCCGCGCGCCCTTCATCTGGCGCGCGAGCAGCGCGGCGAGATCGTCGGCGAGCCGGGCGAGCGTCGCCATCACCGCTTCGCTCGCGACAATCGGGCTGGCGAACCGCCGCTCGGCGCAAAAGTCGGGCGCGGGGAAGCGCGGCGAGATCGCCTCGCGCGCAACGCCGTTCAACGCGTCGAGCCGGGCGATCGCTTGCGCGCCGAAACGCGCCGCGATCGGCGCGCGCGGCCTGAGCGCGAGATCGCCGATGCGGCGAAGCCCGGCGCGCGCCATATCGGCGCAGGTTTTCTCGTCGAGCCCCAGCGCGGCGACCGGCATTTCGTAATAGAGCTTGGCGAAGGCCTTGCCGGAAAGGCCGGCGGGCGCGATGCGCCGGCTCGAATAGCGCGCCAGCGCCCACGCGGCGCTGGGCGCATCGGCGAGGCCGAGCGCGATCGTCAGCCGCAAGCGAGTCAGGCGCGCCTCGACCTCGGTCAAGAGCCCCTCCTCGCCGCCGAAGAGATGGGCGACGCCGGAGACGTCGAGCATCAGCCCATCGGCGCCGTCGAGCGCGACGAGCGGGGTGAAGCGGGCGCAGACGTCGGCCAGACGCGCGAGGAGCCGCGCTTCGGCGACCGGATCGGCCTCGACGGCTTCGAGCGCGGGATGGCGCGCGCGCGCATCGGCGAGCGTCAGGCCCGGCGCGAGGCCGAGCCGCGCGGCTTCGGCGTCGACGCCGACGAGGCGCTGCGCGCTCTTGATTTTGGCGACGACGACGAGGGGCGGCGGCGGCCCGCCTCGCCCCTCACCGCGCAGCTTGTGGGCGCGATCGGTCGCCAGACGCGGCAGCCACAGGGAGAGAAAGCGTCGGTTCGTCAAATTGCCGGTCCTCGCTTCGCCAGGTCAGACGGAAGATCTTCGTCGCGTCGAGGCCTGGCGGCGGTCCCCGAGCCGACGTCAGGCGCGCCTTGACGAGCCGCGCGGCGAAGGCGGGCGGCCCGGGAAGAGCGCGCCCGCCGCCCGCCGAAGCCTGGCGCGCGCTCGGCGCGGCGGCGATCTCGAAGCGCGTCTCGGCGGCGCTCGAAAGCCGATCGGCCGCGCCATAGGCGCTCGCCTGGACGAGCAGCGCCGGCGTCGCCCCGCCCCGTGCGGCGAGCAACAGGCGGCGCGAAGCGGCGAGGTCATAGGCCTTGAGGCTCCAGACTTCGCCGACGACGACCGCCGGCGCGCCGCTCCTCAACCCCTCCTCCATCGCCTGGAACAAAGCCGGCGCGTCGGGCGCGCGCACGAAGACGAGCCGGTTCAGCTCCAGCCCGTGGGCGACGAGCCCCGGCCCATAGAGCGCGCCGGTCTCGCAGAGCGCGAAATCCTCGGCGAGGATGAGCCCCGCCGCGCCGCGCTCGGCCATGAAACGGGCGACCAGCGCGAGCGCGAAGCCCATCGCCGCCGCGCCGTCGCCGGGGCTCGCCGGCGCGATCTCGTGCAGGCCGTCGCCGGCCAGCCCGCCGCCGAGCGCGCGATCGAGCGCGCGGGTCAGCGAAAGCCTTGGCGGCGCGCGCGCCTCCGCCGGCCCCGAGCGCGCCTCGATCTCCGCCACGACGCGCCGCAAACGCGCCACCCCCTCAGCCCTGTCGCCGCGCGACATCCGATCCACGCCTTTATGTTCGCTCTTTGTTCTTGTTTTGAGCGCGAAAAGGGGGAGAGTCAAGAGCGGGGCGCGGCATGCTCCGGTAATCGCCATAAAATGCAGCAATATTGTACCCACCGCCGCCGAACGCATCAGCGCCCCTCTCACGCCGAGCGCCCTCCAAGCGCGACCGCCGCCGCGACCCAAGCGCTTCCCTGTCGCGATTGACCACGCGCACGATTGACCGCGCGCAATTGCCGGCCTCAAGGGATCGCGCATAGAGTGGGGCGAACGGAACGGCGAGGCGCCGAGGCGGACCCATGGCTCAGGCGCGCGTTGGCTCCGCGGCGGTCACGACGCGGCGCCGGCGCAAGCCGCCGCCTGATCCAAGGGAATGAACCCCGCCATGCGCGATGAGATCGAAGGCTCCACGGCGCTGGCCCGCGCGATCGGCCGGTGCCGGCCGCACGTGATCTGCGCCACTCCGATCGCGCCGCCGAGCCTGGTCGCCGAGGGCCTTGGCGACCTCGCGCGCCTGGGCGGCCTCGAGAATTGCGAATTCATCGCGGTTGAAAGCGAGTCCGCCGCGCTGTCGGCAGCGCTCGGCGCCTCGGCGGCAGGCGCGCGCGTTTATGCCGCCATCGCCAGCCAGCGCGCGCTCTGCATGGCCGAAGCGGCCCAACACGCCGCGAGCCTCGGCCTGCCCATCGTCATGACGCTCGGCGATCGCGCCCTCGGCGCGCCGATCGGCGTCGCCGGCGATCATTCCGACGCGATGGCGCTGCGCGAGGCCGGGTGGATCTCAGCTCTTCGCCGAATTGGAGCAGGAAGCCGTTGATCTGCACATCCAGGCGTTCCGCCTCGCCGAGGCGCTTTGCGCGCCTGTTATGGTCTGCGTCGACGGCTCCCTCCTCGCCGGCGCCGCCGAGCGCATCGACATCCCCGGCCAAGCCGACGTTCGACGCCTATCTGCCGCCTTACGAGCCGATCGAGGCGCTCGATCCCGAAGACTTCGAATGCGATCGGCGCGATGGGGGGACCCGACGCCTGCACGGAAGTGCGCTATCTCCAGTATTTCAAGCAGTAGCCCTCAAATACTGGAGATAGCGCACTTCCGTGCAGGCGTCGGGTCCCCCCATCGCGCCGATCGCATTCGAGTCTTCGGGATCGAGCGCCTCGATCGGCTCGTAAGGCGGCAGATAGGCGTCGACGTCGGCTTGGCCGGGGATGTCGATGCGCTCGGCGGCGCCGGCGAGGAGGGAGCCGTCGACGCAGACCATAACAGGCGCGCAAAGCGCCTCGGCGAGGCGGAACGCCTGGATGTGCAGATCGACGGCTTCCTGCTCCGATTCGGCGAAGAGCTGGATCCACCCGGCCTCGCGCAGCGCCATCGCGTCGGAATGATCGCCGGCGACGCCGATCGGCGCGCCGAGGGCGCGATCGCCGAGCGTCATGACGATGGGCAGGCCGAGGCTCGCGGCGTGTTGGGCCGCTTCGGCCATGCAGAGCGCGCGCTGGCTGGCGATGGCGGCATAAACGCGCGCGCCTGCCGCCGAGGCGCCGAGCGCTGCCGACAGCGCGGCGGACTCGCTTTCAACCGCGATGAATTCGCAATTCTCGAGGCCGCCCAGGCGCGCGAGGTCGCCAAGGCCCTCGGCGACCAGGCTCGGCGGCGCGATCGGAGTGGCGCAGATCACGTGCGGCCGGCACCGGCCGATCGCGCGGGCCAGCGCCGTGGAGCCTTCGATCTCATCGCGCATGGCGGGGTTCATTCCCTTGGATCAGGCGGCGGCTTGCGCCGGCGCCGCGTCGTGACCGCCGCGGAGCCAACGCGCGCCTGAGCCATGGGTCCGCCTCGGCGCCTCGCCGTTCCGTTCGCCCCACTCTATGCGCGATCCCTTGAGGCCGGCAATTGCGCGCGGTCAATCGTGCGCGTGGTCAATCGCGACAGGGAAGCGCTTGGGTCGCGGCGGCGGTCGCGCTTGGAGGGCGCTCGGCGTGAGAGGGGCGCTGATGCGTTCGGCGGCGGTGGGTACAATATTGCTGCATTTTATGGCGATTACCGGAGCATGCCGCGCCCCGCTCTTGACTCTCCCCCTTTTCGCGCTCAAAACAAGAACAAAGAGCGAACATAAAGGCGTGGATCGGATGTCGCGCGGCGACAGGGCTGAGGGGGTGGCGCGTTTGCGGCGCGTCGTGGCGGAGATCGAGGCGCGCTCGGGGCCGGCGGAGGCGCGCGCGCCGCCAAGGCTTTCGCTGACCCGCGCGCTCGATCGCGCGCTCGGCGGCGGGCTGGCCGGCGACGGCCTGCACGAGATCGCGCCGGCGAGCCCCGGCGACGGCGCGGCGGCGATGGGCTTCGCGCTCGCGCTGGTCGCCCGTTTCATGGCCGAGCGCGGCGCGGCGGGGCTCATCCTCGCCGAGGATTTCGCGCTCTGCGAGACCGGCGCGCTCTATGGGCCGGGGCTCGTCGCCCACGGGCTGGAGCTGAACCGGCTCGTCTTCGTGCGCGCGCCCGACGCGCCGGCTTTGTTCCAGGCGATGGAGGAGGCGTTGAGGAGCGGCGCGCCGGCGGTGGTCGTCGGCGAAGTCTGGAGCCTCAAGGCCTATGACCTTGCCGTTTCGCGCCGCCTGTTGCTCGCTGCGCGCGCCGGTGCGACGCCGGCGCTGCTCGTTCAGGCGAGCGCCTATGGCGCGGCGGAACGGCTGTCGAGCGCCGCCGAGACGCGCTTCGAGATCGCCGCCGCGCCGAGCGCGCGCCAGGCTTCGGCGGGCGGCGGGCGCGCTCTTCCCGGGCCGCCCGCCTTCGCCGCGCGGCTCGTCAAGGCGCGCCTGACGTCGGCTCGGGGACCGCCGCC
>CAVWKL010000243.1:0-16135 GCA_963755075.1 uncultured Alphaproteobacteria bacterium
CGGCGCCCCGTGGGTCGGACGCGACGGCGTCTACGACCTCGAATCCATCGCGGTGGTGGTGATTGGCGGAACGCTGCTTGCCGGAGGCCGCGGCGGCGTATGGGGAACCCTTGCCGGCGTGCTGCTTTTCGCCACGCTCGACGCCGCGTTCAACATGTTGGGCGTTCCCGCTTTTCCCAAACTGGCGCTACGCGGGGCGATCGTGATCCTTGCGGTCGCCGCCTATACGTTCCGCAGCAAGGAGCTCGTGGCGTGACGACCACGGCGGCCAACCTTCAGCCCAGGACGAGGGCGATCGCCATCGCCCGCCACCTCAATGTCGGGGTGATGGTCTTCATCGTCCTCTATGCGTGCGTCGGCTTTCTCCAGCCGTCTTACCTCGAGCCGGCAGGCTTCATGAACTTCCTGTGGCGGGCGGCGCCGCTGGCTGTCCTGGCCTCGGGGCAGCTTTTCGTGCTGGCGGTCGGGGGCTTCGATCTGTCGATGGGCGCTTTGGTCACCATCACCGTGGTCGGCGGCTCGATGCTCATCGACAATGATCCCGCCAACACCTGGTGGACGATCGGCGTCCTTTACGCGATGGGGCTCGCGGTCGGCCTCATCAATGGCGTGATCGTTTCCTTCCTCAAGGTGCCGTCGATCATCGCAACGCTTGGCATGTTGTTGTGCCTCAACGGCGCGGCGATGATGTGGTCGGGCGGGGCGCCGCGCGGCTACCTCCCGGATAACTTTCGGGCGTTCGGCCGGCTCGTCCTGCGCCACGTGCCGCTGATCGGCGTCTTCCCGATTGCGGTCGGCGTGCTCATTGTCGTGACGGCGCTTGCCTATTGGGCGTTGCAGGTCACCGTGTTCGGCCAGCGCATCTTCGCGGTCGGCGACAATCCGCGCGCCGCGCAACTGGCGGGCGTGCCGGTTTCCGCAACCCGCGTCGCGGCCTTCGCGATATCGGCGCTCAGCGCCGTCACCGGCGGCATCATGCTCGGCGGCTTCGGCGGCGTTTCGGTGGAGGTCGGTTCCGGCCTCGCGCTCCAGGCGATCAGCGCTTGCGTGATCGGCGGCGTGCCGTTGATGGGCGGGCGCGGCAGCGTCGTCGGGGCGGTCGCTGGCGCCTTAAGCCTCTTTGCACTGTTTACGCTGTTGAACCTCGTCGGCCTGCCACAGCCGCTGAAGGACACCGCGCAAGGACTCATTCTGATTTCGGCTGTTGCGTCGGGCGCCTGGCGCCTGCGTCGCGCCGGATAAAAGGGCGTTTGCTCCCAAGCGCCGATTTATGGGACATGTCAAAGGAGAAGGTCATGCATCGTGTGCCAATAGCCATCCTCACAGCCGGCGTCGCCGTTGCGTTTGCAACCGCGGCGGCCGCCCAAAATTTCGACGACCCGAAGGACTTCGCCTACGCCAAGGAACTGCTGGCGATGACGCCGCAGGGCCCCGCGGGCATGCCCTGGGAGCAGAACCTCGGCGGCAAGGAGGTCGACACCTCCAAATACAAGAAGGCCGGTCCTTACAAGATTTGCTTCTCCAACGCCGGCATTTTCAACCCGTGGCGGGTGGTCGGCTGGACCGACATGCAGGCGCAGGTCGACGTCGACAAGGCGGACATCAAGGCGTTCACCGTGGCCGACGCCGAAGGCAAGGACGACAAGCAGATTTCCGACATCAACTCGTTCGTGTCGGGCGACCAGTGCGACATTCTGATCGTCTCGCCCAACACCACGGCGGCGCTGACGCCGGCGGTCGAAGCGGCCTGCAAGAAGCTGCCGGTGATCGTCTTCGATCGCGGCGTCCTGACCCAATGCCCGGTGACCTTCATCAACCCGGTCGGCGGCTATGGCTGGGGAATCCAGACCGCCAATTTCATCGTCGAGAAGTTGCCCAAGGGCGGCAAGGTGCTGGGTCTGCGCATCTCGCCCGGCGTCGACGTGCTGGAGACCCGCTGGTCCGCCGCCAACCGCATCTTCAAGGAAAATGGAATCAACGTCGTCGGCGCCGAGTTTACCGACGGCGACAACGCCAAGACGAAGTCGATCGTCGAGGATTATATCAAGCGCTTCGGCAAGATCGACGCGGTCTGGATGGACGCCGGCGCGACGGCGGTCGCCGCCATCGAGGCGTTCGAGGACGCCGGCCAGCCCTACCCGATCATCACCGGCGAGGATCAGGAAGACTTCCTGGCGAAGTGGCAGAAGGAGAACCTGACCGCGTTCGCGCCGACCTATCCGACCTATCAATGGCGCACGCCGATCATCGCCGCGCTGGAAATCCTCAAGGGCCAGCCGGTCTACGGCCCGGCCTGGAAACTGCCGCAACCGGCGATCACCCAGGAGACGCTGGCATCGTTTGTCGACCCCAAGATGCCGCCGCTGCACTATGCGATGTGCGGTTGCAAAGACCTGCCCGGCTATCCCCAGCGCTGGGGCGGCAAATAATCACCGTGCCTGAGTAGTGAGTAAAGGGCCCGACATTCGGGCCCTTTTTTCGATGCCGGCGCAACCGATGCCGACGCTCGGCGCCGCTCGGCGCGAAACGCCGCGATGCTGCAATGCCCGCCCGCTTGCGTCGCCCGTCGTCACAGTTGCGGCGTTTGGCCGCATGACTTCGGGATCCCTCGTCGCAACGCTGAGATTGTGGGCGAAGCGAGAGGGCACGGGGCGTGCGATTGAGGCGCGCGAACGGCATCAGCGACATCCTAAGTCACGCGAGCCCCGACACAATCGGGGGCGATATCGCCGGATTCTGACCTCTTGCGCTCCCCCGGCCGGCTCGACCGCCGCCGGTTCGCCTGGCGCGGCAGGCATGACAGAAACAGCTCGCGCTCCGTGACAACACACTAAAATAATGTGACACCCATGTTTAAATCGACATCGCGTGCGCGTATGAACCTTGCGGCAGTTAGGGGCGAGCGCGATGGGGCAAGCAGCGGCGGCCGTGTGCCTTGCCTGCGGCTACGAAAGCAACGCCACAATCGGCGGAAGCATTGCATCGGGATTCCGAGGCGAGCGGTGGCCTTGCCTGTGTTTCTCCTGTCGACGCGTCGTCTCGGCGTTGATCAATTGGGAGACGCTCGTGTGTCCCGACTGCGGCTCGCTCGAAATCGAGCCGTACGGCTGTGTCTCCTCCGAAGTGACCTCGCGCCAAGTGCATCGCCTGCGGAATCGCGCCATCGAGGATGCGCCTTATCCTTGCCCGAAATGCGGAGCGCTGGCGTTGCGGTTCACAAGCGGGAGGACTTTGCTGAATTGACCGCCGGCGCGGGGGAATTGCGGCGACGCGCCTGGAATTGCCAGAAAGGCTCGCCGCTGCGTTTCCAGGCGAGGGCCTGGTGCGGACGGCTGCAACTGCACTGGGACACCATGCCGCACAGTTCGCGATGGCGGCCGATGCGCTTTGCGTCTTGTCGATCGATTAGAATGTCAGGCGAGGCGGCCGGTTCCGGCCTCAGTCGACCGGCGAATGCGGGGGTGATCGGTGGCGCGCATGGTCTGTCCGTGGTGGATCGGATATCTCTTGCTCAGCCCACTGCGTCGGGCCTTTCAGGACCCTGCGCGCATTCTCGCCCCCTACGTCCGGGCCGGCATGACCGTGCTCGAGCCGGGCCCCGGGATGGGGTTCTTCACCCTCGATCTCGCCCGTCTCGTCGGGCCGTCAGGCCGGGTCGTGGCGGTGGACATACAGCCGCGCATGCTCGACAGTCTTGGCCGCCGCGCTGCGAAAGCCGGCCTAGGCGATCGCGTGACGACGCGTCTCGCCCAGTCAGACGGCATGGGCGTGGGAGACTTGGCCGGACAAGTGGACTTCGCCCTCGCCTTCGCGGTCGTACATGAATTGCCAAGCGCGCAAGCATTCTTCGCCGAGGCGGCGGCAAGCCTTCGACCCGGCGGCGCCCTTCTGCTCGCCGAGCCGAGCGGACACGTGTCGGCCGATACCTTCGAGGAGGAATTGCGGGCTGCGGCAGCCGTCGGCCTGGTGATGAAGGAGCAACCGTCGATCAGCCGTAGCCGCGCGGCGCTGCTGATCAAGACGGGCGATTGACCGGCGATCCGGCGGCGGCGCGCCAGTTACTTGACACGTTCAAACTCAAGCACGCCGAACCCTTCTCTCCCATCGATCGGGCTCTTGTTGCGCTCTGTCGTGATGGTCAGCCTGTCGCCGTCAAGCTTGAAGAATCGGACCTGATCGGACCCGAGGCGCGCGTTGTTCCAAGCAATGTCGATGTGATGGATGACCTTGTCGCCGAGGATCGTGTACGTCCCGGCATAAGCAAGCATCGACTTGTGCAGTTGGACGCGCTCCGCGTCGGTTGGCTCGCCGCCAGCGGGAACGACGCGGTCTCCGTCGGCCAATAGCACGTACATGCGCCCGTCGGGGGCGTAGCCGAGATAGCCCTTGGGATGTTCGCCGAGCGCGGGGCGGCGTTCGCCGGTCGCGATGTCTTGGCGCACGAAGGACGTCAACTTCCAAGTGCCGACCAGCGGATTGTCGCCAGCGAGCGCCACGCTGGCCGTCCCTACAAGCCCCAACACACAGATCGCCGCCAACGCCAGCCGCGCGAATCTCATTGCCACGCGCGTTAGGCCGCCATGGGCGTGGTCGTTCCGCTTCATCCGGTCCTCCCACATCGCTCACGCATACTCATCCCCCAAAGCCAATTGACAACCCCCCGGTTATGCTCGGCGGAGGCTTACACCGCTCCCAAGGGCGCCGCTCAAAGCCAACAGCGATGGGTCGGCGATGATGAGCGATCCTAACCCCTCACTGCTCTCGGCCCCCACCCCCCTACAGCTCCCCCCTAGCACGGAGTCATAGAGCTGAAGGGCAGTGATCCCAAGACGCGCGAATGCATGGAGAGCTTGGATCAGCATCACGCTCTCCATGAGCATCAGCTTGTAGCCGACTCCCGTCCCAATGAGCTTGGCGATCGGCGCATGAGCGTGCAGCGCGAGCGCCAAGGCGCCCCTGAGCTTCGTCCCTTTGGGGAACAGCGGCGAGGTTTTATCAGGCCATCGCCTCATCGGTTCCTTGGCGAACAGCATCGCGCTGACGAGCTTCTTCTTGTGCGGCAACGGCTATTCGTTTGTAGTGGTGCGGACGGCGGGGGTCGAACCCGCACAGCCTGAAGGGCCGAAGGATTTTAAGTCCTTGCTGTCTACGCCTATCTTATTGATATTATTCTATCTTTCGACCTATAAAGTGCGTATGTGTAAGAAACTGTGTAAATTTCGCCATTTTCTCCATAGACGGAAAAGGTAGTACAAAAGGCCATAAATTACCAGTATAATCGTGTTGCTTGTTCTCGTGACCTCTACCCTCACTCGTCGACCCGATAGGCCAAGATCGGATCGGCGAAGGGCAACTCGACCGCTTTGTGTTTCGCGAGCTTGTCGAACGCCGCGCTGTGGCGCTTGCGATCCGGGGCGTGGAGCTGGTCGCGGTCAAAGATGCCGGACTCGGCGATCATTTGCTCGCGGTCGCCGTCAGGCTGCCGGATCATCAGAAAGCGACGGTACGCGAGCGCGTGGGTCTTAGTCATGACAAGGAACGCGCCGACTAAATGCGAGAGCCTGCCCTCACCGTCGTAGACAGGCTCGGTGCCGATCATGAGGGTAAAGCCCCACCTATATCCGGTGCCGTAGAGAACGACCTGCGGGAAGCCATCGACGAATGCCATTGCGCCCCACGACTCGCGGAGACCATCGGTCAAGCCGATGTTGTCGTGAATGGTGTCCCGCACCGTCAAAATGTGGTCGTCGTCGCTGTCGATTTCGACGACGTGAACGGCGAAACGATCGGGCTCGATGTAGCTGCCGTGGTAGAGAAAATAGACGCCGTCGACCGTCCTGCCCTCCGGCAACGAGAGTTGGCCGGACGCCAGCCAGTGGGAGAGCTGGTCGAATTGCGGCGCTTCCTTGGGATCGGGATAGCGCAGGGCTCGGCCAAGGGGCGTGTGCAGCCAGAAAGCGGCGAGCGCGTCGTAATTCTCCTGCAACATGCTCCGGTCGGGTAAATCAAGAAACGGCCGAAGCGCCTCCGGCTTCATAGGCTTCCAAGCAGGCCTCAAACCCCAGGCGGCGTCGATCATTTCTTGTGGCGAATAGAAGTCCCGCGCGCGCTTGAGGGCCGTCTTAAGGGGCACCTGGCGAAGCACGCGCGCGGGGACATCGGCTTGCTTCTCGTCCGTCATCGCTGATCCCCGTCGCTTCGCAAATTGCGAAACCCTGTTAGCAGAATACAAAACCGAAGCAGGCGCGTGCAAAGCGCCGTAGCGGGATTTCCAAAGGCACGTTGTCGCGCTACGCCTCGGTAGTTTTTGGGCGATCGGCCATGCTGAGCTGGGCGCATTTTGCGCGCGCACCAGAAAGGTCGGCCCCTCATGTCTACGAGTTCTGGCGCTCTCTCGCCCTCACGCGCGGTCGTCGTTTGGCAACCGCGTCCTAGCGTTCTCGCAAGGCTCAAGAGTATCCCGCCGGTCGCGATCGTCGCCGCCGCGGCGCTCGTGACCTATGCGGCCTTGCCGCTGGCTGCGTCGCTGATGAACGGCAACGCGGCACAAACGGTCGTCGCCACCGCGCCTCAACGCGTAGTGCCGGTGGCAACCGCGGCTCCGCCCGCGCCGCCAGTCGTCGAAGCCGAGCCCCCGGCGACACCGGCCCGGGTTGCGCCGCCGCGGGCCGTCGCCCCTGCGCCGCCGCCGGTCGCGCCAGCGCCGGCGAACCCCGTGGCGTTCGTCGCGCCGCTGGTCGCGGCTGTTGCCCCGCTTGTGGTCATGCCGCGCGCGAACTCCATGCCGGTCGCGCCGCGCGAAGTGGCTCGTATCCCGAGAGAAATCGAGCCGATGATGCGCCCGCTGCGCGCCCTGACGCCGATGGACCGAGCGTTTGCGCCGATGATGCGCGGCGGCTTTCCGATGCAGCGTTTCGCCGGCGGGTTCCCGCGTGGTGGGTTCGGCCTCGCCCGCGGATTCGGCCGTATTCGGCTGTTTGGTCACTAAGGGAGACTCCATCATGACGCAATCCAACATGATCGACCGCTCGGACGCGCCGCGCGGCTATGGCCTCAAGGTCGCTTTGGCGACGCTCTCGGCGAGTGTCGCCGCCGGTGCCTTCTGGGCGTCGCAAAATCCGCAAATCGCGCATCACGACCTGTGGCAGGACGGCGCTATCGCCGCGGGTCTGCTAGCGCTGCTGCTGACGTGGGGCGCGACGAAGCGAACGCCGCGCCGCACGCCGGAGCCGAGCACGCCGCAAGCGTCACGGCCCTCGCTCGTGCGCGCCGGCCTCGATGCGGCTTCGACTTTGCGAAGCCAGTTCGTCGAGGCGGGCAAGATGCAGGCGGCCAAGGCTCTGGACGCCCCTGAAACGTCGCAGCCGAAGCCAAACGTTCTCGAAGGCGAGCGCGATCGGCTGCGAAAGGCCGGCTTCTCGGATCAGGAAATCAGCCAAATTCTGGTCGCGCGGGAAACCGCCGGACAACCGGCAGCGGTCGGAGTCGGCTCGGGTCTGATGACCGGCGTCCTGAACAATCTCAGCGCGGTTACGGCACATGCACGAAACATCATTCCGAGTCTCAAGGCCGATCTCGCGCATCTGCTCGACAGCGAGGCATCGGCGGCCGAGCGTCTCGGCGCTGCCGTAACCTTAGCCTTCAAGGCGGCGGTGATTGCGGTGCTCGCTTACGTCGTGTCGCTGGAATTCAGCCAACTGCAAAGCATGGTGGCGAAGACGAAGGCCGAAGCGTGCAGCGCGCGCATGAAAATGATCGTCGATGCCATCCCGATGAACCAATGGCCCGAAGCTAACGCGCAATATGAGAAGGATTGCGGGGTGTGATGCGCGGCCTCGACGCCACCGGCGCGTTGCTTCTTGTGGGTTTGGGCGTCGCGGCAGCTTTGGTCGCCGCGACGCTGATCGACCAGGGCTATATCACGCCGTGGCAGCTCGCGATCGGCATCTTTGTCGGCGCGGCCTTTCTCGTTGCCGGCGTCCCGCACCACGCGGCGACGCAAGGAACGGTGGCAAAGTCGCGCTTCGCCGCGCGCCACGACATCGTCCTGAACGACATTGCCCGCAGCGACGCGAGCAACGACGACGGCATTTATCTCGGTCTCTTCGCGGGCGAAGGCGGCGCTGACACGCTACGCTATAGGGGCGCAAAGCACCTCCTGTCGTTCGGCACGCCGGGCGCGAACAAGTCCATGGGGCTCGTGGTGCCGAATCTCGCGCACCTGCGACGCTCGATCATCGTCATCGATCCGAAAGGTCAGCTCGCGGCAATCACGGCGCGCAAGCGCGCGAGTATGGGCCGCGTGATCGTTCTCAATCCCTTCGGCCTATTCGCAGAGGAACTGCCGCACCTAAAGAGCATTGGATGGAATCCGCTCTTGCAGCTCGACCCGGAAAGCCACGATTTTGCTGGCGACGCCGTGAAGATCGGCGAGGCGATCATCGATAAATCGGCGGGCGATAACGGCAACGCAAAATTCTTTGAAACCTCGGGCGAGAATCTCATCACTGCGCTCGCCATGTGGGAGCGCTACGCCAAACGCGACAAGGCGGACTTTCGCAATATCCGCCTCGAACTCGCGAGCCCGACGGTCTTCGACAAGGAAACGAAACAGCCAATCAGCGGCCTCCTGCACACGCTGAAGAGCATGGCCGAGAGCGAGGTCTACGCGCTGCGCGTTGCGGGCGGACGCGCCTATGCGCGGCTGACCGACGCAAACAGCCATTCGACGAGTTTACAGGACGTAATCGACACGGTTCTCAAAGAACTTGCCTTCCTTGACGACGCGCGCATGGCTTTCGACATGTCGCGCGGCGCGATCGATTTCGGCGCGCTGCACCGCGAAATTACGACGATCTACCTGATTTTGCCCGCGCACAAATTGACGGCGCAGGCGAAGTGGCTGCGCCTATTCGTCAATCTCGCGCTGGCGGAACTTTACAAGAATCCGCCGACTTCGGGCGCGACCCTGCCGCCGGTGCTGTTCATGCTCGATGAATTCGGCAATCTCGGCGGCCTGTCGGAAATCCGCAATGCCCTCAACCTGTCGCGCGATTATTCGGTGCAGTTGTGGGTTTTCCTGCAAAACCTCGCGCAGCTCAAAACCCATTACGCGAAGGATTGGACTAGCTTCTTTTCCGGCGCTGGCTCTGTCACAACCTTCAAGACCGGCGATCGGGAAACGGCGGAAGAGCTGGCGAAAATGTATGGCGACCGCGAAGAGTATATCCAGACGCAAACGCCTGATGGCCGGGGCTCCATGACGCCGCACGCGATCCCGCTCATTCGCCCCGAAGACATCGGGCGGCTCGGACGGGGCGAAACGATCAATCTGATCGAGCCCTGCGACATGCCGGTTCTCGGCAGCGCGCCTGTCTATCCGCAAACGCCCTACGGCGCGAGGCTCGACCCCAACCCCTATTATCGCGGCTGAACGGTGGGCGGCGGCCGCTTGCCACCCCCACGCGTCGGCCGCAGCGGCGGAGGCAGTTTGGACGGCAGCGGTACTGGCCGGACAGGCGCTGGCAACTTCGACGCTTGCGCCGATGGTACGGGGCTCGCGTGCATAGCCACACCGCCCTTATTGCCGCGCGTAAGGCGCGAGACGAGCGCACGCCCTGCCCTGACGAAAATGTGCAGCATGGCGAAGTGGCGCGCCGCCCGCATCGCGGCATTGCCGGTCGCGGAGGTTTGAGCCGAATTTGGCACTAATCCCGTCTTTGTTCCCGTCTCTTCGCCCGCGCTTCGTTGCGCGGGCCTGTCGACCTTTCGCCGCGCCGGGGATGGCCCTGCCCCGACGAGGCTAGAGAGACTGCCCTCCGCCTCGCTCGCGGTCGCGCTTCTTGGCCGCTTCCTCTTGCATTCGGGCCTCCTCCTCGCTGACGACTGAACGCCCATGCAAGCGCGATAGCTCCTGTATCGCGGCCATGCGCTGCCGTTCGGCGGCGAGATAGGCTTCCAAGTCGCCCGGCTCTTGCGCTGGCACGGGCGGTGGCGGCTCTTCCTGTTTCTCGCCGTCCTTGGCAGGCGGGCCGGCGACAAGGTTCTCGAAGATGCTGGCAATCCCGCCCAAGACGTTCCCTGCGGCATTGGCGACGCCGCCAAGGGCGCGCGCACCGCTCGCCGCCGCACGCGCTGACTCCTTGCCGCTTGGGGTATTTGCGGCGGATCGCTGCTGACTGGCGCTGGCGCTCTTCGTTGTTGCCACCTTCGTCGCTCCAGAGACCTCGGGCGCGGCCTCGCGGAAGCCGGCGCGCGCCGCGCTTTCCGACACGGTCTCCCCGGAATCGCCGTCGCCCGCCTGATAGTAGTGTGACGCGGCCTTGCGATTGTCGACGCGCGCCATCTGGCGGGCTAAGTCCTTCAGACTTGGGGCGGTGTTGCGCGCGACGAACACCTCGGCCTTGTCCCGATGACGCGTCAAGGCCACATAGCTCGCCGCCGATCGCCAGTGCTCCGAGTGATAGAGGTAGGTCTGGTCGAGGGTGCGGCCCTGGCCCTTATAGATCGTACCGGCGTAGCCGTGCCGAAATTCCTTGAACTGCGTGGCGTCGAACGTGATGCTCCGGGCCGCGCGGCCATCGAGCTGCATGTGAACGGTTGTGTCTTCGATGCTCGTGACCGTGCCGGCAAAACCGTTGATGAGTCCGCGCTGCTTATCGGTGCCGATGATTTGGATACGGTCGCCAGTCGCGAAGGACGCCTTGCCGCGACTGGTCTCGAACTCGCGATCCTCGCCCAGCTCGCCGCGCTCCTTGCGCACGCCCCGAATGGCGTGATTGATCTTGTCCACGTCGTCGTTGGTGTAGGCGAAAACGAACCTCGTTTTCGTGGGATCGGCCTTCGTGTCTGCCGCCCATTTGCGAACGAGCGCGGCCTGCGCTTCTTCCTGCGTGCGCGTCCACTTGATGCCGCCCTTCGCCTCGTAGCGGGCGAGCGCGTCGTGAAAATTGCCCTCGGCCATAAGCTCGGCGGCGCGGCGGTCGTCGCTCTTGGTCTGGCGACGCACTTCACTTAGCTCCGCCGCCCCGTGACGATCCTTGAGGACGGCGAACATGCCACCACGATCGATGCTCGAAAGCTGCCGGTCGTCGCCGACCAAAATCAGCTTGGCGCGCGCGGCGTGAGCGAAGGTCGTGACTTGCGCCATCAGCTTCGTACCAATCATGGCAGCTTCGTCGATCATGAGGACCATGCGGCTGTTCCACGTCGAGCGCCCATTCTTGACGGCGAACAACTCGCTGTGGATCGTCGCGGCGCGCGTGAAGCCGTCGCGCGCCATGTCCTGCGCGACGGCGTTGGTAGGCGCGAGGCCGATGACCTTGTCGCCGCGCGACTCGTAGGCCTTGCGGATCGCCGCCATCGAGTAGCTCTTGCCGGTGCCGGCCTGGCCGTCGATGATCGCGAGCCCCTCGGGGCCGGTGGCGTGGCGGAACGCCCGAGCTTGCTCGTGCGAGATTCCGTCGAACTCCTTCGCGCCGAGAACTTTCGCGCGCACGCTCTCGCCGACGTCGTGCCCCTTGTGGCCGGCCAAGCCGTCGCTGGCGCGAAGCACGTGCCGCTCGGCCTCGAGTACGCTCTTGGTCGTGTAGCGGGTGACAGGACCGTCCGGAACGTCCGAGAGACCGACAATGTCCGGCCGCGCCAGAATCGCTTTGAGGAAGGCCCCGCGCTCGGCCTTGTCCTTCATCTGCTTGGCGAGCGAGCGGTCGAGGTCACGCGCGCGGAAGGTCGCACGCTGCTGGGTCGTCAGTTCGACGATGGCTCCGGCGTCCCTCTTTTCGATGGCGTCGCGAAGCTGGTTGGCTTCCTCGCGGCGGGTGCAAATGATCCCGCCGCTATGTTCGCGCTCATAGGCCTCGGCCCAGCGCGAGAGCTTCAGGAAGTCTGCCTTGAGGTCGTAGGCGCGGCCGGTCTCGGGATTGATCTTGGACGCGACGATATGCAGGTGGGCATAGCCCTCGTCGTTGTGCGCCGCGAAGAGCGCACGGGCGTTTCCCATGCCCATTGCCGCAAGGGCGCTCTGCGCCGTCTCTGTCATCTGCTCGCGCGTCGGTTGTTCGCCCGGTCGCCAGCACAGGGCGAGGTGGACGCAATCCATCTCGCACCGGCGGGTGCGGCTCGATTGGTTTTGGGCGTCGAATTCCATGATGCGGCGCGCAAGTTCGGCGTCATCGCGACTATCGACCTCAAAGCCGAAATTGAGGCCGCCGAACCAGTCGACGCGCGTCGGCTCCCCGTCGGCGAGAAAATGCAGCGCGCCGGTCTCCGGGTCTCGGCCTTCGCCGAAAATGTAGCGAACCGCACCGGTGATCCCCTTGCCGGTTTTGACGCGCGGAATCATAGCGACAGCACATGGGCCATAGTGGCCTTGAGAACCTCGATCGCCGCCTTGAGTTCCTCATGCTGCGGCGCGGCATGAACCGTGTTCGCGACGCGCGCAAGCTGGTTCAGATTGTTCCCTACGGCGCTGAGTTCGTGCAGGACGCGTTTCGCCTCGGGGTTGCGGCGCGCACCGCCTTCAGTCGAAGCCGTCGCAGAGCGCCGAAGGCAAAGCTCACGGACGTATTGACTGAGGCTCGCTCCTGCCTTTTCGGCAGCCGTGGAGAGGTCTGCGCGCTCGCTGGGGGTGAGCTGCACCCCGAGGTGGACGGTGCGCCGTTCGCCGGTATATGTCTTCCTGTGCCGTGCCATGAGAGGGTTTCCTCCCACATGGCCAGATGGAATTCCGAAGGAATTAGCTATCTGGCTGCCGCTCCCGATTTTGAGAATACCACAGTTGCATTTCGGGGGCGTTAAAAATAGATAAACTGCAAAGCTATTCGCGTGCTGCGCCGCACATTGCGCGCGTGCGAGATGTCCGCGTGTCGGGCATTTTTCCCGTAGTCGCACGCGCTCCGAATCCGCTTCGCGAGGCGCGAAAGCTTCGGCCTTGTCACCGGTGACGGTCGCGGTCGCGCGAAAAACTCTGCGGCGTCTTTCGCGTTGCATTAAAGTCAGCGCGCCAACTTTTAGTTGCGCGCTGGCCAATCGGTCGCGGCATCGGCGGCAAGCGTGACGCACCGCAAAAAGCGAGGGCCGGCAAGCGGCGATCCAAGGCTGCAAAAGCGCCGACTGAGGTCAACCCACCGATGCACCGTTTGCAGGGCGGCGGGCGTCATAAGCGTGGCGAACTGAAGTTTAGACAGCACCAGTCGCAGTAATTACAAATTAACAATAAGTTAATACGATTATTATAGCCTGAGTCCTGTTTCAATTATTCATTGCGCGGGGCAACTCATGTCTCTACGTTCGCGACTATACGCTACGGCGGCGCTCGTTCCATTCGCCACCCTCGCGGCTTTCGCGCCACCGGCGGATGCCGGAGCGCTCAATCCCTCGACGTTGTACGAATGCGACGTGTCGGGCACCGATCCCTCCGGCAGCCTTAACCCCTGTCCCAGCCTTGCGGGACCGGGAACAAAAACAACCACCAATGCCGTCACCGGCACCCTGTCCTCAAACCCTGCCGCCTATGCCTGCGCCGGTATCGGCTCCTATTGTGGCGCGCGCAGTAACAGTAATGCCAGTGCCACCGTTCCCGTCGATGTCTGGAACTACTGCCGCTGGGTCGATAACGCCAGCGTGAACTCGATCTTCGTGCCGTTCCGGACGGCTTTCGAATGGACGCAGTTCATCAACAACAAGCCGGCCGGCGTTGGTCTTGTTCCCTGCGGCCGTCCCTATGCCGTTGACGGCACTCCGGCTACGGAAACGGTCAATGCGCCTTATCCCAACTGCACGCCCCCGACCGTGACGGTGGATGCCCCCAATGTCTATGGCCGCCAGGCCACGTCGCTCTGGCCGGTGCCGAACAGCCCAAGCTTCACCTGCAACGGCAACGTTACCGTCACGTCGCAACTGCAATGGACGGCCAACGATTCCGACAGCATCCCGCATGGCGCGTGGAGCTGGAACCCGAAGAACCAGTTCAGCCCGAATCGAGACTCTCGCCGTCAATGGCACGACCTCCACCACAGTTTATGTCGGCAACCCCGTGACCCTGACGTGGACATGGGATGCGAGCGTACAGTCCTGCGCCGCCAGCACCACTAGCGACTTCGGCGGCTTTGGCGGCTTTGGCGGTTGGGGTGGCGGCTTTGGCGGCGGTGGCAGCTGGTCGCTCGGCTTCGCCGGTCCCGGCGCAGAGCCCGGCGGCAGCGCGACGGTTACACCGGCACTGGGCACGACGACCTACACCCTTACCTGCACCGGAACGGATGGTCTGACATCAACCGCCTCCGTGACTGTGAATGTCGTCGAACCGCCACCACCACCGCCAACAGGCGGCGGCGGCGGCGGCAGTTGTGGCGGCTACGGCAACCCCTGCACTACTGGCGGCCACGGCGGCGGATGCTTCCTTCCCGGCAGTCTGGTGTTGATGGCCGATGGGCGACTCCGGCCAATCGAAACGCTGCAATTCGGCGACAGGGTGCAGAACGCGCACGGCGGCACCAACATGGTCTTGCGCCGCGAACTTTGCGCGCTCACCAAAGTCTGTAGCGTGTATGGCTTCGACGGCGGCAAGCCGATGGTTACGGCGCTTCATCCCTTCGTGATGGTGGAAGGCTATGCGGTCATCGATCCTGATGGCCTCCGCGAGAAATATCCTTACTTCGAAGACGAGATCGGGCCGGTGTCACGTTTGCAGGCAGGCATTGCCCTGCTCTCGCCGCAAGGGCCGCGTCGCATTGAATCGGTGCAAAAATATCCTGTGACGGAAGACGGCATCGCCTACGATCTCGTCCTCGATGGCGACCAGACCTTCTTTGTCGAAGGCTTCGCCGTGCGCAGCCAACATGACAACGCGCATGCCGTTCGCTATCTGCCGCACCTGCTCCGAGACACAGCATGCATGGCGCGAGGGGCGGCAATCTCCGCAGTTTACGCCTCGGTAGGTATCGTTATGTCCCCTCTCGCCGCGCTGGCACAAGGCTCTGTTAGCGCCAGCGGCGATGGCGGCGACGGTGGCGGCGACGATGACGGCGGCGGCTAACAACACAGCTGACGCGTCTCGCGCTCGATAACGATCCTGTAGATTTCGCGTCGCGCGGGCTTTGGTTTGTTCGGTTTTCCGAAGGAGCGCGGCGTGACGTTCAGTCCGCAGCTCCGGCCCTCACATACGACTGGATGCAGGCAAGAAGAAAGCACCGGCCGCGCGAGGCGGCCGGTGCTGGAGGCGAGCTACGCGGCGGGTGCCGCGCGCCTCGCCTGACGCGACCAGATCAGGATCGCGCCTGTGCCGTCTTCGGCGGGCATTAAGGCGGCATTGAGCGGATGCGGAAGCGCCGGGTCGTCGAGGCTGACCGAGAGGAATTCCCGTCCGGCTTCGCTGGTGCGTTTCCAGGCGGCTCCGAGTTCGACCGAACCGTGCGTGCCCACGCTGACGACGCGGTAGTTCGGACCCTTGTCGTTCTTGGCTTCCGTTGGGCGGAACGCAACCTTGCCGCGTAGCAGGGTGAGCGTCTGGATGTCGCCTTCGTAGGTGTCCTTGGCCTTGTTGTGAGTGAAGTTGCCGATAATCATGATGTGTTCCTTCGCGTTGTGAGGCCGCCGTTTTGGGGCCTCGATAGCGACCGTTGACGACGCGAGGCTTCGGCAGCGGCGGGGCGCAAACCGGGAGGGGGATCACCCGCCTTGGCAGGGACGCGAAGCGACCGAAAGGCGGGGATACCCGGTTTGCGGTCGAAGACTGGAGGCCCAGAGGGCCGGAACCCCGAAGCGCCGGAGTGCGTCGTAGGGCGCGCGTTATCGAGGTCCTTCCGGCGGCCCCTGCGAAAGGTTCAGAGGTGATTGGCGACTTCGCTTAGGTCACAAGGCCAAAGACGTTTGCGAAGGCGAACGCGCGAACACACGAACCCTACGCGGCACGGGTCGCATCCGACGGAAACCAAGAACGACACGGGTCATACTGCGCAGCACACCGGCTGCGCGCGCCGGTCGGACGATCAGGATCGCCGCGCGCCCGCTGCCGGACGGAGACATTCCGTCAGCCTCGTCGACCGCGCGGCGTTGCGCGAATCGCCGCGCGATGCCTGCCAAAATTCATGAGCGTTCAGATTTTGGTCGCTCCGTCGGTGAAGCCTCGCGCGCTGTT
>CAVWKL010000244.1:0-6691 GCA_963755075.1 uncultured Alphaproteobacteria bacterium
GAAGGCAGGGCGCCGGGCAGAATGACGCGGTGGAAGAGTTCGAGGCGCTGCATGCCGTAGCTTTGCGCCATCTCGATGAGATGCGGGTCGATGGACCGCACCCCATGCACCGTGTTGGCGTAGATGGGAAAGAACACGCCGAGCGCGACGAGGAAGAGCTTCGCCGCCTCGTCGATGCCGAACCAGACGATGACCAGCGGGATCAGCGCGAGGTGGGGGATGTTGCGCGCCATTTGCAGGGTCGTGTCGGTCAGACGGTCGCTCACCCGCGAAAGGCCATTGGCGAGCCCGAAGCCGAAACCGATCGCGCCGCCGACGACGAGGCCTGCGACTGCGCGCAAGAAGCTGACTTCGACGTTGCGCGGCAGGTCGCCCGAGCGCGTGAGGCGCCAGCCCGCGGCGAGAACGGCGAAGGGCGAGGGCAGCAACGAATCCGGCAGCCAGCCAAGTGACGCGCAGCCCTGCCATACGGCGACCAGCAGCGCCGGGACGATCCAGCCGGCGGCGGGGGCGAGCTGGCGCCTCACGTCGAGGCGCAGTGCGGCGCGCCTCGCGCGCAGAGGTCGTTGCAGGGTGGTCACGGCGTCGGACATGATCGTTCCGCGGCAGTCGAAAGGATTTAGGCGGGCGCCGCAGGAGGCTCGCGGCGGCCGCCGACGCTCGGGATTACTCGGCGACGATCGCCGGCTTGAACGCGCCGGCACCGAACTCGGCGGGCGTCGCGCCGTGGTTGAAGCGATTCGCTTCGCCGATCCAGAGTTGCGGTAACAGGAGCTCGGCGACTCTGTAGGCCTCTTCGGGGTGGGGGAACCCGGAGGCGATGACGGCCTCGATTCCGAGCGCCTGGTATTCGCGCCGCCGCGCCGCCCCCGTCCTGGGGTCGCCGACCATCGCAGAGCTGGAGGCGCGTCGCACTCGGCCGATCCTGGCCCAGAAATTGGCGGCGATCTGCTTGAGATAGGAGAAAACGACCGGCCGCACGCCCTTGTTGCTGCCGAGATCGGCGCCGTCGCCACTGACGGGGATGAACCAGAAGACGTCCAGGGGCTTGTTCGTTTCGCTCATGACTTAGCCTCGCGTGTCTCGTGGCGTTCAGGCGCTCTGTTTCCAGAACCAAACGATGTCGCGCACGACGATCGGCGCGGGGATGAGACCAAGCCGCTGAAATCGGTCGGCGACTGCCTGCTGCTGCGCGATCACCGCGTCAGTCAGCGGCCCGAAGCTGAATTCGGCGCGGTCGACGGCACGCTTCTGCGCTTCGAGATCGACGCCGCTGGCTTCCGCAAACAAAGCCGCCACCTCGTCGCGATGGTCGCCCGCCCAAGCGGTCGCCTTGGCGACTTCCTCGTTGACGGCGGCGACAACGTCCTGGTGTTTGGCGAGGAAATCGCGGTTGGCGAGGAAGAAGCTGTTCTGCACCGTCGCCTTGGGGTCGATCGGCAACGGTCGCGCTTTCTGTTTCAGCTCGGCGATGGCGAAAAACGGGTCCCAGATCGACCACGCGTCAATCGCGCCGCGCGAGAACGCCGAGGCGGCGTCGGCGGGCGCGAGATAGACCGGCTCGATGTCGGTCCAGGCGATTGTCTCGCTTTCGAGCGCCGAGACGAGCAGATTGTGGGCGCTCGAACCCTTGGCGACGCCAATCTTCTTGCCCTTGAGATCGGCGAGAGTCTTGGCCGGCGAATCGGCGGGGACGACGATCGCCTGGCCGTAACCACGCGCCGGGATGACGGCGACATACGCGATCGCGGCATGGGCGGCCTGGGCGAAGATCGGCGGCGCGTCGCCGGTGTAGCCATAGTCGACGGCGCCAGCGTTGACCGCTTCGAGCAGCGGCGGGCCGAAAGCGAATTCGACCCATTTGACCGTCACGCCTTGCGGTTCGAAGCGCTGCTCGAGGCGCCTCTGCGCCTTCACCACGAGCGGGATCGCCGTCTTCTGGTAGCCGATCCTCAGTTCGCGCGGCGCGTCGGCGCGGGCTGGCGCGACACCGGCGACCGCCAGCGCAGCGGTCGAGATCAGAAACGTTCTCCGATTCATCGCAAACCCCTTGTATTTCAAGTGGCCCCGCCATTCGGCGCTTGTCTTGCGTTGAGTAATGCAGTATCTCTATCAAAATTGTCAACTAACAAATTCGAGGCTGCCCATGACTCGAAATCACGACGCCCTTTCACCGACGCTCGGACGGTTCTCTCGCTTACGCGCCGCGTCCGGCGCGGCGTGGCGGCGCTTCGGCGCCTGGGGCGCAAACCTCGTCGCCGCGTTGCGCGATCCCCAACCTCAGTCGCCGGAGGACTACGAGCGCGAATTGCGCGAGCGCGTCTTCCTTCCTCCGCAGCCGTGAAATCGCCGAGCGCGCAAGGCCGACAGACGAATGACGAGGAACTCTCCCGTGACAGCACTGCCTGCAATTGAAGGGTTTCGCCGGGCTTCTGCGAACGGTCCCGCATTTGTCGAGGCTGACAGCTCCGTGTTTCGCGCCGCCATGCGCCAACTCGCGAGCGGCGTTTGTCTCGTTACCCACAGTGTCGGCGGCGAGCGAGTTGGCATGACGGCGACTGCGGTCGCGTCGCTGTCGCTCGACCCGCCGACGCTGATCGTCTGCGTCAATCGCGCGGCGTCGACCTATTCCGGCCTGACGCTCGGCGCCGCTTTCGGCGTCAGCGTGCTTGGCGCAGATCATCTCGAGTTCGCCGAGCGCTTTGCCGGTCGAACCGGCGAAGAGGGCGCCGATCGTTTTCGCGAGGGTCGCTGGATGACCGCGCCGAACGGCACGCCGCTGCTCTGGGATGCGCTCGCTGCGTTCGCGTGCGAAGTCGACGACATCGTCGAGCGCAACACCCACGCGATCGTCGTTGGTCGCGTCAAACACGCCGCGGCCGCCTCGGACGGCGGCGCGCTCGTCTACTGGCGCGGCGGCTACGATCAGCTGGGTTGGAGCGACGACGAGTTGGCGCGCGCTACAGGCCTTTCGCCGCAAAGCGCGCGACGCCGGGACGATGCGCGGTAGCTCGCCGCGGAGCCGCCAGGCGCACTGGAATCCGTCTGCCGCACGCGGACTCGATGATGGCGCGGTGGCTGTCGTAGGACCGCGGGGACGCGATCATTTCGACGCCAAAATCGAGCAAGCCCGAGAACGCATCGGCGAATGCCGGAAATACAAGAACCGGACGCGCCGATCGGCATTCAGACCGCCCGCCGAAGTACATTCAAGGGGCCGAGCGCTATCATCTGGGGCGCTGGCTCACCCTGCGCTCGGGAAACGCACTAAGAATTCGGGCGGCGAGCGCCGCTGTTTGCAACCGAATATCGGGAACGGCGGTGATTTCCCAGAAAGCCGCCTGACTCATCGGACCGATAGCGAACAGACTCCGGGAAGGGCGCCCCTCCTGGGTGACAACGGAGCAATCGGGGGCGACCTCAATCCCGATGCATAGCGGGTCAGCACGCGCCAGTCCGTTGGCAAAAAGCGATGCTACTAGAGGATTTGTGCTTCGGCCCGGGCTGCCGGTTACGCCCTTGCAGGAAATGATACCCGCGACGGAGAGAGTTTCGACGCTCTGCGACCCGCGCCGCCGCAAGGTGACCTCGGCGCCCTCGCCATTCGGCACGACGTCGACGATTTTTCCTGCGACGATTTCAATCTGTCCGCTGGCGATCATCGCGACGATGCGGGCCGCTACTTCCGGCGCCATACGATGGCGGTGAACGTCCCACCAAGGCCGCGCATGCTCGAGAAATCGCGCGCAACGCCGCGGCGTCATCGCGCGCCAAATCGCCTGTGTGTGCGGACGAAGGCCGTCGACGATGCTGCGCCAATCGCCGCCCTGCGCCTCGTGTTCACGCGCTAAGCCTCTGAGCCAATGGAGCTGCGTCGAGAGATTCTGATCGAGCGGCGCGGCGTTGGCGTCGACAAACAATGGCTCAACGGCGCGATGCGCGTGCGGGAGCAAGCCTCGTCGCGACAATGCGACGATCCGCCCTCGGTGGCCCTGCTCCCTCAATGCCAGGGCTGTATCGACCATTGTCAGTCCGGTTCCCAGAACCAAAAGCGTCGAGTGGCGTGGAGCGCCCGCGCCGACTGGTTCGGCCCAAGGGCTGGTGTAAAGCGGACCCTCGTCGACCACGCTTTCATGGCCGCATGCCAATATTGCGAGGTCGACGCGCAGCGGCGGCCCATCGTTCAGGGCGATCTCTAGGCCTCTCGCGTTCACCGTCACGCCGCGCGCGGTATTGCGCAACACCGTCAACGCTCGCTGCTCTACCGGACCAGACAAATGTTCGACGACCAGGCTCTCGAGATAGCAGCCATAGAGGCCGCGCGAGACAAAGCGAAACCCGAGGTCGCCCGCAACCTCTGGCGCTTCCGTCTGCCTCGACAGCCAACGCGCGAAGTGACCGGGATCGTCCGCAAACGCGCTCATGTTGGCCGCGCGCACGTTCAAGAGGTGGCTCGGGTTCGCGGTGGCGTAGGCCAACCCGCGCCCGATCCGCTCCCGCGTCTCAATAATCGTCACTTTGAGGTTCTTCGGTTTGCGCCGTAGTAGATGGGCCGCCATCAGCGCCCCGCTTGCTCCGCCACCAATGATCGCGATCCGTGTGGGAGCCAATATGGCCTTGGGGCGCCGGCCGAAATGAGAGGGAAGCCCTGAACAATTTTCCATAGCGAGGCGATTTTGGATTGATAACACGATAAATTCAATGGATATTGTTATTTGTTTCAACCTTCGAGACGACGCGCCGCGGTTCGCCCTGCGGCCCGCAAAGAGAGAGACGAACGATGAGCGCTAACCAACTTGCGCCAAACGCGGATCGATCGCCCTCGCTGACCGCGGGATGGCGAGAGCTCTGGCTCAAGGAGGATTGGTGGGCCGTCTGGCTCGGGCTGGGGATCGTAGTCATCGGATATATTCTGTTCGCCAACGGCGCCAGCCTCAAATGGATCGCCGTGACGCCGGAGAAATGGTCGAGCCTCGGCCAACTCGGAGCCCACTTTGCCGCGAACTGGCTACGCTATTTCGCGCAGTTTGCTTCCTGGCTCGTGCTTTTCTCCGTCGCATTGACGGCGCTTGGGTATGGGCCACGCAACTTCATTCCGTCGTTCGTATTTCTGTATGCGTTCTCGGTTTTGATCTTCGTCCTCGGCCAGTGGACTCAGGCAAATTATTACAATCTAGAGCCGCCGCTCGTGGCGCTGCTGCTGGGATTGTTGATATCGAACCTCATCGGGTTGCCGCGCTCGATGGACGCGGGTTTTCGCGTCGAGTTCTACGTCAAGACCGGCATCGTACTGCTCGGCGCAACGCTGCCGTTCTCACTCATCGCCTGGGCGGGGCCGATTGCTATTTTCCAGGCCTCGCTCGTCTCCTTGGCGACCTTCTTCGTCATCTTCTTCGCCGCACGGAAATTGGGGCTCGACCGCCAATTGTCGGCAGTGCTCGGCGCGGGCGGCGCTGTCTGCGGCGTTTCGGCGTCGACATCCGAGGCCGACACGAGCGAGCCGTCGGGGCTGAAGTAGAGATCGCGCTCGCGCCCAAGGATCCGGAAGCCGCCCGGCCTCGACATGACGATGTCTCCGGTGCGGTAGCGCAGGAGCGGCATCGCCTCCCGGCCGCGGGTCGTGACGTGGATCTGGTGGACGCCCTCCACCCCCCTGCGCCACGGCACAAGCTCGATGAAGGCGTTCTCGTCGATGACCCTCGAATTGTCCCTGAACGCCTCGCCGACGAAGAGGTACCCGGCCTCGGTCGAACCGTAGAGATCCACCTGCGGCGCCGGGAAAGCCTCGGCGATGCGCCGGCCGTGCTCGAGGCTCGCCTTGCCGTAGGTGAGGATGACCGCGCGGATCGTCGGCACCTTCACGGCGCGCCTTGTGGCGGCGCGTGCGAGGAGGGAGAGGTAAACGGGCTCGCCCTCGAGGACATCCGGGTCGAAGCGGGTGGGCTCGACGTGTGCACCCGGCTCTCCCAGGGTCGTCAGCGATGTGTCGCCCTTTCGCTGCGCCTGTCGAGCCACCGCCTGATGACGGCGATCACAGGGGTCGCGCCGGTGCTGCTCCTGGACCACGCTTTCTCCGAACTGGATGAAGCAACGGCCCGGGCACTCATGGGTGAGCTGCCCAATGGTCAGGCGTTCTTGACCACAGCCGGTGACTTGCCGCCCGGGGCGGCGCCGAGGCTTGTTGTCCGGTTGGTGGACGGTAGGCTCGACCGGTGAACCAGCATGGGTCGGGACCTGATCGCCCGGCTCGGCGGTCGAACATGGCCGACCTTGGCGAAGAAGACCGAGGGGTGGGCCCAACAGTGCCGATCGGCACGGCACTTGACCGTCTGATGCGCCAGCGTGGCATGGAAGACGCTCTCATCCTCGGTCGTGTCGCGAGTTGCTGGGAGGAGATCGTCGGCCCTGAGGTCGCGCGTCAAGTGCGTCCGCAGCTCGTTCGTGACGGCGAGCTCGTTGTCTCGGTCGACCATCCCGCGTGGGCGACTGAGCTTGAGCTGGCGGGTTCTGCGGTGCTCAGTCGCCTCTCCGAAGCGCTCGGGGATGTGGCTCCGAAGCGCCTCAGCGTGCGTGTGGTGCCGGGCTCACACGGGTAGACTAGAGGCATCGTCGGGAGTCGTACCCGCATCCGTCAAGGGTCTATCTCCGGCCAGGTTCGTCCGCCATCGTTGGAAGGTCGCGCCGTATCAGC
>CAVWKL010000245.1:0-4818 GCA_963755075.1 uncultured Alphaproteobacteria bacterium
GCCAGCGCATCCTCGCGCTTGTTTCCGATGCGCGGAGCGCGCTCGCCAAGCCAGATTTCGACAAGGCCGCGAGCGATATCGATGCGGCCCGCGCGATCAATCCCAAAGAGAAGTCGCTTATCGATCTTCAGCATAGGATCGCCGACGCTCGCGCCGCGCTCGACAAGGCGACGAAGCTGATCGGCGAGGCCGATCAGGCTTGGCGTTCGGGCGACGCGGAGACGGCGGCGCAGAAGGCCAAGGACGCGCTCGCGGCCATGCCGAAGCTCGCCGCCGCCCAGACCGCCGCCAAGCGCTACGGCGACGCGCTCGCCGCGTTGCAGGCGGCGCGCAGCAAAGCCAAAGCGGCGCTGGATAAGGGCGATTTCGACGTCGGGCTCGCGGCGGTGGCCGAAGGCAAGAAGGTTCTCGCCAACGACAAGGCGCTCGATGAACTGCAGAACGCGCTTGAGAGAGCCAAACGCGACGCGGCGGCGCAAGCCGAGGCGCGGCAGAAGCGCCTAAAGCTGCTGCGATCGGCGACGACCGATTGCGAGCAACAACGTCTCAGCGACTGCAAGTCGAAGCTGGAGAAGTTCCTTGACGGCGCCGAGAAAGCGCTCGGGCCGGAGGATCAAGCCGACATTGAGGAGGCTCGCAAACTGCTCCAAATGGCGAACCAGATTGAGGAGGCTCGCAAATTACCCTCAATAGCGAACCAGCAATTGGACTCGCCGCCGGTCGACAAAGAGGCCCAATGTCGCGCCGACGCGGGCGCCGCCGGCGCGAGGCTGAAGGCGGGCGATGCGAACGGCGCGCTCGCGCTCTACCGCCAGGCGCTGCAGGCGTGTCCGCGACTGTGCGGGGCGATCGCCGATTCCGCGGCCGCTTACGACGCGATCGGCGACAAGGAACAGGCGAAGCAAGCGGCGGCCAACGCTCTCAGTTGCGATCCCGACCGACGCGGCGGTGCGCACGGTCGCCGTCAATCACGGGATCGCGCCGCCGCAGCCCAAGGACATGAAGGATCCCGATCCCTGGTGCCATGAACTGGAGGTCGCGGCGGCGACGTTGCAGAAAGGCGGCGACGCCAAAGGCGCCGTTCCGCTCTACCAGCGCGCGCTCGCCTTCTGTCCGACGCACTGCGCGGCGAAGAACAACCTCGGCATGGCCTATACGAAGCTCGGCGACCCGGACGCCGCCAAGGCCAATCTGACCTCGGCGCTCGCCTGCGATCCCAACAATGCGATCATCAAGAAGAACGCGGCGGACAACGGCGTGGTCTTGCGACGCCTCCCAACCCGCCGTCAACCAGCACCCCCGCGCCGCCGTCGACGCCGCCCGCGCCCCCCGCGCCGACGCCGGCGCCGCCCGCGCATTCTGAACCGATGCTGGGGCTGTGGGACACCACCATCCCCGGGTCGGTCCACGTGCAGCTCGAAATCCGGCAGAGCGCCGGGACGTGGTCGGTGCGTTTCTTCGGGCGCGCGGGGTGGGAGACCATGGCCGACGTCCGCGTCGACCCGGCGGGCGCAACATTGGCGTTCCGGCGCCCGTGCGCGCAGTTTGGCGAGCCAGACCAGACCTATTCGGCCAAGATCGTCGGCGGCGTCATGCACGGCCTGTTCAATGGCGGCTATGCTTGGGAGGGTCATCTCGCGGCGCCGTCCCCGTCGACGCCGCCGACCGCCACGCCCACGCCCACGCCTCCGCAGCCGACAAAGACCCAGGCGCCGAGTCCGCCCCCGGTCGACAGTGGCGCCAATCCGGGCTCGGTTCAGGAATGCGAGGACGCCTACACTCGCGCAGAGCGCCAGTTCCCAAGGTTTACCGGATATACCGGATCGAAGGAGAAGTTGTCGGCCGACACGAAAGCCGCCATCGAGGCGTACAAAGCGACGGCGCTCGGCCCGTGCCGTGGGCGTGTCGAAGCGTGCAACGCCGAGGTGCAGATATTCCGTTTATACGCCTTCATCGGCGACGCGGCGTCGGCTGACGCCGCGCTCAAGCAGGCTCACGAGTGTTCCAACGCGCAGAAGCAATGAGGAATGAATTCGTGTGCGACGCTGGCCGAACCGGTGTCCGGCCACGCGCAGTCAGTGAATCCGGCGCAAAACGCGTCGAATGGAATTCGTTGAAGGAGGCGTCCATGTCCATGCTCAGGAAAGCGACGTTCATCGGTCTCGCCGTTGGCGTCGCCTCGACAATGCTCTTTGTCGCCCCGCCGGTCGCTAAGGCCCAGGGGATGTCGTGCGACCAGCTGTGGTACGAGCGCAACGCGATCTACGCGCGAAACGGGTATTGCTTTCAAACCGCACGCGCGAGGGCAGTTTTTGGCGCTGGCTGCTTTCCGCCCTTCGGCAGGTTGAACGGGTGGGAGGCGCAGCGCGTTCAACAGCTGCAAACGTGGGAGCGGCGGAACGGCTGCTGATTCCGGCGGTCGATCGCGCATCATTACGGCCGGGCGGGGCGGGACTTCGCCCGGACGTCGTCTCAAGTCCGCGGAGCGTTTCGGCATGAACGGCAAGCGCGCGGCTTGCGCCGCCGTCTATTTGTGCGGCAGCCGTCTCGCCGTCGGCCAGGCGTCCTCGCAAGAGGGATCGCTCGATCGGTTGGTGCGCGCCTACTCGGACTTTGTTGAAAGTCATGACGCTACGACGATCCGATGGAAAGACGGGTGGCGACTGGGCTCTAGCTCCCCATCTCGCTCATGTCGCGCGTGAGCGCCGACTGCGTGCGCCCGCGCAGAAGGGCAAAACTGAGGCAGACGAGGTACGCCGCCCCGACAAAAGCAAGCGTGGCCCCGATCCAGTCGCCGTCGCTCATCAGCCTGAAGAGCGGAAGGGTGTCGTCAGTGATGATCGAGCGGTGCGGCGACATCGCAACCCATGAGACCTCGAACGCCAACCAGGCGAGCCCTCCGAGCACCACCCATGCCAAGATTGGGGTCAGCCAGACGGACGCGAGCGCGCAGCACATGATTAAGAATGGAACGAACGCCTCGACGTGAACGGGCGTCGGCAGGTTGAAGAGCGGCGACGAGGCGGCCACGACGAGCGCGGTTCGCAGCAGGTAACCGGCGAGGAGACTGCGGCGCTCGCGGCTCGGCGGGTTTGACGCCAGGGCTTGTTGCACTCTCCCGGCGACGTCCTCGTAGTTTTCGGGCAGGCAATAGAGGACCATGACGGTGCGCCAGCCGTTGGCGAGCTTGATCGCGCGCCATCGCGGCGAAAAGCTGGCGCGTCGCAGTGCGCTCCATGACATCGTCTGCGACAAAGTCGATTGCGAGATCAAGCCCGCGCCCAGGAGGCCGGACTTGCCGCTCAACGCGCCGATCGCGATCGCCGCTTTCGTGCCAGCGCGCGCGCGCCTGTCGATCTGGGAGGACCGGGCGCCGCGGTCGTCCACCGTAAACCGCATGGTCATTCGGTTGCGAAAGATGACGAGGATCACGAAGAGAAACAGAATCGCAACGCCGCCGACGCAAAAGAGCGTCAATTGCAGCAGCGGCCAAATCGGCGCGATGTCTCCGGCGATAACCGACAGGAAGATCAGCAAACCCGACATGACAACGAAGGCGATCGCGATCACCTTCACGAAGTTCGCGACCATAGTCGGCTGGCCGAGCAGCGAGACATCGATTTGCCATTCCACGGCCGGCTCGCGATGCGGCTCGCTTTGCGTCTGAGCGGCCAAGAGGAACTCCTCGAACTGAGCTCGTGGGGCTTGCTGTCTGCTCGCCCGGTCAGCCCCGGCGACGGCGCTCGGACCGAGCGAACAATCAACCAATCTCCATTCCGCGCCGTCGCCTGCGCAAGGAAACCGCGCCGCTCAAGGTGAGCGCGGCGAACGCCACGAAAAATGCTGAATGAGGCAGTTCAATATTGTCAAGGCGCGAAATGACGCATATCGAGACAAGTACAACTTCTGTATTTCTAGCTTCTCGAAATCGCGTTTTCCGCAGCGCCGGCGGACGACGCAGCGCGCGGTGAGTTGGAGATCGAGCTGCGGATTGCGGCGACCGCGGGTCTTGCGTGGGGTTCTACGCAGACGCAAGCCAGCAGATGACGGGGTCGTCGTCAGCGGGCAAGTTCGTGACGCCGGGTAAGGGACGCATGGCCGCGAAGGAGACGATCGATGAACTTTGGAGGGCTACCCCTGACGTTGACAGGCGCGATCGTCATGACTTTGGCGTTTTTCCCCATGAGCGGAGGCCCCAAGGCTTCCGGCCCCGTCTTCAAATCGATGGTCGGGTGCGTCAGTTCGGGCAAACTGTGGGTCGAAGAATTCGGCGGCAAGTACCTGATCCATGCTCGCAACAGCTTAAGGCAACCCGACCTTGACCTGACCTCGTTCGAGGGGAAGAGGCTTCGCATCGACCGCGGCTACTTGCTTCCGAGCGACATCTACGTCGTGCAATCGACCCCGACGGTCGTTGGCGAATGCCAGTGATCGGTCGTCGTGTCGCTGGGGACTGACGAGAAGAGAAGGACAATGAACAAAGGTCTGGTCTTCGCAGGATTGGTCGTCATCGCCGCTGGCCTCGCCGGCGCGCCGCAGCCCTCTGAAGCCCAAACGGAAAGCGCCCGGACCGACTGCGCGCGGGTCGGCAACGACGACCGATTGCGTCCGCTAAGCTCGGAATTCGTCGCGGACGCGCGCCGGCTATTCGAGATCGGCCTGGACTTGCCGGCCGAGTTCGTTGCGACGAGCACGTTCACGCGCTGCATGAATGGCAAAATCTGGCTATGTTACGTCGGCGCAAACCTCGCGTGCGGCAAGGCCGACGTCAGCCGCAACTCGGCGGGCGCAGGCGCGTTCTGCAAGCGGAACCCCGAG
>CAVWKL010000246.1:0-4966 GCA_963755075.1 uncultured Alphaproteobacteria bacterium
AGAAAGTCTATGCCGACTTCGATCGCCTCATTCCCCATCACCCCCTGATCATGACCGCGATTGCGGATCCGGCGGCGGGCAAACCGCTCGCCTCGGTCATCCGCAACGCCAAGGAGGGTGCCGCCGAGGCGCTCTACGGCCTGGGAGGCGCGGGAACCCGGCAAGGCGACGAATTGGCCGCCTTGATCTATTTGCGGCTGGCGCTCTTCCTGCGCCCCGATCACGATCTGGCGGCCGTAACGGTCGCCAACCTGTTCGAAGATCTCAAGCGCAACGACGCGGCGATCCGCGCCTATCAGCTCGTGCCGGCCTCCTCGCCGATGCATGAGAGCGCGCAGATTCAGGCCGCGCTCGAATTGGATTCGATCGGGCGCACCGATGATGCGATGGCGCGGCTGAAGGAAATCGTGGCGGCCAATCCGACCGACGCCGACGCTTGGAGCGCCTTGGGAAGCCTGCAGCGCTCGGCGAAGAGATACGAGGACGCCGCGGCCTCCTACGACAAGGCGATCGAGCTGGTCGGGACGCCGGACAAGAGCAACTGGACGTTGTTCTATTTCCGCGGCATCTGCTTCGAGCGCTCCAAGCAGTGGCCGAAGGCGGAGGCCGATTTCAAGAAGGCGCTCGAACTCTACCCCGACCAGCCGCTGGTGCTCAATTACCTCGGCTATTCCTGGGTCGATCAAGGCGTCAATCTCGAGGAGGCGTTCAAGATGCTGCGCCGCGCCGTCGATTTGCGCCCCAGCGACGGCTACATCGTGGATAGCCTGGGCTGGGCGCATTTCAAGCTCGGCCATTACGAGGAAGCGACCGAGGAGCTGGAAAAGGCGATCGACCTCAAGCCCGCCGATCCGGTGGTCAACGATCATCTCGGCGACGCCTATTGGCGGGTGAATCGCAGGATCGAGGCGCGCTTCCAGTGGAACCATGCGCGCGACATGGACCCCGAGCCGGATGACCTTCCCAATATTCTCAAGAAGATCGAGTTCGGCTTGCCTGACCTCCCGACGGCGGCGGCGCCCGCCGTCCCCCGACGCCCGCCGCATCCCCCGACGCCAAGAGCGGCGGCTAGAATTGCCTGGGCGCCCGTCGTCGCGGCTTTGGCGGGCGCCCGCCAAAGTCAATCTGACCTTGCACGTCCTTGGGCGGCGTTCGGACGGATGGCATGAGCTCGACAGCCTCGTCGCCTTCGCCGGCTGCTGCGACTGGCTCGGCTTTGCGCCCGGCGGGCCGTTGTCGCTCACCGTCGACGGGCCGACCGGGCCGTCGGCCGGGCCGCTCGCCGACAATCTGGTGTTGCGCGCGGCGCGGGCGCTGGCCGAGCGCGCGCCCGGCCTGCGCCTGGGCCGCTTCCACCTGCGCAAGGTCCTGCCGGTCGCCGCGGGGCTCGGCGGCGGGTCGGCGGATGCGGCGGCGGCGCTGCGCGCGCTGGCGCATGAAAACGGCCTCGCCGACGACGACGATCGCCTCTGGGCGGCGGCGCGCGCCGCCGGCGCCGATGTGCCGGCGTGCTTGTCGGCGCGGGCCCGCCGCATGAGCGGGCTGGGCGAGCGGCTCGGCCCGCCGCTCGATCCGCCGCCGCTTTTCGCGGTTCTGGCCAATCCCGGAATTCCCCTGCCGACGCCGGCGGTCTTCGCCGAACTCGGTCTTGCGCGCGGCGCGACGACCGGCTCGAACCCATCGCCTCAGATCGGGGCGCGCCTCGACCGCGCCCAATGCATCGCCGCGCTGCAAAGCGGGCGCAACGATTTGCAGGCGAGCGCGCTTCGCCTGGCGCCGGGCGTCGCCGAAGCGCTCGAGGCGCTATCGGCCCCCGAGGGCGCACGGCTCACGCGAATGTCGGGTTCGGGCGCCACCTGCTTCGCGCTCTACGACGATCGCCGCCTGGCGGCGCGCGCGGCGCGCGCGCTTCGGCGGGCGCATCCGGCCTGGTGGGTGCGCGCCACGGTCCTGCGTTAGGCCGGAATTCTCGCGCCAGCATGCGCATCGGCGGCGAAAAATCGGAATCAGAGGGCTACCGCCGCAAAACGCAGTTCGCCCGCGACGTAGCTTGCGACCACGCGCGGCAGCGTGGGCTCCGAATCATCGACGAGAATGAGATCGGCGCGGCGGCCCGGCGAAATCTCGCCGCGGTCGGCAAGGCCGGCGGCGCGGGCCGGGTTGCGCGAGACGAGCGCCCAGCAATCGGCGAAAGGCAGCGCGCCGCGACCGGCCAGGATATAGGCCGCCTGCAGCAGGGTCGGGTAGTAGTAATCGGACGCGAGGGCGCTGCACAGCCCGGCCTCGGCCGTCTCGGTCGCCGAGAGGCGCGCCGCATGGCTGCCGCCGCGCACCACATTCGGCCCGCCCAGGATGACGAACTCCCCCGCCTCGATGGCTGAGCGCGCCGTATCCGGGTCGAGCGGGAATTCGCTGATATGGCAACCGAGCGCCCGGTAATGCCGACGCAGCGCGGGCGAGCTGTCGTCATGCGAGGCCATCGGGATCATCGCCCTGCGCGCCGCCTCGGCAAGCCGCCTCACGGCGGCCGGCACGGCGTCGAAGCGGGCGCGGACCTCCTTGAAGAGGGCGATGAAGCTCGCCTCGTCGAGGCGGGTGCGGCCGAGATAGACGCCGAGCTTGCCGCGTTCGATGTCGCGGGCGACGTCGTCGTTGTGCTCGTTGAAGGCCAAGAGGTCGACCCGGCCGGTCTCGATCCAGCTCAAGACCTCCTCGACGGCGTCGAGGTTGGAGCATTCGAAGCGCAGATGCAGCCGGGCGTCGGCGCCGAGCCGGGGCCGCGCCGCGATGAGCGCCGCGAGGAATTCGCGCGCCGCCTCGATGCCGCGCAAGCCGGGCTCCCAAGTCACCGTCACGCCGTGATAGGCCGTGGTGATGCCATTGGCCAGAAGCTGCCGATCCGTCTCGATGAGCGCCCCCGCCGGGGCGAAATGCACGCCCGGCCGCGGCATGAGCTGGCGCTCGAAGGCGTCGCCATGAAGATCGACGATGCCCGGCAGCACGAGATAGCGGCCGGCGTCGGTCGCTATTCCCACAGGCTCCGTCGACACCGCTGCGATTCGGCCGTTCCCGACCGAGATGCTGCCGGGCCCGATGCCGCCGTCTGCGCGCAGCAGACGAGCGCCGGACAGGATGAGATCGGACATGGCGAGGCTGAATTCCGTGGACGGCCGGGCCGGTCCTCTCGCATGGGCGGCGCGCCGCGGCAAGCGCCGCGCCGCGCTCGTCCTGCCGGCTTTGCGGCGCGCCCGCGCGGCCCTATAAGACGGCCTGCCGTCATCCGAGCCTCGCCCATGCGTCTTGTCTCCATCCCTGACAATCCGATCCCATCGGGCGCGATTGTCGCCTCGATTGGCGCCGTGGACGGGGTGAAGCTGCGCACCGCGCGCTGGGTTCCCGCGCGCCGGCCGCGCGGCACGATCGCGATCTTGGGCGGGCGGGCGGAATTCATCGAGAAATATTTCGAGACGATCCAGGATTTGCTCGATCGCGGCCTTGCGGTGGCGGCGCTCGACTGGCGCGGCCAAGGCGGTTCGGCGCGGCAGTTGAAGAACCCGCGCAAAGGCCATATCGACGATTTTTCGCTTTATGAGCGCGATCTCGAGGCCCTCGTCAGCGAGATTCTCTATCCGTCGTGTCCACGGCCATGGTTCGGATTGGCCCACTCGATGGGCGCGGCGATCGCCCTCGCGGTGGCGCGCGCCGGGCGTTGTCCCTTCGATCGGCTGGTCTTGACCTCGCCGATGATCGGGCTCGCCGGAATGAAGCGTCCGCGCCTTGCGCGGCTCGCGGTCGAAGCGCTCGACACAATTGGCCTCGGCGGCGTTTTCACGCCCGGCGGCGGCGCGAACATGTTTGTCGCGAAACCCTTCGCCGGCAACCCCCTCACTTCCGATCCGACGCGCTACGCCCGCATGGCGAAGGTTCTGGCGGCCGAGCCCTCGCTCGGCCTCGGTTGGCCGACGGTCGGCTGGCTGCACGCCGCCTTTCGCCAGATGAGCGAATTCGAGGATGCCGATTTTCCCCGCCGCACGTTGACGCCGATTCTGGTCGTCGCTTCGGGCGCGGACCGGGTGACCGACACGCGCGCCACCGAGCGTTTCGCCTCGCGCTTGCGGGCCGGCCGGCTCGTCGTGATCGACGGGGCGGAGCATGAAGTCTTGATGGAGCGCGACATCTTCCGCGATCGATTCTGGGCGGCGTTCGATTCGTTCATCCCCGGCGTTGAAGGCGCGAAGGCGCGGGCCGCCACGTGACGGCGGCGCCGGTTCGCTCGCCGGCCCTCGAGGCGAGCGCGCGCACTGCGCTCATCCTGGTCGCCGGCTTCGCGCTCGCGCGCCTGGCGCTGGCGGCGACGCTCGGCCCCGGCTTCGACGAGGCCTATACGATCGTCGTCGCCCGCCGGCTCGACCTTTCCTATTTCGATCATCCGCCGCTGCATCAATGGATCGCCCATTACGCCGCGTTGGCCCTCGGCGAGGGCGCGGCGACGCGGCTGCCGTTCATCGCGCTGTTCGCGGCGACGGGCTGGCTGACGTTCGCGCTGACGCGGCGCCTCTTCGGGGCGCGCGCCGGCCTCGTCGCGCTCTTTGCACTCAACGTCTCGCCGTTCTTTCTTCTCTCCGCCGGCGGCTGGGTGGTGCCCGACGGGCCGCTCGTCTTCGCGCTCGCCGGGGCGGCGTTGGCGCTCGCTACGCTCTTTTTCGACGCGCCCGGCCCGCGCGCCGCCTGGGGTCTTTGGCTGGCGGTCGGCCTGTGGTTCGGTCTTGCCGGCCTTTCCAAGTACAGCGCCGCGCTCACCGTGGTCGGGCTCTTCGTCTTCGTCGCGCTGAGCCCGCGCCAGCGCCATTGGTTCGCCCATCCCGCCCCCTATCTTGCGGCGCTGATCGCGCTGGCGATGGTCTCGCCGGCGTTCATCTGGAACGCGCGGCAGCAAACACCAACTGAACGAGTACGTACATAACAC